>JBMLOK010000078.1:0-29173 GCA_049243005.1 Bacteroidia bacterium | reverse complement strand
TTATTCTTAAAGAAAACATGAAAAATCTAGGTCACCAAGGTGATGTAGTAGAAGTTAAAAATGGTTATGCAAACAATTTCTTATTCCCACGTGGTTATGCTTTAATGGCAACCCCTGGAAACTTGAAAATGTTAGAAGAAAATAACCGTCAAGGTGCTATGAAGCGTGAGAAGCTAAAAGCTGATGCTTTGGCTTTATCAGAACAATTAAAGGATTTAGCTATTACTATTGGTATGAAAGCCGGTGCTAATGGTAAAATCTTTGGTTCAGTTACTCCACTTCAAGTTTCTCAAGTGTTAAAAACTAAAGGTTACGATATCGACAGACGTAAAATTGAAATCGGTGATGTTAAAGTTTTAGGTACTTATGAAGCTACTTTAAACTTACACCGTGATGTTGCTATCAACATCTCAGTTGAAGTTGTTGGTGAGTAATTTAATTTATTCAAATAAAAAAGCCGGATTTATCCGGCTTTTTTTATGACCTTAAGTCTAATTGTTTCTGGACGTATTTACCTAAAATATCAAATTCAAGATTTATTTTAGAGCCAACTTTAATTTCATTAAAATTAGTGAAATTATATGTATAAGGAATTATTGCTACTGAAAACCAATCTTCTTTTGCCTCTACAACCGTTAAACTTACTCCATTAATACAAATACTACCCTTGTTTACCAATAAGCCTTTATTGACACTATTGGTAATTCTAAACCTGAAGTACCAGCTTCCTTCTGTTTCTTTTCTTTCTATACAAATACCAGTTTCATCAACATGTCCTTGAACTATATGACCATCAAACCGACCGTTAACAGGCATACATCTTTCTAAATTTACCAATTGGTTTTCTCTAAGTTCTCCTAAATTGGTTTTTTCTAAAGTTTCTGCAATTGCCGTAACTCTGTGTTGGCCGTCTTTTAATTCGACAACGGTTAAACAAACACCATTATGTGCTAATGATTGGTCGATTTTTAAATCATTACTGATTTCTGATTGAAACCAAAAATCAATATTGGAACCTGATTCAGCTTTGGAAACAAGTTTTCCTGTTTTTTCAATTATTCCTGTAAACACTTTTTATCTAATTATTTGGATACTACCTCTAATCGTTCTCTTTTTTTCTCCCTCAAGGTAGCTCTCATATACATCACATATATAATAATATACTCCTTCTGAACATTCAATCCCTGATTCTAAATCTTTACCATTCCAGTTTATTTCAGGGTTAGTTGTATTGAAAACCTCTTGGCCCCATCTGTTATAAATGGTAAGGTCGATTTTATTAATGAACCTATATGGAAACGGCTTAAATAATTTGTTTATATTATCTTCATTATCAGGTGAAAATACATTTGGTAGAATATAATATGGACAATTATCAATACATTTTTCATTTCCAAATGAACTTTCATTGTTAAAAGAATCAACTGAAGTTACCGCATAACATCCTGCAATAGTTAGTTTTAAATTTTCTCTTTCATCTGTATAACTTGAAATATTTGCAGGTAAAGTTGCTAATAATGTCCAATTCTCTTTTTTATTAGGTTTCCAGTAAATTTTATAGCTAACTAAATCATTTGTACACTCTGAAGGATATGACCAATTTAAAATCACCTTCAAACTATTCAAATTATTACAAGGAGTATCAATTAATAATATTGGAGGACACGGTTTAATTGTATCTAAAGGTGACCCACAAATTTCTTGCGAAAAATTAGTTATCAAATTCGGATAATAACTTAGGTTATAATTTCCTGTAGTTTGAATTTTATAACAGTATGTTTTACCATTTACTAAGCCTACATCTAAGTATTCCTGAGTTTTACTAAACCCAATTGAATCAAAAATATCTGATTGGTTTTTCCTGTAAATAGTGGCTTCATTATTTTTCCAGGGAACATCAGGCGACCAGTTTAATCGAATGCTTTTATCACTATTATAATTATTTAAAAATACGGAACCTGCTATTATACTTTCTTCCAATAGTTTTTCTTGGTTGTTTTTAGTGTAATAAAACTGGACTTTATAGTTGTAGATATTTGAAGTAGTGTTGATTAGAGAATCAATAATAGATTCTTCTTTTAAATCTGCAAATTGATTATAATTAAATGAAGGTCCAATATTTTGGAAATTATTTTCACCGAGAACAGCTCTTTGAATTTGGGCTTTATATGGTGGAGGGTATTGGTCAACTGTATCAATTTGTTCTGGGTTTAACCAGTTAACTCTTATTTTACCTGATGTTGTAGAGGTTGACTCTACGCTCACTTTCGTTATTATTGGCTTGGTTCTTAAAATCAGATCACAAACTTCTTCGCTTGCATAACTTTCTGATTCTTCACTATAAATGATAATTCCATTTTCACTTCTTGGAGGATACATTGCTGTTACTATGTAGCAATACCTAATTAAAGGAGAAAGTCCTTTCCCAAATTGATTGTCAAAATATTTAACATTATCAACTCCATCGGTTGTATCTAACAAAGTAAAGCCTGTATAATCAGGAACCCCTGTTTCACAATTTGCATGTTTCCAATAACTAGAGTCAATTCTTCTATAAATTTTATAGCCATAAGCCAGATTGCAGGAATCTTTCCTCCAACTCAAATAAAAACCATTACTGTCCTGAGAAATTTGTACATTCTTTGGAGCAGGTGCAATTACTTTAATATTCCAGAATGAAATATCACTTAATGGATCGAAAGGATGATTGTCAGTAGCTCTAAAAACTGCCTGATGAGGTCTGTATCTAATTGCATTGCAGGAGGGCGTCCAATTAAAAACTGATGCAACAGGTGACATTCCATATCCAGGGTTAGGGTTTATTGTTGCTGGTTTAGTGTTTTGAACAAAAGGACCTCCATAAGCTTGTAAAGTAATGAATTGGCCTGCATCAACATCTGTAGCACTAATGGTTTTTCTTAAAAGCTGATTTACTTCGATACAAGTATCATTTATAATTGAGAGTTTGGGTGGATTGTTAATGCAATTATCATTAATAAAAATTTGCATATCTCTTACCACAAAACCAATTAAAACGCCCTTTCTGAATTCCTGAATTTTAATTGCAATATTATATGGGCCGGAAACCTGGGGTGTCGACCAAGTTACCTGCCCATTTTTTTGATCTAACGAAAATGAATCAGTAAAAAATGGTGTAACATAATTCGCGACATCTTCTCCTTTAGCTTTTTTGGGTGGAATTAATGTAAAACTTAAACTATCACCATCTGGGTCGTAAGCAGCAGGATTGTGTTTAAAAACTTTGAATTTACAGCCAATGTCGATAGGAGGGAGCAATAGAATCGGACTTTGATTAAATCCAAAACCTGCAACAATATTTAAATAAGATTCTACATAAAATGCAATGTCTACAGACCGACCATCATTAATATTTCTAATTCCGGCAATTCTGTTTTGATCTAACATACTAATCAAATACATACCAGGTCCGGGATATGTGTGAGTAGTTTTATAAATATTTTTTTTGATGATATTATTGGGGTCGGTATTTACAATCTCACCTGTACCATTAACTCTAGCAACTGAAGCCGAAGTTTTATCACCGAAATCAATATCTATCTCAGGCCTGTCTGCTCCGGTATTTCTGGGATCAGTATAGGTAATAGCAGTTATTTCATAGATAGTAAGTTCAATTTGTCTATACGTAATTTCTCCTGCCCTGTAATGGGTAGCCATACTTTTGGTGGCAAAAAGTAATAGGCAGAATGCAAGAATTAAAATTCGAAGCTTTTGCAAAATATTGTTTTTAGAGTAGACGCTAAAATACTAAATTTTGTTGCATCTAGAATGAATATTATTTAAAGTGATAGTTATATTACGAAAATCATATACTAACAACTGGAAATCCTGGTGAAATAGACCAGATTTAAGGATTACCTAAAAGAATACAAAAAAGGCTGCTTCAAAATGAAACAGCCTTTTTTCAAATATAAAAATCTAATTATTTTGAGCTTAATTCAGCTACTACATAATCACGATTCATTCTAGCAATGTTAGTTAATGAAATTTCTTTAGGGCATTCAGCGCTACATGCACCAGTATTGGTACAAGAACCAAATCCTTCAGTATCCATTTGAGCTACCATTTCCATTACACGCTGATTTCTTTCAGGTTGTCCTTGAGGTAACAAAGCTAACTGCGAAACTTTTGCTGAAACAAAAAGCATTGCAGAAGCATTTTTACAAGCAGCAACACAAGCACCACATCCAATGCAAGCAGCAGCGGCAAAAGCCTCATCAGCATTTTCTTTAGAAATTGGAAGCGAGTTAGCATCTTGCGCATTTCCTGTATTTACTGAGATGAATCCACCAGCGGCAATAATTCTATCAAATGAAGATCTGTCAACAACTAAATCCTTGATAACAGGAAATGGTTTTGCTCTCCATGGTTCAACTACAATAGTTTCTCCATCGTTAAAACTTCTCATATGCAACTGACAAGTAGTAACAGCCTGTTTTGGACCATGTGGACGTCCATTAATAAACATGCTGCACATACCACAGATACCTTCACGACAATCATGATCAAAAGCTACAGGGTCTTTTCCATCATTGATAAGTTTTTCATTTAATACGTCAAACATTTCAAGGAATGACATATCTGTTGAAACACCGCTCATTGGATAGGTTTCAAATCCACCTTTGTCTTTGCTATTACGTTGTCTCCAAACTTTTAGAGTAACATTTATATGTTTTTCGCTCATAAATTTTTATTTTAATTGGTGATTATTTATAGCTTCTTTGAGCAATTTTGATGTTATCATAAATCAAATCTTCTTTATGTAATTCCCAGTTTCCTAGGTCTTTCATTTCCCAAGCAGCTACATATTTGTAATTTTCATCATCTCTTAATGCTTCACCTTCTTCAGTTTGATATTCCTCTCTAAAGTGACCTCCGCAACTTTCATTACGTTTTAAAGCATCTAAGCACATAAGTTCTCCAAGCTCAAGAAAATCAGCAACACGACCAGCTTTTTCCAATTCAGGATTCATTTCATCAGCAGAACCTGTTACACGAACATTTTTCCAGAATTCATCTCTTAATGCTCTGATTTCTTCAATTGCTTTGGTTAAACCTTCAGAATTTCTTGCCATTCCGCAATTATTCCACATAATTAAACCTAATTTTTTGTGGAAGTAATCAACAGATTTAGTTCCGTTGATGGTTAAGAATTTATTGATTCTTTCTTCAACTTCTTTTTCTGCTTGAACAAATGCAGGATGGTCTAAAGAAATTGGTTTTACACTAATTTCTTTGTTTAAATAAGAACCAATAGTGTAAGGAATAACAAAGTAACCATCAGCTAAACCTTGCATTAAAGCAGATGCTCCTAATCTATTAGCACCATGGTCTGAGAAGTTTGCCTCACCCAAAGCATAAAGCCCCGGTACATTTGTCATCAAATTATAATCAACCCAAAGTCCACCCATTGTATAATGTACCGCAGGGTAAATCATCATTGGATTTTCATACGGATTTACACCGGTAATTTGCTGGTACATATCAAATAAGTTACCATATTTTTCTTTGATAACTTCATGACCTAAAGCTTTTAATTGTTCTTCTGTAGGATTTGCAATTCCTTTTTTGGTAGCTTCAGTTTTACCGTATTTGTACTTCATGTTAAAAGCAAAATCCAGATAAACAGCTTCCCCAGTTGCGTTAACACCAAATCCTGCATCACAACGTTCTTTGGCAGCACGACTTGCTACGTCACGTGGTACAAGATTTCCAAAAGCAGGGTATCTTCTTTCCAAATAGTAATCTCTATCTTCTTCTTTAATTTGATTTGGATTTAATTTACCTTCTCTGATTGCTTTTGCATCTTCTTGTTTTTTAGGAACCCAGATTCTACCATCGTTTCTTAATGATTCAGACATCAAAGTCAATTTTGACTGATGGTCTCCTGAAACAGGAATACATGTTGGATGAATTTGTGTAAAACAAGGGTTAGCAAACATGGCACCTTTTTTATGTGCTTTCCATGCAGCAGTTACATTTGAACCCATAGCATTTGTAGAAAGGAAGAATACATTTCCGTAACCACCAGTGCATAATAATACGGCATGACCGAAATGTCTTTCCAATTTACCACTAACTAAATCTCTGGCGATAATTCCACGGCAAACACCATCAATATTTACAACTTCAAGCATTTCATGACGAGCAAACATTTGTACTGCTCCCATTCCAACTTGTCTTTGTAAACCACTATAAGCTCCTAATAATAATTGTTGACCGGTTTGACCAGCAGCATAAAACGTTCTTTGAACTTGAGTTCCCCCAAAAGAACGATTTGAAAGCAAGCCTCCATATTCGCGGGCAAAAGGTACACCTGAAGCAACACTTTGGTCAATAATATTTGCACTAACTTCAGCTAAGCGATAAACATTAGCTTCACGTGCTCTGTAATCTCCACCTTTAATAGTATCATAAAACAGTCTATAAACTGAATCACCATCATTTTGGTAATTTTTTGCAGCATTAATTCCACCCTGTGCAGCAATACTATGTGCACGGCGAGCAGAATCCTGAAAACAGAAAACTTTAACTTTATATCCCAATTCTGCTAAAGTTGAAGCCGCAGAAGCACCGGCTAAACCAGAACCAACCACGATTATTTCTAGGCTTCTTTTATTTGCCGGATTTACCAATGGTACAGTAGATCTGTATTTTGTCCATTTGGTTTCAAGATTTCCTTCAGGAATTTTGGATTCTAATTTTGATGAACTCATATAAAGAATTTAATTATTTACTTAAAAAAGAAATATAAAGGCATAGCCGCAAATCCAGCCGGCAGCGCAATAGAAAATATCCATAATCCAATGAATTTAATCAGACCATTATATTTACTGTGATTCAAACCAAACGTTTGAAACGCACTTTGAAATCCATGATATAAGTGGAAACTTACAGCTGCCATTGAAACAATATAAATAAGCACCAACCACCATTCTTTAAATCCTTCTGCAACTTCAGCATATAAATCTTTAACAGTTGTAACCTTAAATTGGCCTTCTGCAGAACTAATTACAGATTCTTCAATTTTGTTAAACTGTTTGTGGTCAGGAGGAGCAGGTACAAATTTAGTTTCACCTGTTTCTACATTGGTATAATAGTTTGCATAAGGAACATGACCGAATTTATATTCAAACCAAAAATCACTCATGTGTACAACTATAAAAACTAAAAGAATAGTTCCTAATAAGCCCATGTTTCGGCTAGCCCATGTACTACTAGCTTTCCCATTGTAGACTGCATACTGTACAGGTCTAGAAGCTTTGTTTTGAAATACAAGTCTGATGCCCTGTATAGCATGTAGAATAATTGATAAATACAGTAAATAAGATACTGTTTTAATTAAAGGATTGCTTGTCATGAATACAGCATAGGTATTAAAGGCCATGCCGAAATCAGATTTAAACAATTGAAGATTTCCTACCATGTGAATCACAAGAAAGGAACATAAGAACAATCCGGTAAGACCCATAAAGAATTTCTTACCAAGCGATGATGAGAACATTTTGTTTACCCAATTCATTTTGTAGTGGTTTTTTCGATGCGTGCGAATTTATGAGGACTTGAGATTTATCAAAGTTTTTAGGGGTATAATTTTAATCACATTTAGTATATTTATAATCATTCTAAATAACGCTTGTTAGATTGCTTATTTCAATAACTTTCAATGTTTCAAATTGTTTGATTCTTTTTTTTGGATTAAAATAATTTTACAATTGTGGATAAGCTTTATCTTTTATCCCCAAATGCAATTGATTTTAAGGTTTTTCTATCGGAACCTTTAAATTTGTTGAACTAAACTTTAAACACTTTGTACCGATTATTAAGGTCCTTTCTGTTTTTATTACCGGCAGAAACCGCTCATCATTTCACTTTTGGGCTCATGAAAATTGTTTTCAAAATTCCATTTGTAAAACTATTACTTCTTCAAACTTATAAAGTTGAAAATTCATTTGACTTTTTAGGATTGAAATTCCCTAATAGAGTTGGATTAGCAGCAGGATTGGATAAAAATGCAGCTTATTTAAACGAATTAAGTGCACTTGGTTTTGGATTTATTGAAATAGGTACAGTTACTCCTTTGCCACAACCCGGTAACGAGTTACCAAGATTGTTTCGTTTAAAAAAGGATGAAAGTTTAATTAATAGGATGGGTTTTAATAATGAAGGGGTAGAAGTAGTTGCAGAAAGATTAAAAAACCGACCTAAAGGCTTAATTGTTGGGGGTAATATTGGTAAAAACAAAATTACTCCGAATGAAAATGCCGTTCAAGATTATTTAATCTGTTTTGAAAAACTCTATAATCTGGTTGATTATTTTGTTGTTAATGTGAGTTCTCCAAATACACCAAACTTAAGGGAGTTACAAGATAAAAAGCCGCTAATGGAGATTTTGAGCCGATTGATTGAGTCGAGGAATACTTTCATAAAAAAAGACTTTCCTCATAAGCCCATCTTGCTTAAAATTGCTCCTGATTTATCTCAAGAGCAACTTGATGATGTTGTGGTGATAGTTAACGAAACAGGAATAGAAGGCATCGTAGCTACCAATACAACAATTAGTAGAGAAGGTTTAAAAACAGATAAATCAATTGTAGATGAAATTGGTGCAGGTGGATTAAGTGGTAAAATTCTTTCAGACAAATCAACTGATGTTATAAAATACATCAATCAGAAAAGTGAAGGAAAAATACCAATGATTGGTGTTGGTGGTATTTATAACGAAGAAAGTGCAATGAGAAAAATTGAGGCAGGAGCAAGTTTGGTTCAGGTTTATACCGGTTTTATCTATGAAGGTCCTGTTTTAGTTAAACGTATTGCAAATTTCCTGAGAAACAAAATCTAATATGAATCTGATTGAATTTACAAAAGAGGCATTAGATGCTATAAAATTGTATAGAGTAAACTTAAATATTCCTGATTCACACTTTTTACGAGTTGGAATTCGTCAGAAAAATGCACAGGATAAAGGTTTATTAATTGGCTTTGATGAAATGAGTGATAAAGATAAACAATCTGAAATTCAAGGTTTAAATGTTATTTACAATCCGGGTCAAGTATTCTTTTTTGCAGGTATGATTATTGATTTTACCGAGCAAAATGGAAGAAAAGGTTTCAAATTCATTGAAAAACAAAAGGTAAAATAAGTCGATGACTTTAACAGAAAATGTAAAAATTGCATTAGGTTCCATCAAAGGAAATATGCTTAGAGCTGTAATTACAGCCTTAATTATTTCTTTGGGAATAATGGCATTAGTTGGCATTCTAACTGCCATCGATGGGATGAAATCTGCAATTAATAACAATTTCTCAAGCATGGGCGCTAATACCTTTAATATCAAAAATAGAGGTCAGAATATTCGTTTTAACGGTGGAGGAAAATTCCCCAAAAAATATAAAACCATAGGTTTTAGAGAAGCCTCAAGTTTTTCTGAAGAATTTAATTTCCCAGCCACTGTTTCTTTAAGTGTTAATGCTAGTTTTGCTAGTACTGTAAAGTATGAAAGTAATAAAACCGACCCCAATATTATGGTTATGGGAGGTGATAATAGATACCTTGGGGTTGCAGGTTATGAGGTTGATAAAGGTCGAAATTTTTCTGAAAAAGAAGTTAGTTCAGCTGCCAATGTTGTTTTATTAGGTAGTGAAATCAAATCAAAATTATTTAAATCAAAAAATCCTTTAGGAGAAAGTGTATTTATAGGTGGTGCAAAATTCAGAGTTGTAGGAACTCTTAAAAGTAAAGGAGCGAGTATGGGATTTGGAGGCGATAGATTAGTAATTGTTCCTATTAATAATGCTTATCAAACTTTTTCAATGCCCAATATGAGCACTGTTATTACTGTAGCAGTAAAAGATGTTTCTCAAATTGATTTAGCTGTTGAAGAGGCTACAAGTTTATTTAGAAGATTAAGACGTTTGCCTGTAACTGCTCAAAATAACTTTGAAATTTATAAATCAGATGCAATGGCCGAGGATTTAATTGGTAATTTAAAATATGTTACAATGGCCGCAACAATCATTGGGTTTATAACATTATTGGGAGCTGCAATTGGGTTGATGAATATTATGCTTGTATCAGTTACTGAACGAACAAGAGAAATCGGTATAAGAAAAGCTATTGGGGCTACTCAATCAGCCATCAGAAAACAGTTTTTAATTGAAGCTATTGTGATTTGTCAAATTGGCGGAATTGGTGGAATCATTTTAGGAATAGCAATTGGTAATATAGTTTCATCTTTTGTAGGTGGAGGATTCATAATTCCCTGGTTATGGATTTTAGGTGGCGTTTTATTATGCCTTTTTGTTGGTTTAATTAGTGGAATTTATCCTGCAATCAAAGCTTCAAAGCTTGATCCTATTGAGGCTTTAAGGTTCGAATAATTTTTTTTCAGCTCATACATCCTTTTTCAGAATTTTATTGTCTTGGTTTTATTAAGTCCAATTCTATGAAAAGAAAAATTACTGTATTTACTTTTCTGGCAATGAGTATTTTATTCGCCAGCGAATTGTTTTCAAATTCTGATGGAGCTTTAAACTTAACCGGTGCACCGGGCGAAGGTGATTGTTCTGCCTGTCACAGAAATACGGAGTCACCTAACATCAATTCTTCTATTAAAATTTCTGTCGAAGGTAATCCCACATTTTATGAACCGGGGAAGACCTATACAATTAATGTTGAATCAATCTATCCAAATCGTCAAAGGTTTGGGTTTGGATTATCTGCTAGACAAAAAGGAGTTGTTTCAATCCCAGTTGGAGAATTCATTCAAATTCAAGATTCCGGTTTAAGAGTTTCAGATTTTGTTACCCATACAGCAATTAAAACTTATGGTTCAGGTTCAAGAAAATGGAGTTTTAAATGGAAAGCACCTGAATCAAATTTGGGAAAAATCAAATTTTATCTTGCTGGAATCGCGTCAAATAACGATAATACTGCAGATGGCGATTTTTTACTTCAGGATTCATTAGAATTGGATTTTCAATTTCCAAGTGGTATAGAAGAGGAGAGTAAATTTGATTTTAATGTTGCTGTGGTTCCAGGTGAGAATATCCTTTTTGCTTCATTTCCTTTAGAAGAATCTGAAAGAGTATTAATTACTATGTATAACATGGAAGGAAGATTGATGAAGGAATTGTTTGATTCTCATTTAAATAAAGGTGATCAAATATTAAAACTAGATTTTCCTGGTAATGCTCCGGGTGGTATTTATACAATCGAGATTGGAACACCAACAAAAAAGGGTGTTAAGAAAATTGTGATTAAATAAGCTAAAGGAAGCATTTCAAAATAAATTCGATATAAATTACACATTAAATTGTGTGAATTTATGGAAAACCACCATGAGGAATTACCTTTGAGGTAATGCGCGAATTCAAGATTTTATTAGTTAGATTTATTTTCCTGCTGATTTTTTACAGTATTGCTAGATTATTTTTTTTAGTCTTAAATCCGGTTTTTATTGAGTTTGGTTTAACTTCAGTTTTAAATGCATTTTGGGTTGGCACATGGTACGATACCTCAACTATTATTTATTCAAATATTCTTTTAATTCTAATCAGCTTTTTTCAGTTTTTTAAACCTTCAGAACTACTGAATTTATTAGCAAAATGGTATTATGTTGCGATTAATACTGTTTTTATCTTTTTAAATTTAATTGATTCAGCTTATTTCAAATTTTCAGGTAAAAGAAGCGGAATTGATTTATTGTCTGAAGTAGGAGAGTGGCTACCGTTGCTTAAAAGTTATCTCTTAGATTATTATTATATTCTTTTTTTACTCATTCCTGTTCCCATTTTATTACATAGAATATGGATCAACACAGAAAAAATAACTACAGGAATTAATCAAATTCAGCTTTGGCCAAAAATGCTTATTAGTTTTGCTTTGATGGTTCTATTTTTTCTTGGTGCCAGAGGAGGTTGGGGCTTAACACCTTTAACAAGCTTTGATGCTTCAAAATTTGCAGGACCTAATTTTATATCATTAAGTGTGAATACTGGTTTTAATATGATTATGACTGTTCAGCAACAAGGAGTAGTAGAAAGGAAATACTTTAATGAAAATGAAATTGCTAACTTTTATTCTCCAATTCATCAAATAAATTCAAATATAACAAAGCCTAAAAACCTAGTTTTAATAGTTGTTGAAAGCTTAGGTAAGGAATACGTAGGTTTATTTAACAAGGGGAAATCTAAAACGCCTTTTATCGATTCCTTAATGAATTTAAGTACAGTTTATAATCATGCATATTCAAATGGAAAAAGGTCAATAGAAGGATTACCAAGTATTATAGCATCGATGCCTTCATTTATGAATACGGATTATCCTAGTAGTTATTATCAATCGAATCTTTTAAATGGCATAGGATTTTATCTTCAACAACAAAAATATAATGCATCATTTTACCATGGTGGTAGAAATGGAACGATGAGTTTTGATAATATAGTTGCTAGTACTTCAAATGGTTCCTATTTTGGCATGAATGAATATCCTGATATTAAAGATTTTGATGGTTCATGGGGAATTTATGACGATAAGTATTTATTGTATTGGGCAAATGAATTGAATAATAAAAAGCAATCATTCTTTTCTGGAATTTTTACGCTTTCATCTCATCATCCTTACCCAATTCCGGAGAGGTTTAAAAACAAATTTCCGAAAGGAAGTTTACCTATTCACGAAAGCATTTCATATGTTGATTATTCATTGCAATTGTTTTTCGATAAAATAAAAAATCAAGCTTGGTACCAGAATTCAGTTTTTGTATTTGTTGCTGATCATGCTGCTGAAAATGAAAAGCAATATTACCAAACCAACCAAGGGAAATTTGAAATACCTCTTTTTGTTTTTGATCCTGAAAAACCTGAATATATACTAATAGATAGAACTGTTTCACAAAGTGATGTTATGCCAATTGCATTGGAAGCTGTATCATTTAAAGGTAAGGTATTTGGATTTGGAACTTATCCTGAAGATAGTTTTGCAGTACAATATCATGATGGGTATTATCAAATGATTCAATATCCTTTTGTTTTACATTTTGATGGTAGTAATGTTTTAGCTTTTTATGATTTATCAAAAGATTCAATGATGAAATTGAATTTAATCAATGAGAAATCAACTTCCGAGAAACAATTGCAAATGAAGAATAAAATGAAAGCTTATTTACAAGAATATTGTAATAGGTTAATAAGGAATAAAACTCACTTAGATTAAGGTACCAATACTTTTAAAGATTTGGGAAACATTCTGAAGTTTAATTCTTTTCCCATTTTAAATGGTTCTCCATCAATATTTACCATGTCATCATTCTCTCTTAGAATTGAAAATTCATTTGATTTTAATCTTTCTAAAAATGAATGTGCTTTATCCCTTTTCGAAAATAATGTCATAGCAATAGTCGGTGTTTCCCAAATAGAAAACGGTTTTACTATTGAAATATCAAAAATTCCATCATCAAGTTTTGCTTGCGGAGCAATGTATGCATTGTTCCCAAATTGAGGTCCGTTACAAACACAAATCATAAAGGCTTCAACGTTTATTATTTCGTTATTTGCAGCTTTAATTTTGTACAATTTAGGTTTGTACTTCTTGTATTCATTTAGAGTGATTTTAATATATGTTTGAAATCCTCTGGTTGTTGATTCAGCAAATAATCCGCCTACATGAGCATCAAAACCAACCCCTGCTAAATTGCAAAAGAAATGTTCATTTACCATTCCGGTATCTACTACTTTTATGTTTTGATTGTTGATGATTTGAATGCTGTTTTTAATACTTCCAAATAATTTCAATTCTCGAGCAAAACCATTGCCTGAACCAAATGGAATGATTCCTAAAACGGAGTTTGAGTTTTTTACATATTTAGCAATATTGTTAATTGTTCCATCTCCACCAACAGCGACAATAATATCAGTGTTATTTGTAACAGATGATTCGGCTAATTTTAAAGTCTCTTTTTCTGAATTTGTAAATGAAATTTCACAATCAAACTGATTTTTATCTAGATAACTTTCAATAATACCTGGAACTTTAGATTTAGATTTTCCTCCGGATTTGGGATTTATGATAAATTGGATTGATTTTTTCATTTTAAATTGAGGCAAATCTAAACTTTTAAAGTATTGTGGCATAAAAAAAGCCGAAACTTTCTTTTCGGCTTTTATAATTTAAATGTCTTCTTCTGGCAATTCCTTAGGATTCATTCCATATTCATTTTCACCAGGATCTCCATCTGCAGCTAATATGAATAGCAGAACTATTCCTCCAATAATTGGAATGATTGCTAAAAGTAAGTACCATCCACTTTTGCTTTTATCATGAAGTCGTCTAACAGATACAGATAAACTTGGTATAAATGTTATCAATGAATATAGTAAGTAAATTACACCATAGCCAATGCTTTCAAAAGCAAGTCCAAAAGCGTTATCTAAAATGATTGCTACTAAAGCAAAAATCAAATTAAAAAGTAGGTACATCCAATATTCCTTCCTACGGGCTCTTCCATTAAAATTACTAAAGTTGTTAAATGCTTTGATATAGTATTTCATAATAAGGGGTTTAAAGTTTAAATTTATTAAATTTTTGGTTAATGCAAAATTTCTATGTCAATTATAAATCTTTCTGAAATTAAAATAGTTGAAGTTGATCTTCTCAATCTTGAAAATGAAGGTATTTTCTGTATTAAAGATAAAAAGTCAATAGGTTATAAACAGAAGTTGAAATGGTATCAATCAGAATATAAAAGGGGACTTCGCATTTTTATAGCTAAAGATTCAAGTGCAAAACAAATTGGTTTTATTGAAGCCATTCCTTCTGAATATGCTTGGAGACCAATTTATGCTCCTGACTTTATGTTTATTCAATGTTTGGTTATTTTTTCAAAGGAATTTAGAGGGCTTAATATTGCTTCTGAATTAATAAAAGCAGTTGAAGATTACTCAAGAGCTTCAAAGAAGAAAGGTATATGTGTGTTGAGTTCAAATGGTCCCTGGATGGCCAATTCTACTGTTTTTCTGAAAAATGGCTTTACTCATATTGAAAGTAAAGATAGGTTTGAATTGAATGTCAAAAGTTTTATAAAGTTGAAATCTGAAGCAAAAATTCTCGATTTTATAAATAAGCAAAAGGATTATCCTAATTGGCATTTGTTGTATTCAGACCAATGTCCATGGCATGATAAATCGGCTAAGGATTTACAAGCATATGCAAATGAAATTGGAATTAAATTAGAAGTAACTAAAATAGATTATTTAGAAGCACAAAATGGCCCATCAGGTTTTGGAACATTCTCCTTATTGCACAATGGTAAATTATTGGCCGATCATTATATTTCAAAAACAAGATTCATTTCAATTGTGAAAAAGGAACTTAAATTTTAAGTTTATTGGGAAGACCTACAATAAATTTACTTCCTTTTCCTAATTCACTGCTGACAGTTAAGTATCCATTGTTTTTTTCTGTAAATTCTTTGCAGAGAATTAAACCCAAGCCCGTTCCTTTTTCACCAGATGTTCCGGGTAAACTTTTATTCATTCCCACTATAAAAAGATTTTGAATTTTTTCCTGTTCAATTCCAATCCCACTGTCTTCAATTATCAATTCAGAAAAATTACTTTTATGTTCTAAAGTAACTTTTATAACGCCATTAATTGGGCTGTATTTAATTGCATTTGATAATAAATTTCTACAAATAGTTTTGATGGTACTTTCATCTGCAAAAATTTCAATTTCTTGAGAAAAGAGGTAATGTATTTCAATTTTCTTTTCCTTGGCCAATCCGTTTAATAGTTGAATACACTCGAGTATTATTTGATTTAGTTTACAGTTTTTAGGATTTAATACCAATTGTCCCTTTTGAATCAAAGCCCAGTTTAAAAGATTATCTAATAGGTCATAAGTACTTTTGGCGGAATTTTTTACGTGTTTTAAAAGTTCTTTCTTAGTGTCCTCATCTAATTCATCTTCATCTAAAATCTCTAGACCATTATTAATATTACCAATTGGGCCTTTTAAGTCATGAGCAATGATTGAGAAAAATTTGTCTTTGGTTTCATTAGCTTTTTCAAGCTCTACTTTTTGATTTTGAATCAGTTCTTTTTGGTAAATATTCTCACTAGTTCTATTCCAGAATAAAAAATTCACCATTGCTCCAATCGTTGAAAATGTAATTCCATTTACTCTTAACGATAATAATAAATCTTGGTCGTTTTGAAGTAATCCAACAGTATAATAATAAAACAGGTAAGCAATAAAATTGTAGATAAGCGAAGATAGTGGCCAAACCAAAGAAATAGCAGGAATAGCAATGCTAACAAGTAAAAATGGACTATTATTCGCTGAAATTCTTTGGTCGATTCCTACAATTACAATAGCAAAAATGAGATAGAATAATATTGATGAATGATGTAAGGTTTTTGCATAAATGCTATTGTAGTTTTGCTTTTTAATCAATACAAATGCAGAGATGCCAAAAACTAAAGTTGCAATCAAACCAATAGAATGGGAGTATAAAATGCCTTGTTTCCAAAGAAAAATATTTTCACTTACCAATTCGTTTTGAGGTCTGAATGTATAAATGTGATGCAGATGTATCAAAGCAAGTGGAATGCTTAAATAAGCAATCTTTTGCGTATTTACCTTCTCAATTTCATTATATACACTTTTGGGATATTTTGATAATTTAAAAAGGCTTTTAAATCTGATACCAAATTTTGCAAAAGCTTTGAAAGCATCAGTCATTATTGAATTCTTAATATAATTTGAAACATTTGATTTTGGACAAATTTTTAAAACAGTTTGTTTTTATAACTTGGTCCCATTCCAAGATGTTTGTAAGCTTTATCTGTAACTTCTCTTCCTCTTGGCGTTCTTGTCATAAAACCTTCCTGAATTAAATATGGTTCATAAACTTCTTCAATCGTTCCTGAATCTTCACCAATTGCAGTTGCAATTGTGGTTAAGCCTACCGGACCTCCTTTGAATTTATCTATAATTGTTTTTAGAATCCTAGTATCCATTTCATCCAAACCTTCTTCGTCAACATTTAAGGCATCTAAAGCAAATTGGGCAATATCTAAATTAATTGTTCCATCACCTTTTATTTGGGCAAAATCACGAGTTCTTCTTAAAAGTGCATTTCCAATACGCGGGGTTCCTCTGCTTCTTCGTGCTATTTCAAAAGCAGCTTCTTCATCTATCAATGAATTTAAAATATCAGCAGACCTTCCAATAATGGTTTTCATTAATGCTTTGTCGTAATATTCTAAACGAGCATTTATTCCGAAACGAGCTCTTAATGGAGCTGTTAATAAGCCTGAACGAGTAGTAGCTCCTATTAAAGTAAATGGTGCTACTTCAATTTGAATACTTCTTGCATTTGGACCACTATCAATCATGATATCAATTCGATAATCTTCCATAGCTGAGTATAAAAATTCCTCAACAACAGCGCTTAATCGATGGATTTCATCAATAAATAAAACATCTCCAAATTCCAGATTTGTTAATAGTCCTGCCAAATCCCCAGGCTTTTCTAATACAGGACCACTGGTTGTTTTAATGCTGGCACCTAATTCATTCGCTATAATATGTGCTAAAGTAGTTTTTCCTAAACCGGGAGGGCCATGTAATAAAACATGATCTAAAGCTTCTTTACGTTGTTTTGCTGCCTGAACAAATACATGAAGATTAGCCAAAGTTTTAGCTTGCCCGGTAAAATCATCAAAAGTTTTTGGTCTAAGAACCCTCTCAATATCTTTATCGGTATTACTAAGTTGGTTTTCTTCAGGGTCTAGATTTGGATTCCTCACAATGCGAATTTAATGTTATTTAAATTAACTCACTTAACTAATATTTTGTAATTAGAGATTGTTCCATCAAACCAGATAAACTGTAGCGAATACATGCCTGATTTCAAGTTATCAATACTTAAGTTTGTAGTAATATTTTCTTGGTCAAACTCTATTATTTTTTGTCCATTTATTGAATATAGATTTAACTTTTTAGCCAATTCATTATTAAACTGAATATTAATAATATTATCACTTGGATTTGGATAAATAGAAACAGACAAAAGATAGCTATCAATTTTACTCAAACCACTTGCCAATACTACTATTTCAGTTGAATCATAACTATTGATATCACATTTACTGGCTTTAAGTTTTACAAGATAAACTCCATTTTTTTCAAATGTATGTGATGGGTTTATTGTTGTATCTGAACTGCCATCACCAAAATCCCAAAAATAAGAATTCGCATTGCTTGACAAATTAGAAAAATTTGCTGTTTTACCACTTAATGTATAGCTCATTTTTGCAACCGGATTTAAGGTATAATCCCAAATTTCAAGACTATCGTAAATATGCTTTTTACAAGCTCTTTTTATGGGGTTTGTAATTGAAGTGTCCATCTCATAATTATATGAAATGTCTAATGGATTTCTTTTAAACAAAGTTGTATAAAAAGAACAAGCCGCAGCATATGAACCGGCCATATCAGGATGGCTTTCATCTGATTGATATAAAACAATTTCAGGATTGGTTTCTCGAACTTCTTTCCAAATTTGACCTACAGGACTTACAATAGCATTGTTTTGGGCTGCCATCATTCTGTACCTTAAGTTCAAAAGACTATCCATGCCTTCATATGTACAAACCGGGGGCCAAAAAGAGCAATTTGAATTGTCTCCATTTTTCCTACCCCATGTCATATAAAATATAGTTTTTGCACAAGGATTATATACATGAATAATGCTGTCTAAATATTTTGCTGCAGGAAAAACATCTTCCTCAACAGTTTCATCAGGGAATGAAGGAAGTTGACTTTGCTCTTGTAAAACCACAGCATCCCAATTTCCTTGCATGATTTTAGAAATTGATGTTTGGTTGGTGGAATGTCCTTTTAAAGTATAACCACCAATTAAGTTCTCATCAGTAATTAAAGTATCACCTTCAATTGTAGCAATATATTTTATTATGATTGGTAAATTGTTTACATAAGTATAACTGTTACCTAAAAATAGTACCCTCTGTTTCGTTTTTACTTTAGTTTGAGCATTTGATGAAACTCCAATTAAAATAAAAAAAGTGAAAAATATTAGTAACCTCTTTTCCATTGTGTTCTATTAATTCTAAATATATAAACTTCAATATTTCTAAAAGTGGCATTTCCTGTGTGTTTCATGCCATTATTTAGAGCAACTTTTTGTGAATTATAGTTTCCGGGATGAATAATTGAAATAATTTCATCGTAACTTAAAACATCAAAAGCAAAATCTCTGAACATCTTAGCTGCTTCAATTGCATAACCATTCCCTCTATATTCAGGAAACAAATGATATCCAATTTCAAGCTGTGGACGTGATTCAATTTCTTGTAATAACAATCCAACCATTCCTAATTTTTGGTTTGTTTCTTTTGAAATAATCCATTGTAAACCAAATTGATTGTTCAGATATCTTTCAGATTGTTTTTCAATCCAATTGGTTGCTTTTTCTTCATTTGATAACTGATTATCTAACAATAAAAATCTTGTAGAATCTTCATTTTCAAAGAATTTCACCCAAAGTTGAGCATCTTCTTTATTTACAAATTTGGTATACAATCTCAGGGATTCCAGGTTTTCAGGATAAATCATGCAGCAATATCTAAAAAAAAGAGCACATCACAATTTTTCGTAATGTGAACTAAGGGCTTATCTTCGCAGATATGTTTTTAAATGCCATCAGTTTTCAGGAGCCTCCTTTATGGTTGGTAAGTCCTTTTGTATTTTTACTTATGTCGATTGCCGTAATGCCGGTTGTGTTTTCGCATTTTTGGCATAAATACTATAAACTGATTAGTATAGGACTTGGATTATTTGTCATGACTTATTATGCTGTAGTTTTGAATAACCTGGTTTTACCTATTGAATCTTTAGCAGAATACGCATCATTTATAAGCCTATTAACCATTTTGTATGTTGCAAGTGGCGGTATTTATATTTTTGTTGATGTGGAGTCGAAAGCAATTACTAATGTGATTTTCCTTCTAATTGCCGGCATTTTAACCAATTTAATTGGAACAACCGGAGCATCGGTTTTGCTAATAAGACCATTTATCAGATTAAACAGATATAGAATTCAAGCTTATCACATCATATTCTTCATTTTTATAGTTTCAAATTTAGGTGGATTATTAACACCAATTGGTGACCCACCTTTGTTTATGGGCTTTCTGAAGGGAATTCCGTTTACATGGACATTTAAGAATCTTATTTTGGAATGGATAGTAGCAAATTCAATATTGTTATCAATTTTCTATTTTTTCGAAAAACGAAATACTAAACTTGATGAAGTAGATAATCCAAGTTCATATACGAATAAGCTGATTGTTAATGGTAAGAGAAATATTTTCTGGCTTTTATTAGGAGTTGCATCTGTTTTTTTAGATCCAAATATTATCGATGGATTACCTTCAATTGAATTTCATGGACGAAAATTGTCTTTTTTAAGAGAAATTATTCAACTTGGCTCTGCATTTTTTTGTTTCAGATATGCTAGCAAAAATGCCTTAAAAAGTAATGATTTTGATTTCGAACCAATTAAAGAAGTAGCATTTTTGTTTTTTGGAATTTTCTTAAGTATGCTACCGGCGCTACAATTATTAGAATCATTTGCGCATCACCAAAAAGACACTTTACAATTAAGTTCGGGTATAATTTATTGGTTTAGTGGATTGTTTTCTAGTGTTTTAGATAATGCACCAACTTATATTAACGTATTTACATTAATTTTATCGAGTGCAGGATTCTCTATAAATTCAATTGCAGATGTTCAGAGTTTTCTTCAAAATGGAAATATTGAATTGTTGAAAGCCGTTTCAACAGGTTCTGTATTTTTTGGTGCGATGACATATATTGGAAATGGACCTAATTTAATGGTGAAATCGATTGCTGAAAATTCAGGAATAAAAATGCCATCCTTTGGTGTTTATATTTTGAAATATAGTATTCCAATTTTGTTACCTGTATTGACTTTAGTTTATTTATTATTCTTTGCTTTTTAATATGCTTAACGGAAAAAAAATAGTAGTTGTATTGCCTGCTTATAATGCAGCATTAACATTAGAAAAAACGTATAAAGAAATTCCTTTTGATATTGTTGATGAAGTAATTCTTGTTGATGATGCCAGTAAAGACAATACCTCAGAATTAGGTAAGAATATTGGAATAAATCATGTAATTAAACATGAGCAAAATAAGGGTTATGGCGGAAATCAGAAGACTTGTTACAACAAAGCAATTGATTTAGGTGCTGATATTGTAATCATGTTACATCCCGATTATCAATATACTCCGAAGTTAATTCATGCTATGAGTAGCATCATTGCTTTTGAAGTTTATCCTGTGGTTTTTGGTTCAAGAATTCTTGGAATGGGTGCATTAAAAGGAGGAATGCCTTTGTATAAATTCATTTTTAACAGGATGTTAACCCTGTTTCAAAATGTGTTAATGAGTCAGAAATTGTCTGAATACCATACCGGATATAGGGCTTTTGATATCAATGTGCTAAAATCTGTTCCTTTTAATGATTGTAGTGATGATTTTGTTTTTGATAATGAAATCACCGCTCAAATTTTTATGAAAGGATTTGAAATTGCTGAAGTAACTTGTCCAACTAAATATTTCCCAGAAGCTTCATCAATAAATTTTAAAAGAAGTAGCATTTATGGTTTAGGAGTATTAAGAACTTCAATCATTTACAGGCTTCAAAAATGGGGAATTGGAAATTTTAAAATATTTAAAAACTAAAAAATTGAATACAACACCTGAATTAGGCAAATACCATGCCCTCAAAGTAAAAAACAAAATTGAAGAAGGTTGGGTTTTACAAGCTGGAAACAGAATTGTTTTTTTGCCTAATGAGGAGGCTCCTGCAGGTTTAAAAGCCGGTGAAATAATTACTGTTATTTTATACCTGAATGCTCAAAACGAAATGCTTGCAAGTACTGCACAGGCTAAGGGAATAGTTGGAGAAAACGTTTGGTTGAAAATTATTAAATCATCTGAAATTGGGGCATTTTTAGATTGGGGATTACCAAAGGATTTGTTCCTTCCAAGATCAAAGCAGGTTCGTGATCATGAAGATGGAGAAGAAGTTTTGGTAAAGATATTCTATGATGAATTTAGTAACAGAATTGCATGTTCTGAATTGTTTGAAGATTTATATAATAACAAAGGACATGAGTTAAAGGAGAAAGATGTTGTTGAAATGGAGTTGTTGAAAAAAACTGATTTAGGATATCAAATGATTATAAATGGTAAGCACTTAGGTCTTTTGTATTCAAATGAAGTATTCAAACCAATCAAGCCCGGTGAAATCATTCCTGGTTATATTAAAAAAATTAAAGAAAACGATTTGATTGATTTAGGTTATGGCAAACCCGGATATTCAAGAGTAGGAGAGGAGACTTTCAAAATTTTCGGAATGCTAAAAGAAAAAGGTGGATTTCTACCTTACCATGATAAAACAGATGCAGATGAAATTTATGAAGTTTTTGGTATGAGTAAAAAAACTTTTAAAATGAGCATTGGTACTTTATTCAAACAAAAGAAAATAGTAATTACCAATGAGGGAATTGAAATTGTAAAAAGAACTTTTTCAGACAATAAACCTAAAAATAGATACTAAAGAAAAGAGGCTGTCTCACCTAATGAAACAGCCTCTTTTTTTATTCAATTCTTGGATATACAATTTGCCAATTGAGACAAACATGTTTTTTATTTTCTTTTAACCGCTTCTAATGTATTTAAAAGCAATCCAACTCTTGTCATTGGTCCAACACCACCGGGAACAGGAGTAATCCAGCTGCATTTGCTTGAAACATTTGCATAATCAACATCTCCTTTTAAAACATATCCTTTCGGATTAGTAGAATCATCTACTCTGGTAATTCCAACATCAACTACAATTGCGCCTTCCTTAACCATTGAGGCTTTTAAGTATTCCGGTATTCCAACTGCTGCGATTATAATATCAGCTTTTAAAGTATGTTCTTCGATATTCTTTGTTTTACTATGACAAACAGTAACTGTGCAATTTTTCTGAAGCATTAAAGCGCTCATTGGTTTGCCTACAATATCACTTCTGCCAATTACAACGCAGTTTTTACCTGAAGTTTCAATACCATAATGTTCAAGTAATTTAACAATTCCAAAAGGTGTTGCAGGAAGAAAAGAAGGTAATCCTTTGAACATTAATCCTACATTCATAGGGTGAAATCCATCTACATCTTTATGGTAGTCGATAGTTTCTGTTACCTTTTTTTCAGAGATATGTTTGGGTAAAGGTAATTGTACAATTAAGCCATCAATAGCTGGATTATTATTGATTTTAATAACCTCATTCAATAATTCTTCTTCTGTTATAGTTGAATCAAATCTCAAAACAGTTGAATCAAATCCAACTTCCTGACAGTCTTTTTCTTTTGCAGCAACATAAGTCATGCTAGCACCATCATTTCCAACTAATATTGCAGCTAGATGAGGTGTTTTTTTTCCTTCTTTTTTTAGCTGCTCAACTTCAGCCTTTATTTCTATTTTCAGGCTTTTTGAAACCTGATTTCCATTTAAAACTTCCATGGTTTTGGTTTAAGTTTGGTATCAACAAACAAAATAAGATTGAATATAAGAATCAAAAAAATATTCAAGATTTTGGTAATTTAAAAAACCAATTCAAATCAAGAAAATTAATTTAGTCTAATTTCAAAACAGCCATAAATGCAGATTGTGGTATTTCAACCGATCCAACCTGTTTCATTCTTTTCTTACCTTCTTTTTGTTTTTCTAATAATTTACGTTTACGACTGATATCTCCACCATAACATTTGGCCGTTACATCTTTTCTTAGGGCTCTGATGGTTTCACGTGCAATTACTTTGGTACCAATTGAAGCTTGAACAGGGATTTCGAATTGATGACGAGGAATTAAATCTTTTAACTTTTCGCAAATTCTCTTACCCCAATCATAGGCGCGGTCCCTGTGAATTACAGCTGATAAAGCATCAACAGTGTCTTTATTTAAAAGGATATCTAACTTAACTAAATCTCCCTCAATATATCCAATTGGATGATAATCGAATGAAGCATAACCTCTTGAAATACTTTTTAGTTTATCAAAGAAGTCAAATACTACTTCAGCCAATGGCATATCGAATTTCATTTCAACACGGTCTGTTGTAAGATAATTTTGAGTTTTTAAAATCCCTCTTTTGCCCATACACAAACCCATAATTGCACCCACATAATCTGTGGTAGTAATAATTTGGGCTGAGATAAATGGCTCTTCAATTCTATCAATAAAATTAGGTTCAGGTAATTCAAACGGATTATTAACAATCAGTTTTTCACCTTTATTGGTATAGCAATGATAACTTACGTTAGGAACGGTAGTTATAACTGTCATGCCAAATTCTCTTTCTAATCTTTCCTGGATAATTTCCATATGTAACATTCCGAGGAAGCCACAACGAAAACCAAATCCTAATGCTGCTGAAGTTTCCGGTTCGAATGTTAAAGAAGCATCATTAAGTTGAAGTTTGTACATACTTTCTCTTAACTCTTCAAAATCTTCTGTATCTACAGGGTAAATACCGGCAAATACCATTGGTTTAACATCCTCAAATCCTTTAATGATATCTGTGGTTGGAACCAATGCGTTGGTAATTGTATCACCAACTTTTACTTCTCTAGCCTCTTTAATACCTGAAATAATATAACCTACATCTCCGGCTTTAACTTCATCTCTCGGACTCATGTCCATTCTTAAAATACCAACCTCATCAGCCAGGTATTCTTTTCCGGTGGCAACAAATTTTACTTTGTCACCTTTTTTAATAACTCCATCATAAACTCTATAGTAAGCAATAATTCCTCTGAAAGAGTTATAAACTGAATCAAAAATCAGGGCTTTAAATGGTGCATTAATGTTTCCTTTTGGTGCTGGAATTCTAGAAACAATAGCTTCTAAAATTTCCATTACACCTGCACCGGTTTTACCTGATGCTTTTAAAATTGAATCTCTTTCACAGCCAATTAAATCTACAATTTGATCACTAACTTCTTCAGGCATTGAATGAGGAAGGTCGATTTTATTTAAGATTGGAATAATTTCCAAACCTTGATCAATTGCTAAGTATAAATTACTAATAGTCTGTGCTTCAATTCCTTGAGATGAATCCACGATTAATAAGGCGCCATCACAAGCTGCTATTGAACGGGAAACTTCATATGAAAAATCTACGTGGCCGGGAGTATCAATTAAATTTAGAATATACTTTTTACCATTTAGGAGATAATCCATTTGGATGGCATGACTTTTAATTGTAATACCTCTTTCACGCTCTAAATCCATGTTATCAAGCAATTGAGCTTGCATATCACGTTTACTGATAGTTTGAGTGTATTCTAATAATCTGTCTGCCAAGGTACTTTTACCATGGTCAATATGGGCAATGATGCAAAAATTTCTAATATGGTCCATTGCCGCGAAAATAGGGTTTTTGTTTCAATTAAGTGAGAGATAATTAACCACATTATTGATTTGACAAAACTTTTGGATTGTACTCATTTTCAATAAATAATAGTAATTCAATAAAAAAGCCTGATTGTTCGTTTCAATCAGGCTAATTCTTATTTAGTAAATCTTGGATCCGTTTCCATTACATGGCCGCATTTTTTGCAGGTCTTTAAGTCTTCATTTGCATAATAATCCTTGAATCTCGGAAGAAAGTCATCTTCAATATTTGAGAGTTCAAAATAGGTTTCATGTAATTTGTTATTGCATTTGTCACAAAACCATAAAAGTCCATCTTTATAACCTTTACCTTTTCTAACTCTTTCAATAACTAAACCAATTGAACCTTCACTTCTTCCTGGTGAATGAGGAATTCCGGGAGGGCATAAAAACATATCACCAGGGCCTAGTTTAATATCAACAGGTTGTCCATCTTCCTGTATTCTGACATTAATATTGCCTTCCAATTGATAAAATAGTTCTTCAGTTTCATTGTAATGATAGTCTTTACGGGCATTTGGACCACCTACTATCATAACAATATAATCAGTTCCTTCCGGATATAGATTTTTATTGGCAACAGGTGGTTTCAGTAAATGGCGATTTTCATCAATCCATTTTTGTAGGTTGAAAGGTTTGCGAATCATATCATTATTTTTATAGCAAATTAATACTTCTCAAGTCTTTGTCAAATGTTTTAAGTCAAAAAGTATGAATTCGCATTTTCTTTGATTGAGTTTAAATTGATTATCAAATAAAATATAGTGAGGTTTTAGTCATTATCTGCTAAACATGATGCCTTTTTCGATGAGCTTATATCTAATTTCTTCTAAAATTAATGGGTCATCAATTGTAGATGGAATGCCATATTCTTTTCCATCGGCCATTTGGCGCATAACTTTACGTAATATTTTGCCACTTCTTGTTTTCGGTAATCTTTTAACTTGCATGGCTGTTTTAAAGAAGGATATTGCACCAATTTTATCTCTAACTAAATTGCATAATTCATGTTCAAGTTCAGATTCTAAATTATCAAAACCATCTTTTAAAACTACCATACCTATTGGTCTTTGACCTCTTAATTCATCAGCAATACCTATTACTGCGCATTCAGCAACCGCATGATGTGAAGCCAAAATTTCTTCCATTTCTCCGGTACTTAAACGATGTCCACTTACATTGATAACATCATCAATTCTTCCCATGATATAGAAATAGTTATCCTTGTCTTTTAAGCCACCATCACCTGAAATATAATAACCTTCAAACGTATTTAAATAGGTTGATTTATAACCTTCATCATTGTTCCAAAGTGTAGGTAAACAACCAGGAGGAAGTGGTAGTTTTATTGCAACAAATCCTTCCTGACCCTCATCCAGAATTTTTCCATCTTCACCTAAAATATCAATCTGAAATCCACAAACAGGCTTTCCTGCACTTCCGGATTTTGGTTGGTCTTCATCAATTCCAGTCATAATTGCCAACATTGGCCAACCGCTTTCTGTTTGCCACCAATGATCAATAACAGGTTTTTGTAATAGATTTTTTATCCAATCAAAAGTTGCTGGGTCGCATCTTTCACCTGCTAAAAACAATTGTCTTAAGTTGCTTAAGTTGTACTGACTAAATAATTTCCCTTCAGCATCTTCTTTTTTAATGGCTCTTATTGCTGTAGGTGCTGTGAACATAACATTTACATGATGGGTTTCTGCAACTCTCCAGAATGCACCGGCATCAGGTGTTTTAATCGGTTTTCCTTCATATAGAAGGGTAGTGCAACCATGAATTAATGGACCATATACAATATAACTATGTCCAACCACCCAACCAACATCACTTGCAGCCCAAAAAACTTCACCCGGTTGGATATTGTAAATATGTTCCATGCTGAATTTCATAGCAACTGCATGGCCTCCATTATCTCTAACAATTCCTTTTGGTTTACCTGTAGTTCCAGAGGTATATAAAACATAAAGTGGGTCGGTGCCAAGTACAGGAACACAATCAATTGGGTTTGATTCAAAAATGAGAGTTTCAAAGTCTATATCATATTCAGGTTTCATATCTGGTAATGCAACTCCCATTATTGCATGTCTTTGATATATCAAACAATGTTCCGGTTTATGAATAGCCTCATCTAATGCCTGATCAAGTAATGGTTTATATGGAAGTACTTTGTCGAATTCTATTCCATAGGATGCACTTATTACCAACTTAGGTTTAGCATCATCAATTCTTAGTGCTAATTCATGAGGAGCAAAGCCTCCAAATACTACAGAATGAACAGCACCAAGTCTAGCACAGGCAAGCATCGCCATAACAGCCTGAGGAATCATTGGCATATATATTACAACTGTATCTCCTTTTTTTATGCCGAGCGATTGCATTCCACCGGCCAGTTTTGCAACAGTATTTCTTAAGTCTTTATAAGAATATTGTTTTATTGTTTTAGTAACAGGTGAATCATAAATTAATGCTGTTTGATTTCCTCTTCCTTTTTGAATATGATCGTCTAATGCTAGGTAACAAGTATTCATACTTCCATCGGCAAACCACCTGTATAAATCATTTTCATCTTTATGTAAAGTGTTTGATGGGAATTTAAACCAATGTAGCTTATTGGCTTGTCTGTTCCAGAAATGAATTGGATGATGTATACTTTCATCATACATCGATTGGTAGTTCTTGATTTCCATTGGTTGAAATTTTATGAAAAGTTCGTATTTCTTAAAACAGCATGCAGATAATTGTTGCTAATTATGTATATTTTTCGGCTGATTTTTGTCAGCTACTTTTAAATATTTGATTTCAGTCAATTTTAGCTATGTGTAAAACCAATAATTATATTAGTCCAACAGAAATTTTTACAGCTGCAAGAGCTAAGCAAACAGAAAATATATTTTTCAGAAAAGAATTAAAGAAATTTAGTTCCCTTATGATAGATGAACATGTAAAGAAATTCATGCATCATTTTTATAACGAAATTGATTGTACCAAATGTGCTAATTGTTGCAAACATTTAGAGCCAGGAATTGAAGACAATGAGATTGAAAAATTAGCGGAGAAAAAAGGAATGGATGTGATAGAATTCAGAAGGACTTTTGTTGATTTTGATGGAGAAGCATTGTTTTTGAAAACTAAGCCATGTATGTTTTTATCAGATAATAAATGTTCTATTTATGATTCAAGACCACAAGCTTGTGCATTGTACCCACATCTTGAACAAGACCACTTTAAATATAAGAAAAATGTTTGGTCGAATTATACAATTTGTCCAATAGTTTTTGAAGTAATTGAAGCTTTAAAAGTAGAGTTGAAATTTGAATATAAGAATTCTTAACTGACGGAATTTGATTAAAATGCGTCAATGAACTGACGGAATTTGATTAAATTCCGTCAGTTCATTGACGGAATTTCATATTTTTATTGAAATTCAGGTTCATTTTAGTATTTTTGAGATGAAATATTAATCAGATGAGTTTTATTCCAAGAGAAATAGAAAGTAGAATAAATAGATTTTTTTTACCTAATAAAGTATTAGTGATATTAGGTGCAAGAAGGATTGGTAAAACTTT
>JBMLOK010000077.1:0-3156 GCA_049243005.1 Bacteroidia bacterium | reverse complement strand
ACGAATCTAAAATCGAAGAGTTTAAAGGCTGAATTAATGGAATACCACAATAAAGGAATTCTGTTTTTTGCTAAAGGAAATTCACCAGAATGGTCGTTTGAAGTTGATCAATCAAGTAATAAAATTGTTCGATTTTTGTCTTCAAAAGGAATGATTTTTACCGCAGCATTTGCAGAACCTTTTCAGAATTTTAATTCACCTGATTATCATTATAATTTTAAAACAGTTTTAGGTCATTTAAAAGTTGTAATGAAACCTAAAAAGTCAAAAATTGCAGGAGATTCAAAGGAATATTCATACCAAGTTATTGTAGATGTAAAGTACGAAAGAGACCCAAATTACCAGCATTATGAAGGAGTTGGTATGTTTGTGCCAGATTTTTCATTGGAAGGAAAATGGATGCTTGAAGAATTAAATGGTAATCAAATTAAACGCAGTAAAAACAATCCAGTTTTTATAAATTTAGATTTGATTCAAAGCAAATACCAAGGCTTTAATTCATGTAATGTTATTGGTGGTAATTTTATTTTTGAAGGAAGTAAGAAACAATTTCTTCCCGGTGAATCTACTTTAAAAGCCTGTGAAGGTATGATGGAAGCAGATTTTATGAGGGTTTTACTGGCAGCAGTTTTAATCGAGCAGAAAAACAAAAAATTGGTACTTAAAGATACGAATGGTAATCATGCAGTTTTTACAAGATAAATGAGTGGTTTAAAACGATTTTTTGAAGAAGGTAAAGTAGAGGCTGGTTGCGATGAAGCAGGCAGAGGTTGTTTAGCCGGACCTGTTTTTGCAGCAGCTGTAATTCTCAATCCTAAAAAAAGAATTAAGGGTTTAGATGACAGTAAAAAGCTAAGTGAAAAACAAAGAGAAGAACTTCGACCTGAAATAGAAGAAAAGGCATTGGCTTGGGCTGTAGCATCGATGAGCAATCATGAAATTGATAAAGTGAATATCCTAAAAGCTAGTTTTTTATCAATGCATAAAGCTTTGGAATTATTAAAAATCAAACCAGAAACTTTATTAATTGATGGTAATAGATTTATAAAGTACCAAGATATTCCACATCATTGTATCATTAAAGGTGATTCAAAATTTCAGAGCATTGCAGCTGCTTCTATTTTAGCCAAAACGCATCGTGATGAATTCATGCTGAATATTCATGAGATGTATCCACAATACAATTGGAAGAAAAACAAAGGTTATCCAACAATCGACCATCGTGCGGCTATTGCCAAAAATGGTCCGACTGAATTTCATAGAATGTCGTTTAGGTTATTAAACGAGCAATTGAGTTTGTTTTAGAAAGATATAGTGTAGTTTATTCCGACCAGATTTCAAAGGCTCTTTCGGCCTGTGCATGTAGCATTTCCAATCCGTTTTTTGTTTTGGCTCCTTTTAATCTGCATTCCTCCAAAAAGCGCGTTTCATCAGGATTGTAAATCAAGTCAAAACAATAATGATTTTCATTCACAAATTCATAAGGAATTGAAACCAGATTTTCAGGGTTTGGATGCATGCCAACAGGACTACAATTAACAATTAACTGACTTGTTTTAAAATGATTTTCGACTAAATCTTCGTAAGCTATTTTTCCTTCATTTTGATTACTTGTTCTTCCAACTAAAACCACATGTATTCCAAGTTTTTTTAGGATGTAAATTACGGCTTTTGCAGCACCTCCAATTCCTATTACTATCGCAGATTCAGGCTTATCGTTTTCGAGAAAATTTAGTAATGATTGTTCAAATCCAAATGCATCGGTATTGTAACCTTTAAGTTGCATTTCACCATTTTCTTTTTTTGTTATTTTGATACAATTAACGGCTCTGATTTCTTCTGCTGTCTGATCTAGTTCATTTAAAAAAGGAATGATATTTTGCTTATGAGGAATAGTTACACTTAAGCCATTTAAGTTTGGATGATTTTCCAATAAATTGTTGAATTCATTGACGTTTTCAAAAGGGTAATTATCATACCTTGAATCCAACATGTTTAATTCATGAAATTTATTTTCGAAATAAGCTTTTGAAAAGCCATTTTTTAAAGGAAATCCTATTAAACCTAACTGCATTTTTCAAAGGTAAGGGAATTGAATCGAATTGATTTTTCGATAAACTTTAAATTTATTTTAGACTTGTCTAAAAATTTATTTTGTGAATTCTAAAAATTACCTCACTTTTGTAGCGTGATGAAATTCAGATTATTGTGTTTATTTCTGTTTGTTTGCTTTGGAAGTCTTCAGGCTTCTGAAATAGAAGGATTTGTGAAATCAGACAATGAGACACTTCCTTTTGCAGTAGTTTTTGTTCAGGAAACTAAATTTACAGTTCAAACAAATGAAAATGGATTTTATAAAATTGAAAACCTAAAACCGGGAACCTATCACTTACAAGTTTCTTATGTAGGTTATCAATCTAATATTCGAAAAGTTGTTGTTAAAGAAAATCAAAAACTAAAACTCAATTTTAATTTACAGCCTCATGCATTTGGATTAGATGAAGTTGCAGTTACCGGAACAATGAAAGAGCAATCGCGTTCAGCTTCTCCGGTGCCAGTTGAGATTTTTTCTCAGAAGTTTTTTCAGAAAAGTGGAAGTACTAATTTGTTTGAAGGCTTACAAATGGTAAACGGTGTTTTGCCAACCATGAATTGTAATGTTTGTAATACCGGAGATATTCATATCAATGGTTTAGAAGGTCCTTATACATTGGTTTTAATTGATGGAATGCCAATAGTTAGCGCATTATCTTCAGTTTATGGCTTAAGTGGAATCCCAAATTCATTAATCGAAAGGGTAGAAGTAGTTAAAGGTCCTGCCGCTAGTTTATATGGAAGCGAAGCCGTTGGTGGTTTGGTAAATGTGATTACTAAAAAACCAGAAAAAGCTCCTTTTATTTTTGTTGATATGATGGCCAATTCTACTTTGGAAAAGAACCTTGATTTTTCAATAAAAAGTAAACATAAAAACGCTTATCAACTTACCGGAATTAACTTGTTTCATTTCTTAAATCGACTTGATATTAATGATGATGGATTTACTGATATTCCTACCCAGTTGAGGTTTTCTATTTTTAATAAATGGCAGTATGGAAAAAAGGATTTTGAAGGTTCTGTTGCTTCAAGATTTTTTACTGAAAAACGTTTTGGTGGTCA
>JBMLOK010000076.1:17973-20446 GCA_049243005.1 Bacteroidia bacterium | reverse complement strand
ACAATGGCAAAATTAGTCTACAAAATGATTGGTTATCATACAATTGGCAAATAAATATGCTTGTATATTTAGATAATGCAGCCACTACTCCCATCAATAAGGAGGTTTTGGAAGTAATGAAAATGGTTTTGGAGGAAGAATTTGGAAACCCTTCATCAACCCATTCTCATGGTAGAAAAGCGAGAACTTTAATTGAAGAAGCCAGAAAAAAAGTAGCTTCGATTTTAAATTGTTCGCCCGGTGAAATTTTCTTTACCTCAGGTGGAACTGAAGCCGATAATATGGCGATTAGAAAATCTATAGACGATTTTGGAATCAAACATATTATTAGTTCTCCAATCGAACACCATGCGGTTTTACATACTGCTGAAGAACTTGAAAAATCAGGTAAAATAGAATTCCATCAAGTTCAATTACTTGAAGATGGTCATATCGACATAAACCATTTGGAAAGCTTGCTACAGCAAAATTCTCCTGCTTTGGTATCATTGATGCATGCCAATAATGAAATTGGAAATATCCTTGATATTGATAGAGTTGGTGAATTATGTAAACAGTACAATGCCCTTTTTCACAGTGATACGGTTCAAACAATGGGACACGTTTTATTGGATTTAAGCAAAACACATGTTGATTTTTTAGCCTGTGCTGCTCATAAATTTAATGGTCCTAAAGGAGTTGGATTCATTTACATTAACTCAAAAAACAAACTACATCCATTTATTTCCGGTGGTGCGCAGGAAAGAAACATGCGTGGAGGAACCGAAAATACCTCAGGAATTGTAGGTTTGGCAAAAGCACTTGAAATTTCAATCGATAATTTCGAAAAAGATTCAGCTCATATGCAAGGACTAAAAACCTACATGATTGAACAATTAAGAGCAAATATTCCGGGTGTTTTATTCAATGGAGATGCAGAAGGAAAATCATTATTTACCGTTTTAAATGTAAACTTCCCTCCTACACCAATTGCTGAAATGATATTATTTAAACTTGATATTGAGGGAATTTCTGCATCAGGTGGAAGTGCCTGCTCATCAGGCTCTAATATCGGTTCACATGTACTAACGGCACTAAAAGTAAGTCCAGATAGACCATCAGTAAGGTTTTCATTTGGAAAACACAATACAAAAGAAGAAATTGACTATGTTATTGTGAAATTAAAAGAAATGTTCAAACTCAATTAAAGAATCTAAGCATGAAAAACTCTCTACTCCTATTGTTAATCATTTGTAACCTAAATGTATTTGCTCAAACAGATTCCACGGCAAAAAATCCATGGAAACACAATTTTCAAACCGGTATTAATTTAAACCAAGCAACCTTTAGTGATAACTGGAAAGGTGGAGGTGTAAATTCATATGCTGCAGGTTGGTTTTTAAATCATTCAGGAACCCATGAAACGCCAAAATGGAGTTTTAGAAGTGATTTGCAATTGTCACTGGGATTTTTTGAAAACCAAGGTGAAAAAGCAAGAAAAAATGCGGATAGAATTTTCTATGATTTTAAAGTAGGTTATAGAATTGGCAGTAAATGGAATGCTTTCGGTTCTGTTAACTTTTTAACTCAGTTTTTAGAAGGTTATGATGCCAAATTGAAAACTGTAAGTGATCCAACAGCTGATTCATTGGTTTCTAATTTATTTGCTCCTGCATATTTAACTTCTTCATTTGGAATGGAATATAAGCCTGTATCTTATTTACAAATGCGTTTTGGGGTAGGAACTTTACGTCAGACTTTTGTTTTGGATGAGAATATTTCAAATGCTCAATTATATGGTCTTGAAAAACCCGGCGACAAATTAAGAAACCAAGCAGTTTTACAGTACATCATCAATTTCGACAAGGAATTGGTTAAAAATGTGAACCTGAAATGGCGTTATATGGTGAACTTTGATTACATGAATGCCAGCAAGCCAAATGCTTTTGTTCATATTTTCAATGCCAATCTAACCTTAAAAACAACCAGGTATATTAGTACTAACTTCTCTTTGAATTTAATCAAAGATTACGACCAGGATAAAAACATTCAGTTTTCACAGGTATTAGCACTTGGTATTTTGTACCAGTATAACAAGTAGTTAGGATATTAAAACTATGAAAGTCTATCCTTTTCTTTTACTTATATTAACTACGTTTATTTTAACTTCATGTGGTAATTCTTCATTTAAAGAAGAATCAAAAACTACTGAAAATAAACAAATGTTTGTTCATGAAATAGATGTAGTTGATTCCAGTTTCAATGAATTTATTGAGAAATTTAGTTCCGATTCTTTGTTTCAATTAAGCAGAACGAAATTCCCTTTACAGGTTCGATGGTTTGATTTGGAAAAGAATAAAGAAACTATGTTTTGCAAGGAAGTTTCGAATTTTGAAATGATGGATTTTAGAATTAAAAAGTCGAATACTAAGACCGATAATTGGGAACAAAAAATTGTAATTGAAGAAAATAAGCAAAAAGCTCAAATTGAAAT
>JBMLOK010000076.1:3719-17873 GCA_049243005.1 Bacteroidia bacterium | reverse complement strand
TAACATTATGACATTTAAAATATATACCAAAACTGGCGATAAAGGTGAAACATCATTAATTGGTGGAGTTAGAGTTCCGAAGTATCATTTACGTATTGAAAGCTACGGAACTGTTGATGAATTAAACTCTTATATCGGTTTAGTTAAGGATAGTTTAAATGATGCAGAAGTATCAAATTTATTGCAGGAAATCCAGGACAGGTTGTTTACCATCGGTTCGGTTTTAGCGAGTGATCCTGAAAAATCGAAAATGAAAATCCCTGATTTACATGAATCAGATATTGAGCTTTTAGAGAAAGCTATTGATTATATGAATGAAAGCTTGCCTGATTTAACCAGTTTTGTTTTACCGGGCGGACATATTGCAGCATCATATTGTCATGTAGCCCGTTGTGTATGCAGAAGAGCAGAAAGATTGGTTGTTCATTTAAAAACAGAATCAGAAGTACCAGAAATAGTTTCTATTTATTTGAATAGATTGAGTGATTACCTTTTTGTCTTATCAAGAAAAATCATTCATGATGCCAATGCAACAGAAATTGCCTGGAGACCAAGAATGTAATTAATTAAAATTTTTATTCAGCTTCGAAAATCCAAGGTTCTTCACCTTTTGATTCCAATTGAGTTTGAAGTTTCATGGCATCATCTCTTTTTGAGAAACTTTCATAAAACACAAGGAAGTAAATATGATTTTTAGGTTTTAATACTGAAGCATTTTTATAACCTAAAGATTTCAATTCTTTTTCTAATTTCTGAGCATTTCCAATACTTTTAAACGCTCCGGCTACCAATGAGAAAGCGGCAGTGCTCGAAGTATTTTCCTTGATTTTACCAATTAATGGAGCAGATGAAGTGTTTTTTATTACCGGTTTTGTTTCCTTAACAGGTTCAATTTCTTCTTCTTCAACGTTAGGAGTTTCAACTTGAACTGGTTCAGGTTTTAATTGCTCATGAACTTCATTCATTCCCGGAATTACATCCAGACTAATGATTGGAAAATAATCGTTTGAATCGAATTCAATAAAACCTCTTTTGATGGCAAATCCTGGATTGTAGTTAAATGATTTAGTATCATTTTTTACTTCAATCGAATTTGATAATTCAATTGGATTTACTGAATCCTTTATTAATTTTCCGGTTTCAGAAGCCATATCCATTCTGGCAATTTCTGATTGAATGGTAGAAGTAGGATTTTTCTTTAAAAACAGAATTACATTAATTAACAGAATTAAGGTTAAAACAGTAGCAATAATTGGAAAAGCACCAATTTTCTTGCTAGATTTTCCACTTTCTGCAATATTAGCCTGATCCAACATTTGTCTTAATTCCTTCAGCGCTTGTTCTCTGGCATAACTAATTTCCTCCATATCACCCGGCTTAGCCGAACGATCAACAGTTATAGTTTTAACTTTATTAGCTTCGGGAACAAATCTTAAGTCAGGTAATCCAAATGAAACACCTGAAACCCAATTTTCATTGTCTAATTTAAAATGAATAGAACCATCTTTTGATTTGGTAAATAAACCCAAACCTGAAATAAAGAATGTACCTTCACTCGACAAATAATTATTTGATTCAATGATTTGAGATTTTATCTTGCTTTCAGCATTATCTGTAGTTGTTTCCCAGACATGAGCACAAAATTCAATAAAATCTAATGAGGTAGAATCAGAATTCTGTACAAATTCTAAAACCAAATTCATTGGATGAAATAATTGTGCAACCTGATCGACATGAGATGAAACCACATGTACCTGAAAATCACCAAATCCCTGTAATTTACAAGAATGGCTTTGCTTCAAGTAATGAGCAACCAAATCGAATGTATGTGTTTTGTTTGAAGTCAATGATTCTAAATTCTTTAATACAAATTACGACTAAGCAAACTTGTCTGTTTCCACAAGCTTTCCACAGGTAAAATGTTTGTAAGTATAAACAAATCGAATTAATCTGCAATAAGGAAATTTCCAAAAAGCTGACAAAGAATCGATTTAATTTATGAATGCGACATTATTATTTAGAAAAATTAAGAGCATTCATCGTTTATTTCGAATTTATTATATGAATAAAACTTAAATTGCATGGATAAAATTTAAAATTATCTCTATGAGAAAGTTTATACTTCTAATTTCTTTCTGTTTAATTGGATATGTTCAAATGAATGCCCAAATAACAATTACAGCCAATGATTTACCTGCTGTAAATGATGAAATTCGATATTCAGTTGGTAGCGGTTCAATTAACCTAAATGCTACAGGTGCTGATTTAACTTGGGATTTTTCTAAATTAAAAGCTACAAATCAGGAATTAATTAAGTTCTCAGCTCCTTTACAAACCCCTTATTTATTGCAATTTTTAACGAATTCAACTTTTGGTTATCCAGAAACCGGATTGCCTGTTCCGGCTGGATTTATTGATAATCCTTACACTTTTATTAGAAAAACAAATTCCGCTTATGTTATTACCGGCAGAGGCGCAACTGCTCAGAATCTGCCTTTAGGATTGGTTTATTCACCTAAAGATACATTGTATTCTCTTCCATTAACTTATGGAAAAGAATTTGGTGGCAATTTTTCTGGAACAGCTGGTTTGGCAAGTTTTGGTTCAATTAGTCAGAATGGTGTTAGAATAAATACAGTTGATGCCTGGGGAAGTTTAACTACTCCTTTTGGAACCTTTGATTGCTTAAGAGTTAAATCTGTAATTGAAGAAACTGATAGCATTGTTTTTGGTCCTACTCAATTACCCATACAAAACAATAGAACCGAATACAGATGGTTGGCTAAAGGACAAAAAATTCCGATTTTAGAAGTAATAGTTCCTTCAAATCCTTTGGTAGGTGGAACCACTATTAGATTCAAAGATATTTACAGGCCTGAAGTTTTTGTTAATCATGCAAATTTCACAGCTTCAAACAGAAATGTGGTTGTTGGTGATACTTGCTTTTTAATCAATCGTAGTGTTGCAACTCCTGAATCTTTTAATTGGGAAGTTTTTCCTAAAACAGCTAAATATGCTTTTGTAGGTGGAACTTCAGCAAGTTCAGCAGCACCCAAAATTATATTTTCAGAATTAGGAGCTTATGATATCAAACTTACAACACAATATTCTGCTGGTTCTGATGATACACTTAAAACAGGCTTTATCAATGTAATAGCAACAGGATTATATGATTTTACCGGAATTTCTAATCTTCAGATTTACCCTAATCCAACTACTGATTTCCTAAATATCAGCGGTGAATTTGGTAAACTAACAACAATTCAATTGGTAGATTTACAAGGCAAACTACTTATGGAATCTTCAATTGAAACTCCTGAAAATCAATTTAATGTAGATTTAAACGGTGTTCAAAAAGGAATCTATTTCATTCATATCCAATCGAATGGAAAAAGAGACATTAAAAAAGTAATTTTAAATTAAACCATTGATTTCTCGGGCTGTTGAAAATTACAAAGCATTTGAATTAAAGTTGCTTTTATATTCGCAGTCATTGTTATGCTACAACTCCTAAAAATACAGAATTACGCAATTATCAAACAAACCGAAATCAGGTTTGAAAAAGGCTTAAATATCATTACAGGTGAAACCGGTGCCGGAAAGTCAATTTTAATGGGCGCCTTAGGTTTAATTTTAGGTGAAAGAGCTGATACAAAAGTACTTTTGCCGGGTAGTGAAAAATTAGTGGTTGAAGGCGTTTTTGAAGTAAATAATGCAGAACTACAATACCTTTTGGAAGAAAATGAACTCGATTCTGAAAAACAAACCATTTTAAGAAGAGAGATTAATTCAGCAGGTAAATCGCGTGCATTTATTAATGATACTCCTATTAACCTACCTTTATTAAGAAGTGTTGGTTTATTATTGATTGATATCGTTTCTCAACACCAAACTCTTGAATTAAATGAAGCTGATTTTCAGATGAATGTACTTGATGCATTCGCAGAATCAAGCAAAATTCTTGAAGATTACAGAATAGTTTTCAAACAATATAAAAAAAGCGAACAGGTTTATAAAGATTTGCTCGAAAGAGAAGCAAAAGCCAGAAGTGATGAAGATTATCTGAGATTTGTTATTCATGAAATCAGTGAATTAAATCCAAAAATTGGAGAGGAAACTGATTTAGAATCTGAAATCCAATTGTTATCTCATGCTGAACAAATTCAAACTTCCTGTTTTCAATCTTCTCAGGTTTTAGAAGGAAATGAAAACAGTCTTTTAGACCAATTAAGAGAAATTACCGGAATATTGGCCCAAAGTTCAAAACATCAAACTGCTTTACCTTTAATTTTAGATAGGTTACAATCAAATATTGTTGATTTATCTGATATAGCTGAAGAATTGAGTTCTATAGCAGATAAAACATTATCAGACCCTGAATTATTGGCTAAACAAGAACTTAGGTTGCAGGAATTGATGAATATGCAAAAAAAGCATAGGGTTTCTGGCAATGAAGAATTATTAGATTTATTGGCAAAATTCGAAGCTAGAATAAATGAAATTGGAAGTCTGGAAGAGGAAATTATTGTTGCTGAAAAACAAAAATCAGAACTATTTGCAAAATCATTAAATCTGGCCAACGAATTACATTTAAAAAGAGAATTGGCTTTAAATCCAATGAAGTTAAGAGTATTGGAATTATTAAATGATGTTGCAATTCCTCAAGCTCAGTTTGAAGTAAAATTAGAAAAGGCCGCTGATGAAAACCTGCATTCAAATGGCTTAAATCAATTGAACTTTTTGTTTAGCGCAAACAAAGGCTTTCCAATTAAACCTTTAAATGAAGTTGCCAGTGGTGGGGAATTAAGCAGATTAATGCTTTGTTTAAAATCATTAATTTCAGATAAAGTAGAATTGCCTTCTATTGTTTTTGATGAAATAGATACCGGTATTTCAGGTGAAGCTGCTTTACGAGTAGCTCAGGTTATGAAAGCGCATGCAACCAAACACCAGGTAATTGCTATCACACATTTACCTCAAATTGCCAGTAAAGCTGATAACCATTTTTACGTTTATAAAAATCACGAAGAAGACCAAACACTTACTCAAATTCGCACTTTGACGGAAGACGAAAGAATCCATGAAATAGCGAGAATGTTGAGTGGAGAAAATCCAGGGCAAGCAGTTTTAACAGCTGCAAAAGAAATGATGAGCTTGTAATTTTGCACCTCATTTAAAAATACTTACATTGCATATTATTGATGAAAAATTTTAGCTTAGAATATAATACTGAAAGAGGAAATCTACTTATTTCAGAGTACGGAAGAAGTATTCAAAAAATGATTGAGGTTGCTGTTAGTGAGCCCGATAGAGAAAAAAGGCAAAAAATAGCAAATGAGATCATTCGTTTAATGGGTCAACTTAATCCTCATTTAAGAGATGTAGTTGATTATAAACACAAACTTTGGGATCATTTATTTGTGATGTCTGATTTTAAATTAGATGTTGATTCACCATATCCTGTTCCATCAAAAGAATCTTTGATGAGCAAACCAGACGCTCTTCCTTACCCGCAATCTCCAATAAAATTCAGGTTTTATGGAAAAAACATTGCAGCTATGATTAAAGAAGTTGCGGAGCTTGAAGAAGGTCCGTTTAGAACTGCTTATATCAACCAAATTGGTTCATTTATGAAAATGAGCAGTAAAGCTTGGAACTTGGAGATGTTAAATGATGAAGAGGTTTTAGCTCATTTAGAACTATTAAGCTCAGGTAAAATCAATTTAACTGAAGGTGGCGATGTTCAGTTCAAAAACATGCAACAACGCAGAATTGCAAAGCCGGTTGAAAACTATGGAACTGGTGGAAGTAATTACCGAAACAACAATAACAAGTTTAAAAACAAAAACCGCAGCAATGGCGGTAGTAATGGTAATTTCAAAAACTTTAAAAGAAAAGGTCCTTAGTTTTTAGATGCTTCAATCAAAACAGAAGCAATTTTTAAATCAACAGGACTTGTTATCTTGATATTGTTTTCATCACCCTGAATCATATATATTTTTTGTTTTAAAACTCCTTCCAAAACACTGGCATCATCAGTAAAATTATCATCATCAGCTTTTGAATAAGCTTCTTTAATAATTGATGTTTTAAATGTTTGTGGAGTTTGAATCAGGTAATAGTTATTTCTATTTACTGCATGATTCTCCAATAATTCCTGCTTTCTTATTGAATCTTTTGGTTTAATAGCAAGAATTGCATTTCCATTTTTCGTGGCATGAATAAAGGCTGATTCAATAAATTCATGTTGAATCATGGGACGAACTCCATCATGGATTGCAACTAATGAATCATTTTCAGTAATTGCATCCAAACCATTTTTAACTGAATGAAACCTGGTTTCGCCGCCGGCAACTAAATTTACAGGAATAGTAAAATTGTAGTTTTTTACCAATTCAAACCAGTAATCAAACTGACTTTGAGGTAAAACAAGAATAATTTGTAGGTTTTCGAAGGCTGCAAACTTCTGAATGGTATGCATGATAACAGGCAAACCATTCAGAATTAAAAATTGCTTCGGTATATCTGAACCCATTCTGAGTCCTTTTCCACCGGCAACAATTACAGCATATCTTTTCAAAAGAAAGAATTTTTAGATAATCATCATTGCATCACCATAGGCCAAGAAGCGATATTTCTTCTTAACAGCCTCATTGTATGCTTCTTGTAATAAATCAAATCCTGCAAAAGCAGCAGTTGCCATTAACAAGGTAGATTCAGGTGGATGAAAGTTAGAAATCAAAACATTTGCAATTTTGAAATCATGTGGAGGAAATAAGAATTTATCTGTCCAACCTGATAATGGGTTTAATCTATCAGCAGAAGAAACAGAAGATTCCAAAGCACGCATAACTGAGTTTCCAACAGCAACTACTTTTTTCTTTTCTTCAATCCCTGCATTTACAATAGCAACCGTTTCAGGTGTGATATCATAAAATTCAGAATCCATTTTATGTTTGGTTAAATCTTCAACTTCTACTGCTCTAAATGAACCTAATCCATTATGAAGAGTTAAGTCAGTAAATCTTACACCTTTAATTTCAAGACGCATCATTAACTCTTTACTGAAGTGTAAACCTGCAGTTGGAGGAATAACAGCACCAATGTTTTTAGCAAAAATGGTATTGAATCTTTCTTTATCCATTTTTTCAACAGCACGATTCATGTACCTTGGAAGAGGCATTTCTCCCAATTTATCAATTAATTTCCAAAGTTCTTCATCGGTACCATCGAATAAAAATCTGATTGTACGACCTCTGCTTGTAGTATTATCAACAACTTCAGCCACTAAATCATCATTTCCAAAATACAATTTGTTTCCAACACGAATTTTTCTTGCGGGATCAACCAAAACATCCCAAAGTTTCATTTCCTTGTTTAATTCACGAAGAAGGAAAACTTCTATTTTTGCTCCGGTTTTTTCTTTACTACCATATAATCTAGCAGGAAATACCTTTGTATTATTCAGAACCATTACATCTCTGTCGTTGAAATAACTGAGAATGTCTGAAAACTTTTTATGTTCTATTTTACCTTTTTCACGATTTACAACCATTAATTTGGCTTCATCACGATTATCGGAAGGGTGTTTAGCAATCAAGCTTTCACTGAATGCAAATTTAAATTGAGATAACTTCATTCGATTGACAAAAAATTTTAGCAATACTTAGGCTAATTAACCTAAAAAATTGGACTGCAAATGTATGTGAATATTAAATTTTGTCAACTCTTATTTTTTATCCAGGGCTTTATTAATTTTAAATCTGATAGCCATGTAATGTGCATTGGTCTCAGCATTTGCGCCTGAACCCATCGCAATTTTCTCAATTTCCTTGATTTGATACAAAGCAGCCGATTGAGAAATTCCGTCATAAAAAGGTGATTCAATAATTGAAATTAATCTTTCTAAATAAGCATGTTGCAAATTTTGTCTGAAAGAATTCACATTTCCTGCATCACCTTTAAAACATGCATTTGTTAAATCAGTCATCATAGCCATAACCGAATATGTATTGCCATATATTCTGGTATCGCTTATTCTTTTTAAAACTGTATTGTTTAATAAATGAGCCAATAAAGCTTCCTGGTTTCTTACAATTTTATCGTGAATTTTTGGATCTTCATTACTTCCAAAAAAGTTAAAACCCCTTCTTTGTGTTTGTAAATATGGTGCCAATTCAAACTGATTTTTGAATGCTTCTTTTGAAAATGCATAATTTGTTAAAATTGACATCGCTCTTTTTTGTTCAGCAAATGGAACAGGAATTAAAGGTTTGGTTGCATCTTTTTGTCCAACAAATGCTCTATCCACATAAACACCCCCAATATATCTAGAAACCACACTTAACTGGTTAAAGTATTCACCTTGAGCAATGTTAAATGCCTGACGTAATTCATGGTAACTCTCTCCTACTTTTGAATATTTAAGTTTTAGTCCTGAAATAATTCTGTTTGCCAAAGTCATTCTATCAGCAGCAAATGTTAGTGCATCACCACTCATATCATTTACGTTGATTCTAGGGTCGATTCCACTTCCAATTCCTCTCATATCATCAGCATCGTTTCCAAAAATCAATAGTGTATCTGTAGAAAGTGACAATAAATCCAACAATCTTTTGTTCTCTTCTTCTTCAGTTCCATTTCCTTGGGAATATCCAAATTGTATAGCCCAAAGGTCGTATGGTCCAGGACGAGTAGTGAAGTAATCACCTTGTTTTGACTTATCTAAAGCTACATTTACAGCAGGATAATCCATTACAGAAGCAGTAAGTCCGATTTTTCTTGTTAATTCTTTATTGTTTAACAAAGCAGGTTTCAACATCTGACTAGCTTTCATATTGTGATTTAAACCTAATGTGTGTCCCATTTCATGCAATACCAGGTAGTACAATGATTGTTTGATGTATTCTCTGCTTTCTATATCTGATATTCCATTTGCTTGTAAAGCAGAAGCGCCAAATAATGTTGAAGCATGTAAATGATGACCAGCATCGCAGAAGTTTGAAAAGCCATTTTTGCTAAAAGATTCAGCAGATTTTCCTGCATCAAAAAGTTGTTCTTGTTTAATTCTGTTGGTAACAAAAATGTACTCCAACATAATATCAGCACCTAAAATCTGTCCGGTTCTTGGGTCTACAAAACTTGGTCCATAACCACCAAATGGAGGTTGCGGCGAGCTGGTCCATCTTAAAACATTGTATCTAATATCGCCTGCATCCCAATCTGCTGTATCAGGTTGTTCCTTAATTACAACTGCATTTTTAAATCCGGCTGATTCAAAAGCAATATTCCATTTTTCACCGGCTTCTTTAATAGTAGCTCTAAATTCTTTTGGAGTAGTATTTTCAATCCACCAAACTATTGGTTCAACAGGTTCAGATAATGCAGCTGTTGAATCTTTTTTCACCAAATGCCAGCGATGTATTAAATCTTTATAAGCAACAGCTTTTGTGGTTGTCATATCCTCAATTTGTTCTGAAAAATAGCCCAATCTTGGGTCATCAAAACGAGGTTTGAATGAATTCACAGGAGCTTCAATTAATGAATGTTGAATGAAAATACTAACTGCTCTCTCATCAGCTACTTCTTTACCACCACCTGCAATTGGAGCAGGATTATCGTAAACGTATTCGACAACAACATCTGTATTTTTTTCATAATTTTTCAATGAAACATATTTGGTTTTATCTTTACTTAATCCACCTAAAGAAAATCCTCTTGAACCCGGGCTTGGTGAAGGTTTAATCTGACTTAAACTTTCTGTTAAGAAAATTGAATTGGCATCTAATAAGTATTCACCTTTTTTAGCGTCTTCGGCCAATATCTTTTGGTTTACAATAATTGCCTGAGAAATATTTGCAAGGGCTGATTTGCTGATTGGATTTGAAGAGTCGAAATAATAACCGGTATTTTTAATTACAAACTCAATTCTGTCGAAATATTTTTTAATTGTAAATAAACGATTGTCTCTAAAGCTACCTCTAAAATGACCAGCAGCCACTACACCATCGGCTGTATATGAAAAATAAATAAAGTCTTTTTCGAGTTGTTCCTTTTTTACAATTATGTAAGTACTTCCATTAGTAGTATCTTGATAAACAGGAAATAAACCATCGTATTTTTTACAAGATTTAACCTTTGTTTCAATGGCCGATTTGGCTGGTTTTGATTCTACTGAACTAGATTTTGATTTTGAACTAGATCCACAAGAAATAGAGAAAATGGAACTAATAAGTAAAATGGAACTAAGTTTTAGAATTTGCTTCATAATTGCGATTTTGAACAATAATAAAGAAAGGATTCTTAAAGTCAAACTTTAGCAAATAAGAATAAAAATGGCCCATCTATTAAGATGAGCCATTTTGGGTTGGGTGAAGGTTTATTAAATGAATATTAAAGTAGGTTCAATTAGATGAGTACTTTAAGAAAATCTCAAATCTTTTTAATTTATTTCAAGGCTTAATTTGAAAAGTTTATTTCTTTTGTTTTTTGATAACCGAAGAAGGAGAAACTTTGTATTGATCTTTGAAGCATTTACAGAAATACGAAAGAGAATTAAATCCTACTGAAAAAGCAACATCAGCTACACTTGTATAATTGTTTTTGAATAATAAATAAGCTTTTTCAAGTCTTTGAGTTCTGATATAAACTTTAGGCGTTTCATGAAAATGTTTTTCAAAATACCTTTCAAATGTTGACAATGAAGTGGTAAGATGTTCTGAAATCATTTTTACAGAAAGTTCAGAGTTTGATAAATTATCAGAAATATACGCTTTGGTTTTTCTAATAAATTCAGCGTTTCTATCATCAACGCTAATTTTGTTTTCTTCGAACATTTTGTTTAATTCACTTTTTGATTGTAGACTTTGTCTGTCCTTTAATATATTTTTTGCTTTCATAATTACTTCTTTGATATCAAAAGGCTTGCTAATGTAATCAACAGCACCAAGTTCAAGGCCTTTGTGTTTATCTTCAATGTCAGTTAATGCTGTAATGAAAATCAGAGGAATATCTTTTGTTTGTGGATTGGATTTTAAAGCATCTAATAGACTCAATCCATTTCTTTTTGGCATCATAATATCTGAAATGATTAAATCAGGCTGATCCTGTTCACAGATTTGTAAAGCAGCATCACCATCTTCTGCCACTAATAAATCAAAATAATCTGCTAAGATATCTTTAAGAATCTGTCGCATCGGTGCGTAGTCTTCAACTACTAGAACTTTGTGTTTCATTATAAAGGTTGTTTTAAATTTTGTTATATGGAAAATTAATTTTCACAATTAATCCTTTAGGGAAATTGTGGGTGAATTCAATTGAACCTCCAACTTTTTCAAGAATTTTAGAACTGAGATAAATTCCTAAACCTAAATTTTCATCGTATGGATTGGTTTTAGAAAAGGCCTTAATAGTTTGTATTTTTTGAACATGTTCTTCACTTGAAACATAACCTTCATCAGTAATAGTAAAAACCATTTTATCATTTTCTATAAAGGCTCTTACCATAACAGGGTGACTTTTCAAAGAATACCTAAAAGCATTATCAGCTATTTCAGATACTATAAATTGAATAAAATATCTATCAAGAGTTGAGCTTACTTTTTCAAATAATAAATGAATATCCCAGCTTCTGTTAAAATCATTTGCTACTTTGAAAACTGTATTTTCAAGCAGTGCATTTAAATCATAAGATAAAGAATCCTCAGGAGTAGTAAATAAATTTTTATCGATGGAATTACTTACTAAGCTTTCGTATAAACTCAGTTTTTTCGACATTCTATAGATCTTTTCACCGGCTTCTTTTATATATGTGCCCATCAGCTGAATAGCTTCAGGTTCAATATCTTCAGGGTGATTTTTTAAATATTCACCAAAACCAATAATGCCATTTAAAGGGGTATTAGTTTCCTGACTACCTAAAGCTTTTAGGATGTTTCTAATTCCAATTTCAGAGGTATGATTGAAACCAATTTTCTTTCTTAAATCGAGTCTTGAATTTACTGCATTTAATAATTCCACTCTTGAAAATGGTTTTGTTAAATAATCATCCGCACCCAGATTCATCCCTTTTCTTGTATCATCTCGGTCAACTCTTGCCGTTAAAAATATAAAAGGAACATGGTTATTTAATGATTGTCTTAAATTAAATAAAACCTCAAATCCATCCATTTCCGGCATCATCACATCACATAAAACCAAATCTGGTTGCCAATCATAAATTTTCTTTAATCCATCTTTCCCATTAGATGCAGATTCCACCAGAAAATCTGAAAGTTCCAATATTTCACAGATATTATTTCTGAGAACTTTTTCGTCTTCAATTACCAATATTTTTGATTGTTCCATCATTTAAATTTCTTTTAACTTATTAGGTAATTTTATTAAAAACTCAGTACCAATATTCTCCTGTGATTTAATTTCAATTGAACCATTATGCATTTCAACAAAGTTTTTTACAATAACTAAACCCAAACCTGTTCCTTGAAAATCTTTACTATTTGAAGCTCTAAAAAAAGAATTAAACAATCTGTTTAAGTCTTCCTCAGGAATTCCAATTCCTGTATCTTTCACCGATACTATTGTTTCATTAAGACTTTGATTGATTGATATAAAAACATCCTGTTCAGAATACTTAACTGCATTTGAAATTACATTTGAGAAAACATGAGAAATCAACTTTTCATCAAACTCGATTTTCTTTAACTTATTAAAACTTTCAACCTTAATTTCTCTGTTTTTAATGAATCTGAAATTTTGAGAAATTACATTTTGTATAACTAAGTCAACCTGATTTAATTTAGGATGAAATGGTGTTTGTCGGGCTTCATGTCTACCCATCAGCAATACATCGTTTAACAATGAAGTTAAAATCTGAATTTCGTTATTAACTACGCCTATGAATTCTTTTATTTTAGGGATTTGAATTTCCTTTTTATCTGTAAAAATGTCCATTAAATCCATGCTGCTTCTAATGGTAGCAAGTGGAGTTCTGAATTCATGTGAAATGGTGCTTACAAATTTATTCTTGAGTTCATTTAATTCTTTCTGTCTGTCTAAATTTGTTAGAGTATCCAATTCAGCCTTTTTACGTTCTGAAATTTCTAAACCAAATCCTAAAATATGGTCAATTTCATTTTCAGAATTAAGAATTGGAGTAAAGAATCTTAAAACCCATTTGCTACTTCCATCTTCTAATTTTGTAGGATACTCTTCTTCAAATTCCAAAATTTGTTTTGTCTCCAAAACCTTATTAAACATGGCTTTTCTACCCAAAACATAATCCATCGACAGTCCATATTTTTCTGAATAGTCAAAATCATTTTTACCGATAAGCCATTCTCTTTTACTTTTTTCAGAAATAGCTTTATGATTGATATATAAATACTTTTGGTCTTTAGAGAATACTACCACATCTATAGGAAGGTTATTTAAGAGTAATTCATAGAAATCTTTTAATCTTTCTACTTCTTTTTCTACACTTTTCCTTACACTAATATCTTGCACCAACATTGATACTTTAAAAGTATTCACATCATCTATACGCGAGATTTTTATTTGGTACCAAATATCTTTTTCACTGCCTAAATAAGGTAATTCAACTGAACGAGTCTGACCATCTTCAAAAACTTTTTTGATTAATACATCCAATGCTCCGGTTCCAAATGGTTCGGGTAAGTCCTTTAAATTATAATTGATTGCTGGATTTATTTTTACATGTGAATTTTTGTTGTTATTGTTCCAAAAATGCAGAATATCCAAATCACTATTTAATTCAAAAACCAAATCCTCCATCGAGGTAAGAATTGCTTTAATTTGGCTTTCACTTGACTCTAATTCTCTTTTTGTATCCCTTAATTTTTTCTGGTCTAAATAACTTTGAATAATGGCTGATGAGACTGTCCAAATAGGATTAAATACTTCAATTAAATTTAAATCGTAGCCTCCTACTCTATTTCCTAAACCAATCATTCCAATGAGTTTATCACCCGACCAAAGAGGTAAACCCATATATGAATTTAATGCAGGATGACCGGGAGGTAAACCGCCGGAACGAGGGTCGTTTTTAGGGTCATTTGTTAAAACCAATTCACCTGTTTTGATGGTATATCCAAAAAGTGTATTCAGATTTGAAAAACGAATACCATCCTTATGAGA
>JBMLOK010000076.1:0-3619 GCA_049243005.1 Bacteroidia bacterium | reverse complement strand
ACAATGCCAATTGGATGAAATTCTACATCACCAAAAACACTTAAATTGGCCTCTACCCAAACAGGAGTTTGATCTTTTTTGAGGATTCGAAATTCAATAACATCATTAAATTTATTTATCTCCAATCCCTTTAAAATTGGTTCAATCAGATGTTTATCTTCATGATAGATATAATCCAAAAATTGATTTCCATTTAAATCACCCAATTCATAACCGAAATTATGTATAGCACCCGAAACAAACTCACAACTACCTGATGAATCAACTAAACTCACCATGTCTTTTGAATTTTCTGCTATAATTCTGAATTTTTCAAAATTCTCGCTTGCCTTTCTTTCTGCTTCAATTAAACTGGTAATATCTGTAATTGTAGAAATGTACTCTGTAGCTACACCTAATTCATTATAATTGATTTTAGCAGATTCTCTTACCCATATAATCTTTCCTGATTTTTGAATAAATCTAAATTTCAGAATTCTTGATGTTACTTTATCCTGAATATCTGATTTGAATTTATTAGTGTACCAAATAATATCATCAGGATGAATGAATTTAGCGTAACTTTTATAATCTAAATCATTGATTTCATAACCTGTAATGTTTTTAAAATTACTACTGATGTATTCAATTTTTTCTTGCACTAAGTTTATCTGCAAGTTGCCTTCAAATGAGTTTTTTGCAAATCCATTTAATTGCTGAGTAGTTTTATTTAACTGGTTTTGATATTCTTTTACTTCATGGATAGATGATAGACTGCAAGTAATTCCTATTATTTCATTATTGAGATTTAATAAAGGACGTGCATTTAATTTTACCCATTTAAAGTTTTCATTTTTGCTGATTAAAGGAAATTCATAAGCCTGTAAATTTCTGATTTCAGGTAAAAAACTTAGAATTTCAGCTTGCAAAACATCACTTATTTTATGAGATAATTTTGAGATATGCTGATTGATTAACTCAGAAGGATTCCAACCAGAAATTACTTCGCTACTTTTGTTTGAATAAGTAATATTTAAATTGGTATCGACCTGAATTACGGCATCATTTAAATTATCTAAAAGAGATGAAAATGCTAAATCTTGTTGAGCAATTTTATCTTGCGCTGATTTAAAATCGTTGATATTTTCAAGAATACCAATCATATAACCATTCAAACCCTCTAATGAAAAAAACAGGGTTTGCATACGCAACCACTTGAATTCTCCGGTAGAATCCTTCCATTTGAATTCTACTTGTGTTGGATTTTTTGAACGAAGAAACTTTTTATATGACTTATTAAGATTATCAATATAAGCAGGATGTACATTAGTTCTAGCTAAAGAAGCTTTTTTATCTTTAAATTCAGATTCATCATAACCTGTAACCAATTTGATATTACCACCAACAAACTTCAAAGATTGATGGTCGATTACACCTTTTTTAATATCTAAATAAAAAATAGAAATTGGAAATTCACTTAGCGCTAGTTGTTGGTTTTGGTGAATGGTATCTCTGCTAGAAATAAACTCTAAAAAGGAAGAAACATCAATGTATTTTCCATTTTCAGCAAAACTTGAGGAATCGGGTAGTTTTAAGAAATATTTATCGCTTTCAGTATCGTGAATTATATCCTTAAAATGGGCACTGTAGGCATTTTTTGCTTCCTTTAAACTTTCTATTGAATTATCAAGTTTCAGTTGAAACAATTGATCAAACATTTTCTGCCTGAAGTTTAAATCCTGAGTTCTTTGATAATCATCTGTTAAGTTTTCGTATTCCCAAATATGACCAATGTATTCTTTTTTATCCCAGACAGGTAAATAAGTTAATTTGAATACATTTTTATTGGCACTAAATAAAGGATAATAACTTGCCTCTTTTTTATTTTCTAATGCCGTATTAATAAATTCTGTAGCAGTTTCAGGACTTGAAAAGAAATGAACTGCATTTTTCAAAAGTTCTTCGCAATTTTCACCAATTAGGTTACTTCCTTCGGGCATACCGAACATTTTATAAAAAGGTGCATTGGTATAAATTACCGTTCTATCTCGGTTTTCTACCAAAATGCCAATTTTACTCGCATCAAGGTGTGCTGAAATATGTTCTATGTAATTTTTACTTTGCATTTTTATTGATTTCTTTTGATAAAAAGACCAAAATTGGTTCATTATCAAAACTTAAATCCGATATAATACAAAGTTGAAGATTAGAATAAAGAAAAATTTACACTAAAATTCCATTGAATTGCACAAATTCGTCAATTTTTACATTTTTGAGCCATTTTTTCTATTTAACTGAAAATTAGGTCACTGAATAAATAAAAAACAATGATTTTTTGATATTGTTACTAATTCATTACTAAAATCTTAAATTATTAATGGATTTATTTACATTAAAATAGATTTATGACAATCCCGACAGCTAATGTAATGATATTGTAAATGCATTGATTTATGATTGAAAACATGAAATTATTTTACCTGGAGCTAAAGCCATCTGGCTAGGCAGCCCGGCGGTTTCAATAGCCCGGTGGCTTCAATAGCCCGGCGGCTTTAGCTCCGGGTAATAAAGAATTATCCAACAAAAAAGCCGGTCCATTTTCAGAACCGGCTTTAAAAAAATTATTCAAATTTGATTATTTCATAAAATCTTCAAGTTTGTCGACCATATTAGCTGAACCCATAATTGCAGGCACACGCTGATGTAGTTTTTCAGGAATCACATCTAAAATTCTTGAACCATCACCTACTGTTGCTTTTCCACCGGCTTGCTCTGATATGAATGCCATTGGAATACATTCAAACAATAATCTTAATTTACCATTTGGAGCTTTTGCTGTTGGAGGGTAAATAAATACTCCACCTTTAAGCAAGTTTCTATGAAAATCGGCCACCATAGAACCAATATATCTTGCTGTATAAGGTCTGTTTTCTTCTTTATTTGTGCCTTTTACCCAATCTAAATATGTTTTTACACCTTCTGGAAATTCTGCTGCATTTCCTTCATTGATAGAATATACTTTTCCATCTTTTGGTGTCATGATATCAGGATGTGACAAACAAAACTCGCCAATTGAAGGATCAAGTGTAAATCCGTTTACACCGGCACCTGTGCTATAAACAAGCATTGTACTTGTTCCATATACTACATATCCTGCACCCACTAATTGATTTCCCGGTTGAAGAACATCTTTCAAATCAGGATCAGTTCCTGGCTCAGAAATTCTTCTATAAATAGAGAAAATAGTTCCAATTGATACATTTACATCAATATTACTTGAGCCATCCAATGGATCGATACAAACAACATATTTTCCGGATTTTGAATAAAATCCATTCAAAGGAATCATGTCATCATTTTCTTCGCTGGCCATTGCACAAACTTCACCACCTTTGCTTAATGCCCAAATAAAGGTTTCATTACCAATGATATCAAGTTTTTTAACATCTTCTCCTTGAACATTAACAGAACCAAAATCACCCAAAATTTGGGTTAATCCTGCTTTGTTAACTTCTCTAGAAATGATTTTTGATGCGATACCAATGTCTCTTAATAAACGAGATAATTCGCCTTTAGCAAAGGGGAAATCCTTTTGCTTTTCAATAATAAACTGTCCAAGTGTTGTAATACTCATAGGTTA
>JBMLOK010000075.1:0-7518 GCA_049243005.1 Bacteroidia bacterium | reverse complement strand
TAAATTGGTGATGATGATATCATTCTTTACTTTATCTTTTTCGATGATTTCAACAAGTCGCTCTTCTAGCAATTCAAGTCCTGTAGAGGTTTTGCATGAAATTGGAATCACGTTTAACTCATCATTATAAGATTGATTTTTTGCTTCAAGTAAATCGGTTTTATTGGCAACCGGAACTATAACTGCGTTTATTCCATCAAACTGAGCAAGTTCTTCTCGTAGTGAATTTTCATCAGTTGTACTTGCATCAAACATATACATGATGATGCTTGCTTTTTGTATGCGTTCAAAGGTTTTTTCGATTCCAATATTTTCAATCACATCAACAGAATCTTTCCTGATTCCGGCAGTATCAATCAACCTGAATGAAACGCCTTTGATAACAAAACTCTCTTCAATTACATCTCTTGTCGTACCAGCAATATCACTTACAATAGCTCTATCATCTTTAATCAAAGCATTTAATAAAGTACTTTTACCAGCATTGGGCTTGCCTGCTATAACTGTTGGAATTCCATTTTTAATGGCATTTCCATACTTAAATGAATCTAATAAAAGTGTGATGACTTCAACAATATTTGAAACCAGTTGCTTTAACTCTGGTCGACTTGCAAATTCAACATCTTCTTCTGAAAAATCGAGTTCAAGTTCTATTAGAGAAGCAAAATTGACCAATCTTTCTTTGAGGTCGAGAATTTGTTTGGAGAAGCCACCACGCATTTGGTTCATGGCAGTGCGATGAGATTCAGAGCTACTTGAAGCAATTAAATCGGCAACAGCTTCAGCCTGACTCAAATCGAGTTTTTTGTTTAGAAATGCCCTTAAAGTAAACTCACCAGGTTGAGCCATCCTGCATCCATTTTTTACAAGCAATTCCAAAATTCTTTGAAGAATATAAGGTGAACCATGACCACTTAATTCAATAGTATGATCTCCCGTATAACTTTTAGGAGCTATAAATACAGCAGCTAAAACTTCATCTACAATCTCTTTTCCATCCATCATTTTTCCCAGATGTAAGGTATGAGTTGGAACCTCATTGAGGTTTTTACCTTTGAAACAATCTGAAACTATAGAAATCGCATTGGGTCCACTAATCCTAATCACACCAATTGCACCTGTTCCCATTGGAGTAGCTAAAGCACAAATAGTATCTTCAAGATTATTTCTGGTATAATTCATAAAGCAAATATAAGTTTAATAGGCTTTTTACTGAGCGAAATCAAGCTTTTAATTATTATTAATTTGAATTTTTGCAGAATAATTGTACATTTAATTAATAAACTACCCTGAACCATGATTCAAATTACAGCTACCCAAGTATTCAATCAATTAAAAGCTGATTTAATTGGAAAAGATTCGTATAGAGGTGTTTCATTGAGTTATAGCTGGCTTGCTAATCAATTTGGACACTTTTCTCTTGGTTATTTTACCGCTTTAATATGTTATTCAATCAAAGTCAAAATTTTCACTATTTGTATTGAACCAACTTTATTGCAATCAGTAATTTCTTCTGCTATTATCTGGACGATATTCGAATCATTTAATTTCCTGGGTCCGCTTTTGTTTAAGATGAATTCAACAAAAGTTAAATTGAATGTACATGATTCATATACTTTCAAACCTGATTGGTTAAACGTTGGTTTTGATACATTTACAGACTTATTATATTTCTATTTAGGAGCTTTGTTTCTAGCACTTTTTAAAAGTCAATTTGCCTATTTAGACTATCTATTTTTCGTTTTACTAATTTTGATTTTTATACCTTTTGTTTATTGGTATAAAACAAAAATTATCCTTCAGAACTGCAAATTTCCACAACAAATCAGATTAAGTCAGTGGAAATTTGATTTAAATGAAGAACAAAAATCAATGGTTTTAAATTTTATATCAAAGGAAACCAAAGAAACTCATTTGCTTATTACAGGAAAACCAGGAGTTGGAAAAACCACACTATCTATAGGAATAAGTACTGAAATGGCAATCAAAAGAGAAAAAATCAGCTACTTTACATCTATGAAACTGGTGCCATCATTCTTTTCAAATAACAAAAATGAAAATACAAATGGAATATGGAATTGGGTTGATTCAGATTGTTTGATAATAGACGATATAAATCCCTCAGAGCCTGTAAATGAGGTCTGGATATCACCGGAAGTTTTCTTGAATTATATTTATAATCCTTCAGAAAACAGAGACAACAGAAGCTTGCTTAAAAGTAAAAAAGTGATATGGCTAATTGATGGTAAAGAGAAAATTGAAGATTGGATGAAAATGCTTTTAATAATAGGCTTAGAAAGAAATAAAATTGCTCATTTAAATATTTATTAGATTGATTAAATGAAATATTAATAATTTATGATACTATATTTTTAAGGATTTTGGGTTTAAATGCAGAAATTTGCGGATTGTGGAGATTTATAACAACATTACTAAAATTGATAACTAATGGAAAAGAAGGAACTTATTTTCATTCCGGAATCACTGCCGGAGTCTGTCAAAACAATAGTAATGGAAGAATTTGGTACAGAACATTACTTTCATTTCCATACACCAACTTTGGATTTAGATACCAGATTATTAGAAAGTGCTTTTTTGGTTTTTATTCAAAATTTGAAGCAATTCGATGCTTTAAAAGCTGAAATTTCGAAAGGTTGTGTTTTTATTTTTTATGGAGATGAAATTAAAGAATCAGAAACCAATGTTTTAGCAAAAGACTATAGAATATTTCATGTTAATATTGAACAAGACAACCTCCTCAGGCAAATCTTAAAATTGATTGCTTCTAAACATCAAACAGAAATTTCAGTGATTGATGGCTTTGAAAGTATTAGAAATAATGAAGAAAAATTCAGAAGCTTTGTTAGGAATATCTCAGATATTATAACTCTGGTTGATGAAAAAGGAAATATTCTTTACCAAAGCACATCAATGATGCAAAAAATGGGTTATGGTGAAAATGAGTTAAAAGGAAAAAGCATTTTTGAAATTATTCATCCCGATGATATTTTAACCGTAAGCACCAATTTTAAAGAAGCTTTAGAAAATCAAAGCAATGGTAAAATAACTGAATTAAGGTTAAGAGATAAAAACGGCGATTACCTATACCTTGAAGCTAATGGAAATAATCAGTTTAATAATCCTCTTATTGGCGCTTTCATAATTAATTCAAGAGATATTACTCAAAGGAAAATTGCTGAAAAAGAAAAGAATTTGTTAATCGAGGAATTAACGAAAAAAAATAAAGAACTTAGACAATTCTCTTTTATTACAACCCATAATATGAGAGCGCCATTGACTAATATTATGGCAATTTTTGAAATCATTAAAAACGATGGAATTGAAATTTTAAACGAACAAGAAGTTTTAAATGGACTGGAAAATTCTGTTAAAAATTTAGATGATACTTTAAATGATTTAATAAAGATTTTAATCATTAGAGACCAAACTCCTATTGAAAAAAGCAACCTCTATTTTAATGAGATTCTCAATAGAGTAAAAACATTACTTGCAAATCAAATAAATGACAGCAAGACTCAAATTGAATTTAATTTTAATGAAGTTAGTCATATTGAATTCATTGATTCATATTTAGAAAGTATATTCATTAATCTGATAAAAAATAGCATTCATTTTAAACATCCAGATAGAAATCCTATAATTAAAATTGAATCCTATTTAAAAAACGAACAAGTTTTTCTAAAGTTTACCGACAATGGGATTGGGATTGATTTACAACGAGTAAAAGAAAGAGTATTTGGATTATACCAGCGATTCCATACTACCTCTAAAAAAGGTTTTGGACTCTATTTAGTGGCATCTCAAGTTCAATCACAAGGTGGTACAATTTCAATTGAAAAATCTGATGACTCTGGAACTGAATTTTTAATCAGCTTTAAACCTCAATTATATGTTTAATAATGTAATGCTTGTTGAGGATGATGATGTAACAATGATGTTATGTAAAATCAATATCAGGAAAACTAATTTTGCCCAAAATTTAGTTTGTTGTGAAAATGGCTTAGAAGCTATAAAATATTTAAAACTTGAATCAGAGAAGCCTGAAAATGATAGAAACATTCCTGATTTAATTTTATTGGATATTAATATGCCTGTAATGAATGGTTGGGATTTTTTGGAAGAATTTCAACAGAATTTGTTTACCTTTTTCTCTAAAACTTCAATAAAGATTTTAACTTCAAGTATAGACCCAAGAGATATTGATAAGTCAAAATCATTTCCAGCAGTAAATGAATTTATTTCAAAACCATTAAATAGAGATATTTTAATAAGTTTGTTGGAAAAGCACCAATAATCAATTTTATTCTATGAAATGTTTCAAAAATAATATTTTAAAAGTCCTTGTTTTAGTAAGCATATTGAGCTTTTTAACCACAAATCTGATAGCTCAAAACAGCATTTCAAAAAGTACAATTGCAGGTCAACTTTTCCGATTCGAAAACTTTAAATCAAAATTTGTTGATGCCCGAACAATCGATATTTGGCTTCCAAATAACTATTCATCAAAAAATAAATATTCAGTTATTTATATGCATGATGGACAAATGTTGTTTGACTCAACAACAACTTGGAATAAACAAGAATGGAATGTCGACGAACATATCAGCAAATTACTAAATGAAGAGAAAATAGAAAATTGTATAGTAGTTGGTATTTATAACAATGGCTCAAAGAGGCATTTGGAATTTACTCCTCAAAAAGCACTTGAATTGTTTTTAAACAAGGCTGAACTAGATAGTACTATCAATGAAATTGGAAATCTTGTAAAAAGCCCAAATACTCCCCTATTAGCTGATAATTACTTAAAGTTTATTGTAAAAGAATTAAAGCCTTTTGTAGATAAAAAATATTCAACTTATAAAGACAAAAAACATACTTCAATCATGGGTTCAAGCATGGGCGGATTGATATCTATGTATGCCGTTTGCGAATACCCAAAAGTATTTGGAAATGCAGCTTGTTTGTCAACTCATTGGCCTTTAATTTTCAGGAAAGGAAATCCTGGCACAGAGGCAATTTTTAAATATTTAGATAAAAAAATCCCTGCTGTAAATAAGAAAAACAGGTTTTATTTTGATTGTGGCACAGCTACTTTAGATGCGATGTATCCTGAATTTCAATCAAGAGCTGATTTCATTTTTAAAACGAAAATGTATAACTCTAAACAATTTGAAAGTAGAATCTTTCCCGGAGAAGATCATAGTGAAAAGGCTTGGTCAAAACGATTTGATATTCCTTTGAATTTTTTGATTGGAAAACATAATTAGTTTTCACTTTAGGTATTTCCAATCACGACTTTTCTTTTCCAGAAGTTGAACGATTGCTTTTTCAATTCTAGAAACCCTTGTCGCTTCTCTTTTTGCCTCAATAATCCAATTGATATATTCTTTTCTTTGACTAGGACTCATTTGCTGAAAATTACTCATAGCAATTGGATTTGCGTTTAAAGAGTTAAGAAAATCTTCAGGAATGGGTAACTCCTTTATTACTTGCTCGTTTTTAGTTTTAGTAATTTTGATTCCTTTCTCATTTAAATCAATAGCTTCGAAAATATAAGCCAGTAGTATTTCTCTTGGAGGCAATTGATTGATTGAATTAATCTTGCCTAAAGTTCCCATTGATTGACCAGATTTTACAAAAATATTTTCTGAATCAGCCATCAACTGAGCTTTCCAGAAATTAATCGCCATATGATTTTTAAATGCGCCCATTACAATTAATGGTCCTTTATAATCAAAAGATGGCATTCCCCATTTAATCGATTCTACAACTTGTGGACAAGCTTCATGAATTAATTCACGCATATAAATCAATATAGGTTGAGCAAATTCTGCTGCATTATCTATAAAGTTATCGATTTGTTGATTTCTCATCTTAATGCAAAATAAGAAAATCATGAGGTTTACCAAATTTGATTTCTGCACGAAATCAACTAATTAGTATCATTTATTTTCATGACTCAAGTCATACCCGACTGAAATCAATGTATATACTTTTATTCCCTCAAACCAAGACATAAATTGTAATGAAAAATACAGCTAAAGTTAAGATAATGGATGGCAATGAAGCTGCTGCTTACATCGCCTATAAAACCAATGAAGTTTGTGCTATTTATCCTATCACTCCATCATCTGCAATGGGTGAGTTTTGCGATGAATGGTCGGCTGCAGGAAAACAAAATATATTCGGTGAAGTTCCTAAAATCATTGAAATGCAAAGTGAAGCCGGTGCTGCCGGTGCAGTTCATGGTTCCATTCAGGGTGGTGCTTTGTCATCTACTTTTACCTGCTCTCAGGGTTTGTTATTAATGATTCCAAATATGTACAAAATTGCAGGTGAACATACCCCTGCTGTTTTCCATATTGCGGCTCGTGCTTTGGCAACTCATGCACTTTCTATTTTTGGTGACCATTCTGATGTAATGGCTGTTCGTCAGACAGGTTGGGCTATGCTTTTCGGAAAAAATGCTCAGGAAGCAATGGACATGGCTTTGATTTCACAGGCAGCAACTTTAAAATCTAAAATTCCTTTTTTAAATATTTTTGATGGTTTCAGAACTTCACATGAATTAATGAAAGTGGAAGTAATTCCGGATGAAATTATTCATGAAATGATTGATACAGATGATATTCTTACACACCGTAAAAGAGCGATGTCACCAGAAAATCCTAGTATCAGAGGTACTGCTCAAAATCCTGATGTATTTTTCCAAAGTCGTGAAGCAGGTAATCCTTATTACAACAATTTGCCTGGCATCATCGAAAAAATGATGAATAAGTTTGCTGAATTAACCGGCAGAAAATATCATTTATATGAATATTATGGTGCTGAAAATCCAGATAGGTTAATTGTTATTATGGGCTCAGGTGCCGGTACTGTTCAGGAAATTACCGATTACTTAAATGAAAACGGTGAAAAAGTAGGCTTTGTTTATATCAGAATGTATCGTCCTTTTGATTCTGAAGCTTTTGTTAAATGTATACCAAAATCAGTTAAAAAAATTGCTGTTTTAGACAGATGCAAAGAGCCGGGAAGTCAGGGTGAACCTTTGTTCATGGATGTTATGGGCGCTATCAGTAAGTTCATTCCTGAACGTAAAATTGAATTAACTGGTGGTCGTTATGGATTGGCCTCTAAAGAATTTAATGCCGGTATGGTAAAAGGTATATTCGACATGTTAAAATCAGACAAATTGAAATACTCTTTTAGTGTAGGAATTGAAGATGATGTTACCAAACTAAGTATCGATTACGATAAAACATTTAGCCTTGAAGACCATCATTTATTCAGAGGTTTATTTTATGGTTTGGGTGCTGATGGAACTGTAAGTGCCAATAAAAACTCAATCAAAATTATTGGTGATACAACAGATTATCAGGTACAAGGTTATTTTGTATATGATTCAAAAAAATCAGGTTCATTAACTGTTTCTCATTTAAGGTTTGATAAGAATACAATTAGGTCGAGTTATTTGGTTCAATCTGCAAATTTTATTGC
>JBMLOK010000074.1:0-5056 GCA_049243005.1 Bacteroidia bacterium | reverse complement strand
CTACAGGCTAAATAGGCCTTATTTTCATAGAAAAATACTGAGTTTACAGTCTTTTTTCCAATCATACTTTTTTGAAGAATATCGGGAATATTGATTATTTCATTTGTTTGATGATCAAGTAAATCAATATTGGTATTGGAATAAATCACAATACTCATTTTTTTCGATTCATAATACCTGAAAATATCTACCTCAACATCAGATAATCCTGTATGTTTAGATAATCTTTCAATACTATTATCATCGGTATTAAACGTAAATAATCCACTGGGAGAACCACAATATAACTTGTTCCCAACCCTTTCAACACAATAATTTGCTTGGTAAGGTAAATGAACTCTCCAAGTGCCAGGAGCAGGTTCTTTATTGCTTTGTGCCGATGTTATTTGAATCAACGCAGGGAAAAGCGCGATTGCAAGAAAAATTAGTCTTTTCATTTTTAGAAACACAAATAAACGATATGCAAATTAGTTTCGTACCGCATTGGTGAAAATTAGTTTCATTTTTACGTACAATTTTCAGAAAATCGATTCATTTTGACAAAAATCGTTTCTAAAATCCTTGGTTTACCTAAGATTTTGCTCAACTTATCTCATTTACAATTTAATGATGAATTGGTTCTCATAATTTAAGTACTTTTGCCGATTACTATGTGGAATACGTTTGGTACTTATATTTTACGTAACCGATTTTGGATATTGGTTGCTTTGGGTGTTTTTACACTCGGAATGGGATTTTTTGCCACCAAAGTTCAAATGACTTATGATTTTGCAAAAGTGATTCCTCAGGATGATCCGGATTTTATAGAATATGTAAAATTCAAGGAAACCTTTGGCGAAGATGGAAATATCATGGTTATCGGTGTGCAGCAGGATAAACTTTTCCAACAAAAATTCTTCTCGGATTGGGCTACTTTATGCGATGATATTGAAAAAATTGAAGGAGTTGAAAAGGTTCTATCGATTACTAAATTATACAATCTTTATAAAAACGATTCTACTCAGTTATTAGAATTGAAACCATTGGTTGTCAGTAAATTCAAAACACAATCTGATGTAGATTCATTTGAAAGACATTTAAAGGATTTACGTTTCTATGAAGGTTTACTTTATAATCCTGAATCTCAGGTAACCTTAATGGCAGTAACCTTAAAAAAGGATAAACTCGACAGCAAAGCCAGAATTCCACTAGTAAAAAGCATTGAAGAAAGAGCAAATTTATTAGGCGCGAAACACAATACTCAAATCCATTTATCGGGTTTACCTTATGTTAGAACTATTTATAGTTCAAAAGTTTCAGATGAAATTAAAATTTTCACCTACTTATCTATTGCAGTAACTGCCTTATTTATTTTCATCTTCTTTAAGTTTTTCTCAGCAGTTATTTTCTCAATTATCATTGTAGTTATTGGCGTAATAACAACTTTAGGAACTTTAGCAATTTTTGGATACAAAATCACACTTTTAACAGGAATTCTTCCACCTTTAATGGTAATTATCGGTGTTCAAAATTGTATTTATTTATTAAATGTTTACCACCAGGAATTCAGTAAACATGGCAATAAAATGCTGGCCATTCTAAGGTTGATTTCAAAAAATGGATTGGCTCTATTTTTAACGAATGTCACTACTGCCGTAGGTTTTGTGGTATTTAGTTTCTCCGGTTCAGCCATGCTCGATCAGTTCTCAATTGTTTCGGGAATTGTAATCATGGTGATTTATATTATTTCATTGGTGTTTATTCCGGTTGTTTATTCTTATTTACCTCCACCACAACCGCATCACATCAAACATTTAGATGGAAAAAGATTAAATAAGGTTTTAGATTATTGCAATTATTTGGTTTACAACAAAAGAAAATTAATCTATATAACAACAATTTTGCTATTGGTTGTATCTGTTTTTGGGGCCTTTAAAGTGAAAAATTTGGGTTATGTAGTTGATGATTTACCTGAATCAGATAAGGTTTATCAGGATTTGAAATTTTTCGAAAAACACTTAAAAGGTACTCTTCCTTTTGAAATTAAAATCGATACAAAAAGAGAAGATGGAATTAAGGATTATGTGGTTTTGCAAAAAATTAATCGTCTAGAAAAGGAATTACATCAATACGCTGAATTTTCTCGTCCGGTTTCTATTGTTGATTTTCTGAAATTTGCAAACCAGGCCATGAATAATGGAGAAGCTAGATTTTATGTGGTTCCGAGTGTAGTTGATATCACAAATATTGTGGAGTTTCTTCCAAAAGGTGGAAATAGCAAAGGCTTATTAAAGTCGATGGTTGACAGTAATTATAGAGTTGCAAGGGTGAGTGTTCAAATGGCTGATATTGGTTCTCAGAAAATGAAAGTATTGTCGGCAAGTGTTCAACAAAAAATAGATTCAATATTCCCTAAAGATAAGTACGATGTTAAAATTACTGGAACCAGTGCTATTTTCTTAAAGGGAAATGATTACCTGATAGAAAACCTCATTCAAAGCATGATTTCGGCTTTGGTGATTATTTCAATCATGATGGCATTTTTGTTCTTTAGTTGGAAAATGGTGCTTATTTCGTTGATTCCTAATTTAATACCATTAATTATGACATTCGGTATCATGGGTTATTTTGATATCAGATTGAAACCATCAACCATTATTATTTTTAGTATTGCTTACGGAATTGTGGTTGATTTTACGATTCATTATTTAGCTAAATACAGAAATTCACTCAAGAAGCACAATTGGGATATGAATATAGCTATCCCTGAAAGTTTAATGGAAGCTGGTCCTAGTATTATTTATACTGCTGTAGCGCTTTTTGCAGGTTTTATCATTTTTGCAGCTTCAAATTTTGGAGGCACAGTTGCATTAGGAGTGCTAACTTCATTGGCCTTATTATTTGGGATGTTTATGAACCTTTTATTGTTGCCATCCATGTTACTTTCATTGGCAAAAAGTATCAATGCAAAAGAAGAATTTGAAACTGTTTTGGTTGATGTGGAGCCTGAAGATTAACAAATTTCAATTTTCTGGTATTTGATTTTCTCTTAATTATCTTATTGTTAAGGATTTAATAATCCAAATCTTATTCTTTATCAGCATTTCCAATTCTCTATTTATAATGCTATTTTTGCAGGCTTTTAAAAATTGGCATAATTGCTATAAATGAGAGTTTTAAGAAATGAGTAAGTATAAAGAGTTTAAAAAATTAGATTTTCCTGCATTTGAAGAGGAAGTTCTGAAGTATTGGAACGAAAATCAGGTTTTTGAAAAAAGTGTAAGCAATAGAGATGGTGCTCCTTCCTTTGTTTTTTATGAAGGTCCGCCTAGTGCAAATGGAATGCCCGGTATTCACCACGTGATGAGCCGTGCTGTAAAAGACATGTTCTGTCGCTATAATACCTTAAAAGGTTTTCAGGTAAAAAGAAAAGCAGGTTGGGATACACACGGTTTGCCTGTTGAATTACAAGTAGAAAAAACTTTAGGCATTACTAAAGAAGATATTGGTAAGAAAATTTCTGTTGAAGAATACAATGAAGCTTGCCGTAAAGATGTAATGAAGTTTACGGATGTTTGGAACAACCTTACCAATAAAATGGGATATTGGGTTAACCTGAATGATCCTTATATTACTTATGAAAACAACTATATCGAAAGTTTATGGAGCTTGTTAAAAAAGCTTTACGATAAAGGTTATTTATACAAAGGTTATACCATTCAACCTTATTCGCCTGCGGCAGGAACCGGTTTAAGTTCACATGAATTGAATCAGCCGGGCACCTATAAAGATGTAAAGGATACCACTGCTGTAGCGATGTTCCGTTTAAAAGGAGCTTCGTCAGTTTATAGTGGCCCTGAAACTTTATGTGCATTGGCCTGGACAACTACTCCATGGACATTACCTTCAAATACCGCTTTAGCAGTTGGTGAAAAAATCAAATATGCTATCATCAAAACCTATAATCCTTTTACCTATGAACCAATAGTGGTTGTAATGGCAAAAGATTTAATGGCTAAGTATTTCAAAGCAGAACAAGCGGAGTTGGATTACAGTGCTTATGTTGCCGGTGATAAATCTATACCTTATGTTTTATTAGGTGAAATAAAAGGAAAAGATTTAGCGGGTGTTGAATACGAACAATTACTTCCTTTTGCAAAAGTTGAAAATGGTGATGCATTTAAAATCATTACCGGTGATTTTGTAACTACAGAAGATGGTACCGGTATTGTGCATATTGCTCCAAGTTTTGGTGCAGATGACTTTAAAGTAGCTCGCCAGAACGGAATTGGTTCTTTAACTTTGGTAGATAAAAGAGGAAAATTTTTACCTGAAGTGCAAGATGGTCAGTTTCTTTATGGTGAAGAATATGTTAAAGAAGCTTATTTAAATGATGCTGAAAAAGCTGCTGAATTAGAAGTTCAGAAAGTAAAATTAAGCGGTGTTATTAAAGATACTTCCAAATTAAATTATTTAAGTGTTGATGAAAGAATCGTACTTAAATTACAATTGGAAGGAAAACTTTTCAAAAAAGAAAAATACGATCATACTTATCCGCATTGCTGGAGAACAGATAAGCCAATTTTATATTATCCTTTAGAAAGTTGGTTCATTAAAACAACTGCTGTTAAAGACAGATTGGTTGAATTGAACAAAACAATCAATTGGAAACCGGAACATACCGGAACCGGACGTTTTGGTAATTGGTTGGAAAATTTGGTGGATTGGAATCTTTCTCGTTCTAGATACTGGGGAACTCCATTGCCAATCTGGAAAACTGAGGATAATTCAGAAATACGTTGTATTGGTTCGGAGGCAGAATTGTTATCAGAAATTGAAGCATCAGTAAAAGCTGGTTTTATGCCTTCGGATTTTGTGATGAAAGACCTTCATAAACCTTTTGTTGACCAAGTGATTTTGGTTTCTTCAAAAGGCGAAAAAATGTTCCGCGAACCAGATTTAATCGACGTTTGGTTTGATAGTGGTGCGATGCCTTATGCGCAATGGCACTGGCCTTTCGAAAATGAAGAAGTATTTAGAAACAATTTCCCTGCAGATTTTATTGCAGAGGGTGTTG
>JBMLOK010000073.1:0-1649 GCA_049243005.1 Bacteroidia bacterium | reverse complement strand
AAATCAATTACTATTTCTAAAAGGGATTAAAATCAAAACTTAACAAATTTGCTACGTTTTAATAATCCTGAAGAAGTGCTAATTTCAACAAAATAAATTCCACTATTCCAATTAACAGATTCAATTTCATTGCCTGAATTATAATGATCAGCTGTGTATACCAATTGATTTTGGGCATTAAAAATATTGAGTTTTGCTGAAGCTTTATCCTTTGGTGAAAATTCAACTTTGAAACAACTGAAAACAGGATTAGGAATAATTTGCAAATCACTATTAAACCTGTTTTCTATCTTTTGTTTAGCTTTTAAATAATCAACAGAAGCTCTGTAAACAAAAATCAGGTTAAACCTAGATTTAGTTGGAATATTAGCTTGATTCATAAATTCATAATTTGATTTATCATTAACCAATTGAATTACTCCCAAATAATTATCTACCAGCAATACATCATAATCTGAAAAATCTTCAACCTGTTTAAATGAAATGATATGATTTCCTGAAAACGATGATTGAAAATCAAGATTGATACTTTTTTCTGAATAAACTACTGGAAAAGTATTGATGGATAAAGAAATAGAATCATTCAATAAGCTAAAAATGTTTAAAGATGGATTTAACATTTTTTCAGAATCAAAAATATCTAATGAATCGGAAGCAGCATCAAACATAGAAAAAAGATTTTCATCCATTACTTCACCTGGTTTTATCAAAAACATTCTTAAACTTTTTGTTGATTTTTTAAAAAGCCTTGGTGTAGATTGTAAGCCAACTTTTGCATCTTCATTTACCTGAAGAACAGGATTAGCAGCATTGGCTTTCACAAAAAATGCAGAACCTGATTCAATAATATTGGAGCCAAAATTTACTCCAACATTTAAGGCACCGTTAAAAGTAGCAAAGTGATTTCCTGCAGGTCTAAAAATCCAGATATGGTTATCGATATTGGTTCTTGACCAAGCAGAAGAATTCCAATCGATAGCACATGGATAAGGATTTCCTACCAAATTCCAACCTTCACCATTACTTGGACTATAAGTAACATTGAAACTAAAACTGCCCGATTGAACTATCCCTCTTGAAGACAGAACAATGTTCTGAGGAGTTGGATTATTTCCATTCAATAAATTACATCCTTGCTCTCTATTGCCTCTAATAAAGACCTTATATCCTTTACCCGCAGATAAATTGCTTAAAACAGTTCCATTGATACTTTGCCATGCATTTTGATAAACAGTTCCACCTCCGCTACCTAAAGTATTTGAGCTTGTAGCGGTAGTTTCATTAAATGTGAAGAAACTTGGAGAATTTGATAATGTTGCATCGAATCCATTTGAATGCTGGGTCAAATTCGGACAAATTGTTCCTGAAACACCTGCACCTGTTATATGGATTTGTTGTTGCCAACTTGAATTTATTGAAGGTCCTGAACTAAATGGTGCCGACAAATAACGATACCTTCTACCTGAACTCCCTGGAATAAACCTTTGCACGGTTACATTTCCATTTACAATCCCTTTTAAAATTGCTGCGGTTTTTGTAGCATTAGATAATAAAACCAAATAGTTGTTACTATTAACCTGACCTGCAATTGGATTGACAAAACCTTCAATTTTTAGGGTATCAAGAATATCCAAAAAGCGGAAATTTCT
>JBMLOK010000072.1:13221-14784 GCA_049243005.1 Bacteroidia bacterium | reverse complement strand
AATTTTCGTAAGTATATTTCCGTTAAATGATTGAACGATTTTGAAAGAATCATTGCAGAACTAAATCTGCAATGATTTTTTAATTGGTTTTTACAATTTTTGTTTGAGCAAATCCAAAGTCAGATTTTGCTTTTAAGAGATAAACTCCTGTTTTCAATTCACTCAAATCTATTTGTTCAATTCTATTTTCCTCTTTAAATAACAAACGTTTCCCATTTAAGTCGAAAACTTCAACTTGTTTAATGTTTTCTTTGCTTTCAATAAAGATGAAATCATGAGTTGGGTTAGGGAAAAGACCTATTTTGATAGTTTCAATTCCGAAAGTATTTAAACCGGTTATTCCACTAGAAAATTCATACCGATTCACAAGTTTAAAAGGTTCATTATTGTCTCTGGATAATTTAAATATTGTTTTTACTTTTCCATTTTTTCCATATTCTAATTTTGATATATCAGAGGATTTGAAATAAAATTGAGTGTAAATTATCGAGTCGATTTTAGTTGTATTGCCTATGTATACGATTCTATTTTGATCGGCCGGAAGAAAAACTCCATTATAGAATGAACTATCTAATGTACCGGTTAATCTATCTTGATCGTCATAGAAGTAATGAGTAACAATAAACAATTCTCTTTCCCCATTCATATCAGCGTATACATTTAATATTTTGGGCAAGTTTGGTTTGTGAAAACTTATCACTTCAAACAAACCATAGTTATTAGTGCCAGGCATTCTCTGAGTTATTTGAGTCTTTTGAAGCCCATTAATTGAGTCGTAAATAAATTCTTTAATTGAGTACAATTCGTTTATATCGTTAAAGTGATGCTGATATTTTAGCCTATTATTTTCATAGATAAATGAATCCTTATCTATATTTATTAACTCAGTATTATTAATGTATTTATAATTCTTTTGTATTGTATTTAACTTTTCAGAATTATAGGTACACTTTTTTTCAATAAATTCAAAAGCACTTTTTTGAAGGAAATTGGTTTTTTGTGAAATTATTTTGTTTCCTTGTGTTCTAAAAAATTCAGTTAATTCTTTAGATACTGATGCGACATTTTTATATTCATAATGGGTAATAGTAAAGTCGCCACTGTTATACATTGAAGTATCAACTAAAAAATCTGTTTTTGGATTTTTGTAATACTGAAATGGGTTCTCTAAAAATTGTGCTTTTGACAATAATGGATACCATAATAATAGGATGATGTAGAGCTTTTTCATAATGTTTGTTTTTTATGGATTTAACATGAGAAACCTTATTTTTTGATATAAATCTTGAACTATAAAAACATGAGGAATCCAGCGTAAATTTTTTCAAATTTTCGTTTTGTGAATTCTATTAAAATAAATGAACTGTTTAAGACAGATTACAGAATTTTCTGTAATGAATTTTCTTAGTTGGTTTTAATAATTTTTGCTTGAGCAAATCCTAAATCTAATTTGGCTTTTAAGAGATAAACTCCCCTTGTCAATTCACTCAAATCTATTTGTTCAATTCTTTTTTTCGCTTTATTTATCAAGCGTTTTCCGTGACTTGAAATACTCTTTTTTGT
>JBMLOK010000072.1:0-13121 GCA_049243005.1 Bacteroidia bacterium | reverse complement strand
ATTCGGTAAAAACTGGGCCTTCAATACAAAAGGCATACACAATAAAAGTGATAGGTATAGCTTTTTCATAGTTGTGGGTATTTAACTAGTAGTCAAAAGCTATTTTAAGAAGGTTGCAATTGTTTTTATTTCGTCAAATTAGTTTGATGCATAATTTTCATCAATAAAATTAAAGCGGACTATTTAAACAACGTAAATATATATATGAAACAAGTCAGATAGGTTTTAGGCTGATTAGATTGCTCAATGATTTAAACTTCATGTTCCAAATCATTTTTTTTAATCTTACTCAATCAATAATCTTTGATAAACACTTTTTTCTCCAATCAGTTCAATTAAATACAATTGCTTTTTCTGAAGGATTTCACTCAGGTTTAATTCATTTAAACTTGATTCTAAACCAGCTTTGTGAATTAAACTTCCTTTTAAATCATAAATTTTATAAGCACTAAATTTAGATTGAGTATTATCTACATAAACATAACCTTTACTTGGGTTGGGATAAATTTTAACTTCATTGTTTTGTGTTGCAGCTTCATTTAAACTCAAGCCTGGATTGATCACCTGAAATGCATTGGCAAGCTGGTAATAAGCAAACTTGTTTACTTGAGTTATCCCGAAGTAACAAAACACATTTGGCATATCTGATGCAATTGCAACTTTTAACCTCATTAAAGTATCGTTGAGAATTTCTTTTTCCAAAATATTCATCTTCGATTGTATTTGGTCGAATACCCTGAATGTTGGTGTAATATCTGATGGAAATTGAGAGAAGGTTGTCATTTCTGCATGAACCATTATTGTTACAGTATCACCTGCTTTTCCTGATTTAGGATTCAATTCTACTATTTTAGGATAGGTAGATACTTCAATCATTGGGAAGCATGGTATATATCCATCAAAATCATTTGATGATGTAAAACTCATGTATCCGGGTAATGAATTTTCGGGTGCACTAAATGGAAATTCAACCAATGTATCATTCAAAATTTTTACATCATTATTAAAATTCATAAAAGCTTCTGAAGCTTGTGTAAAGTGTGTGCCTTCAAACTTCATTTGAATTTTTATTGGACCTACTCCATTTGATGCTATTTTACTTTTATTGATGGCATATCCTTTTGCATCACCATAAACATAACAAGCATTCTTTTGCAGCTCATAAGCTTGTTTGCTGTTATTATAATATTTCAAATCGTACCAACCTTTGGCCAATCCTTTGGGTAATATTATTCTGAAATTATGAGTAGGATCTGTTGTACTTACTTGTAGAATCATGCCTTGAATAACTTGTCCGTTTTTTTCAAACTGGTAATTATTAAGTGTGTTTATGTAATCAAATATTCCATAATATTCAGATTGTACATAGAGTCTCACAGTATCTTCATAATTAAAAAAATGAGATGGACTAAGCTTGAGTGAAAAGGGGAAATATTCGCTCACCGTTAAAAATCCATCATAGTTGTAGTTGTCTTCTTTAGTTATTATTCGGCAATTATATTGTCCTTTAGCAGTGTTTGTGGTATGTCCGAATACCTGCCAATAACCTGCTCCTAAATTTTCAAATGAATCGATGAATGCTTCATTTGTAGCTAAACCATTTTTAAGCATGATGACACCTACAGAATCGGGTAGCTTTTTGCTATCTAAAAAACTAAAATAGAACTGAAAGTTTTTGCCGGGCATACTCTTCATATTACCGGCTATATAAGGTTTATCATGAAAAACACTAAATGCATTTCTGAACCAAAATAATCCTGATAAATTGTTTTTAAATGATACATCTAATAGACCAGTTTTCATTTTTGTTGGAAGTGCCATTCTAAAAGTTAATGTATGTGTTATACCAGTACTAGTGCTATCTTTCACATAAGTAAAGCTACTTATTTTAGAAACAGGATTTGCTAAACCATCATTATAAATGCTGATTTCATTTGTATCTCCAAATGGTAATTTAGAAGCTCCAATTATATCGGTATAACTAATATGAAAAATGATGGAATCACCTTTCTGACTAATAAAGTTTTTGGTGATGTTGAGTTTAAAAGGATTGATTCCTATTTGTTTTGGAGCTTTGTCATTTAATGTGCCATCAAATGAATTGTACAAACTGAAAACATATTCACCTTTTTCAAATCGGTTATTGGTAATCACTTGTGCGTACAAAAGACTGTCGTTTACAATGTAAACCGAATTAGCCATATAAGCCGATGTTTCTGCGTTTTTTGGTTTTATTTTGATGGTGTTTTCACCACTTAAAAAGTGACTGTTTCTTCCTTTTATTTTGAACAATATACTTGAAGGAATTGCTTGAAACTGATAAGAACTATCGACAATTAAATAAGTTAAATCAGGATTCTTTCTTTTAAGTAGTTTAGGATAGTTTAACATCACGGGATTCCAACTAGCATCACTACAAGAAATTTTAACATCGTATGAAGTATCACTTAAATTAGAAGTAAAAGGTGGGATGGTAAATTGAAGCGTAGAATCATTCATTATTTTAGCTTCAGTATAAATACTTTTTATTAATAAGTAAGGATTTTGATACCTAGTAAAATGAGCGTTTTTAAAAACAAGAATATGTGTGCTTGAATCAGCAGGATTAATTCTATTGGGTTTAATACTTGTAAGAATTTGTGCATTTACAAAACCGGAAATCAATATTGTTATTAAAAGTAAAATTTGCTTCATAAATCAAATGTAATCCAACAGAAAAAGAATATTTTCTTAATTGTCTCTCAACAGAATCTTAATGTTTGATTCATCTCAAAGCCCTATTCATCTTACCTTTTGTACTTTTTGTTCCCTTATGTCCTTAATTTTTTTGCTAATATCAACAAAAGCTACTACCTACTTCTACCAATAAAAAATGCGAACCACTGGTCCGCATTTTTTATTGGTAGAATATCAATTTTAATAATTCAATAATTTGCTAATTTCAGCGGCAACTTTATCTGTGTTAGGCAGAATTTCAGCTTCCAATCCTATGTTCAATGGAATTGCCGGAACGTTTAAAGCTCCAAATGTTGCAACAGGTGCATCCAATTTGGTGAAGCATTTTTGCATGATTCTTGCAGCTAAACTTTCAGCAAACGAATTCAATAAAGGTTCTTCTGTTAATACCAGACATTTTCCGTGTCTTTCAACTGCGTTCATGATTGCTTCTTCATCCAATGGTTGTAATGATCTTAAATCAAGTACCTCAACTCTTTCTGGATATTGTTTTGCAGCTCCTGTTGCCCAATGAACTCCCATTCCGTAAGTTACTACTACGCAAGATTCACCATTGTCCATAGCATCATCACTGGCCTCTAAAACACTTAATGCTTTTCCAAATGGTAAAATATAATCTTCATCCGGTTCAATACATCTTGCTGCTTCTGTTCCTGGATTTTTACTCCAGTACAATCCTTTATGCTCTAACATAATGCAAGGATTTCCATCATAATAAGCTGCCTTCATCAAACCTTTCATATCAGCAGCATTACTTGGATAAGCGATTTTTATTCCTTTTAATGTAAGTAAAGTAGATTCAATACTTCCAGAATGGTAAGGACCACCACCACCATAAGCACCAATAGGAATTCTGATGATACAACTTACCGGATATTTCCCCATAGTGAGGTAACTCGATTTGGTGATTTCACAAACTAGCTGATTGATACTTGTCCAGACATAATCTGCAAACTGAATTTCAACAATAGGTTTAGCACCTACAGCACTCATTCCTGCAGTTGAACCAACTATATAAGCTTCTTGAATTGGTGTATTAAAAACTCTGTCTTCACCATACTTTGCAGCAAGTGTGGCAGCTTCTCTGAATACTCCTCCTAATCTCAAACCAACATCTTGTCCGTAGAATAAACATTCAGGATGTTTTTTCATCAATTCATCAACTGCATGTAAAGCAGCATCAACCATTACAACAGGTTCTTTACCTTCAGGTTTTCTGTTACCTACTTCTTTGGTAGCTCCACTTGGTGCATAAATGTGATCCATTACTGTTGATGGAGATGGATCAGGAGATTCTACAGCCAGTTTAAATTGTTGAGCAACTTTATCGGTTTCAAGTTGTGAAATTTCTTGAAGTTCAGCTTCATCAATACCCAAACTAACTAAATGCACGTACATTTTGTCGAGAGGATCAAGCTGACCATGCTTTTTTAAATCTTCTTCTGTTCTATACCATTCTTTTCTTACGCCCGAAGTATGATGACCTAATAAAGGAACTTTGGCATGTAAAAGAATAGGTTGTCTTTTTTCTCTCACATAATCCATACATTGAACAACGGCAGTCCATGATTTATTAAAATCACTTCCATCCACGCGCATTCTCTGTAATCCTTTAAAACCAGCGGCATATTCATAAGCATCCATTGCTCGCATTTCTGCACCGGATGCACTAATTCCCCAATCGTTATCCTGAACCAGATAAAAAATAGGTAATTTTTTTAGTACAGCCATTTGAAATGCTTCTGCAACTTCGCCTTCGGTAATTGAACCATCGCCAAAACTGCAAACAACAACCGGACTTTCATCTTTAGGAATTAAACCCTGACTTTCTAAGTAGGCAATACCGTGAGCCATACCGGTTGCAGGAATTGCCTGCATTCCCGTTGCGCTGCTTTGGTGTGGCATTCTTGGAAAACCATCTCTTTTTAAATTTGGATGAGAATAATAGGTTCTTCCTCCTGAAAATGGATCCTCTGCTTTTGCAAGCAATTGAAGCATTAATTCATAAGGACTCATTCCCATTCCCAGAAGCATGCTTTCATCTCTGTAATAGGGAGAAGCATAATCCTGGCCTTGTAATTGCATACCCACAGCAAGTTGAATAGCCTCATGGCCTCTGCTTGTTGAGTGAACATATTTTGTAATTGGCCTGTTGGCATCATAAATTTCAGCCATTGCACGAGCTGTGCACATCAAGGTGTAGGCCTCTAAAAGCGTATCTTTATCCATAAGAGCGCTGCAAGTTTAGGCAATTCTATTTAAAGACATTCCCCAAAATATTATCAAAATACAGTTTGACAGTAAATACTTGCCTAAATGCCTATTATTGCTGTATGAATTCTGTTGATAGTCCATTCAAAAAAATTGCAGTAGCGGTGGCTTTTTCACCACGATGTGAGGCTTTGCTGGCTGAGGCGCGTCAGTTACAAGACAAACTAAATGCACAAATGTTGTTTATTCATGTGGGGAAAAAATCCTTACAAGAGGAACAATATTTGAAACATTTATTACACCGTTTTGGTCTTGATAAAGAGAACAATAAGACCATTTGGGAACAAGGCGATCCTGTTGAAACAATTTTGAGAATTTGCCAGGAGGAAGAGGTTGATTTGATAGTAGCCGGAGCTCTGGAAAAAGAAAACTTAATCAAATACTTTTTTGGAGGCGTAGCCCGTCAATTGAGCAGAAAAGCCAAATGCAGCATGTTAATGCTTACTGAGCCAAATATCCATCCTTCTGGTTTTAAGCATATTGTGGTTGAAGGAAGTGATCATCCTAAATCTGAATACACAATTGCTACTTCTATTGAAATCGGAAGAGCATATGCCGCAGAATGGATTGATATTGTGCAGGAAATGGATTTGAGCAAAATGGCTTTGCTTCGACATGAAGAATTAAAACAAGCAGAGGCCGAAGCTTTACGAGAAGAATTTTTGAAAGAAGAAGATGAAAAACTTCAGGATATTTTAAAATGTAAAGATTGTAGAGGATTATTAATTCATACTGAGAGAATTGAAGGAAAACCGGGATATGTAATCAGTAAATTTGCCCGTGATAAAAAGGCAGATTTACTTGTTTTAAATTCTCCTGACAAACAAATGAATTTAATTGATAGGGTTTTTCCTCATGATATAGAATTTGCTTTGGCCGATTTGCCTTGTAATTTATTAATCGTTCAAGAAACTCAATATAACCAGTAAACTTTTGAACCAACTTAGCCATTCTGAACTGATTCAATTTATTCTCTGCATAGGCAGCATGCTCATTGCTGCCCGTTTGGTTGGTGAATTTTTCAGAAAATTTAAAATGCCTTTGGTTGTTGGTGAGCTAATAGCGGGCGTTTTATTAGGTCCAACTTTACTTGGGAATTATTTGCCTGATGCTTCAAAGTATTTTTTTGTAAGTACAGGAAGTGTTGGAATAGCTTTAAATTCATTAACTACGATTTCTGTTATCATGTTATTATTTGTAGCAGGAATGGAAGTTGAGTTGTCAATTATCCGACAACAAGGAGCTGTAGCTTTTAAAACCAGTTTAGTTGGTTTAGTTATTCCTATGGGACTTGGTTATTTTACTGCACGTTATTTTTATACCTGGTTTGGTGAAACTGATATGAATAATGTTTTGCCATTTAGCCTTTTCATTGGAACTGCGATGGCTGTTTCAGCTTTACCTGTGATTGCTCGGACACTCATGGATTTGGGCTTGTTCAGAACCAGAATTGGTATGATAATTATCGCGGCAGCCATGTTCGATGATTTAATTGGCTGGATCTTGTTTTCAGTGATTTTGGGGATGATGAACAAAACTGCTCAGGGTATAGATTTCGTTTATACTTTGGGATTAACGCTTTTGTATGCTATTGGAATGCTTACGGTTGGAAGGTTTCTTATCAATAAATCATTGCCATGGGCTGAAAAGAATTTTACTTGGCCAGGAGGCTTTCTATCGATTTCACTTGGATTGGCTTTTTTAGGAGCTGCATTTACTGAATTTGCCGGGATTCATGCCATTTTTGGAGCATTTATTATGGGAATTGCCATTGGTGATTCTGTTCATGTAACTGAAAAAACCAGAGAAATTGTACATCAATTTGTGACCAATATTTTTGCTCCTTTATTTTTTATTTCCGTTGGATTTAAAGTCAATTTCATAGCCAATTTTAACCTTCAAATTGTGGCTTTGGTATTATTTCTTGCTGTATTTTGTAAACTGTTAGGTGCTGGTTTAGGCGCACTTTGGGGAGGTTTAAGCAAAAAAGAAGCCTTAGCTGTAGGTTTTGGAATGAATGCTAGAGGTGCGATGGAAATTATTCTTGCAACATTGGCTCTTCAGGCTAAACTTATTAGCGAACCATTATTTGTGGCTATCGTAATTATGGCTGTGGTGACATCGGTTATGGCTGGCCCAATGCTTCAACTTCTTTTGAATCCTCCTTCAAATGGCTTTGTAAGCAAATCAACTAATTCTTAATTTTAAAATTTCCTATTCCTTGAAAGATAAACTTCGACGTTTCGCAGAATTTAAAACTTTTCCTAATTGTTTCGATTTTCCTTTTGAATTAAGAGGTAAATGGAATTCTCAGGTTTTCAAAAATCAAAATCCTATTGTACTCGAATTGGGCTGTGGTAAAGGTGAATATACTGTTGAATTATCAGGTGCATTTCCCGATAAAAACTTTATTGGCATCGACCTTAAAAGTAATCGCATGTGGAAGGGTTCTGCATTGGCACAAGAATTAGGTAGAACCAATGTTGGATTTGTAAGAATGATTGTTCAGAAATTACCTGAGATTTTTGGAATAGGAGAGGTAGATGAAATCTGGATTACATTTCCGGATCCGTTTCCCAAAGACCGCCACGAAAAACACAGACTTACCTACAGAAACTTTCTTGAATTATACAGAGAAGTTTTAAAACCAAATGGTGTTCTTCATTTTAAAACAGATGATGATGCTTTGTTTGATTATACCATCGAAACTTTCCAAAAAATGAATGTGCCCATTCTTCAATTGGAATACAATGTGTATGAATCAGAAAAAGTAGATAAGTACGTAAAAGAAATCAGAACTCATTACGAAAAATTATTTCATGCTAAAGGCAGAAATATTAAATACGTAAGCTTTTTATTGCCTCCTGATTTGGATTTGAGAATTAAAACTGAGTAAGTAGGGCCTGCTGAAAAAGACACAAACAGGTCAGATTTTAGGCGCTGCCAAATTAGATGTATATTGAATACTTCAATTTGGCAGCAACGAAAAAGATGGCCTTGTTTCTGTCTTTATATAATTTGAAAATAAATTTTACTTGATGAAAGGATTTTCAAGAAATTGTTCTCAAAATCCTGCACTTAAATTATTAAAAGATAGTCTAATTGACTGATAACAATTGCTAATAAAGATTTTCAGCAGGCCCTAAGTATTAAGGCTTTGCTATTGCTTCAATAGCGGCTTTAAGTCCTTTATCATTTTGTTGAATCAACATATAATATCCTTTATCTCTCCAAATTTGACGAGCCATTAAAGCTTTAATTTGAAGTTTGATGAAGGCCTCAGATTTTTTACTATCTGCAATTGATGGTGAAGCACAGCCCTGTGTTACAGCAAATCTGATAAACTCCTGATAAGCCTCATTACTTAACTGATATGCTTTTGCATAAGCCTCCAATTCTTTAATTCCGGTAATAGATGCTCTGTTTCTATCTAAATAATCGTAGGCAAATTTTCCAATCAAGGCATTTGATGCTACTTCAGTAAGGAATCTGCTACTAAAACTTGTATCCAAAGGCACAAATATATCAGGATAAATTCCACCACCACCATAAACAACTCTACCTTTTATTTTAGTAAAATAAGGCGTTGAATCAAAAATGGCCTCTTTCTTTTGGTCTTCCAATTCACCATTTTCATACCTGGTTAACAAATCGTGTTCGTAATCCATTGCACTTTCGTAAGATTTTTGAATACATCTTTCGCTTGGTGTATAATACCTGGCAACTGTTAAACGAACTGCTGAACCATCTTTTAATTCAAATGGTTCCTGCACCAATCCTTTTCCGAAACTTCTTCTTCCAACTATAATTCCACGGTCCCAATCCTGAATAGCGCCGCTTAAAATTTCACTTGCAGATGCAGAGCCTTCATCAATTAAAATAGCCAATTTACCTTCTTCAAAAACACCTCTTGTTTCAGTAAAATATTCTGATTTAGGTTTGTTTAATCCTTTAGTAAAAACCATTAGTTTTTTATCACCTAAAAATTCATCAACCAATTTTGTAGCAGTTGTTAAATAGCCACCTGGATTGCCTCTTAAATCAAGAATCAAGTTTTCTAATCCCGATTTTTTCAATTCATTAAAAGCAGTTAGAAATTCATCATGGGTTTTTTCTGCAAAGCGACTGATTTTAATGTAACCCGTTTTTTCATTAACCATATAACTCGCATCAACGCTATAAATTGGAATGGTTCCGCGTGTTATTTCATAAGGTATTTTTTGTTTAGAAGCAGGACGATAAATTAAAACATTCACTTGTGAACCACCTTTTCCTCTTAGAAGTTTGAATACTTTTTCAGAAGTAATTCCATTACCTGCAACATTACTTGAATCAACTTTTATAATTCTATCGCCGGGTTGAACACCTAATTCCTGAGCAGGTCCGCCATTTAGGGCAGCCACAACCATTATTGTATCGTTAATAATATTGAATTCAACCCCAATACCTTCAAAATTTCCCTCTAATTGTTCGTTGGCTTGTTTTAAATCTTCAACAGGAATATAAACAGAATGTGGGTCGAGTTTACTCAATAAACCATTGATGGTTTCTTTTTCTAAATCGGTAACATCAACAGAATCAACATACGATTGTTCAATAATCTTTAACAATTCGTTAATTTTTCCCTCATTGCCTCCAATTGAAATGATGTTCCCGGCTGGTTTTAGTATCATTCCAAGGGTAATACCCAAAGATAATAACAATGCGTAGATAAGGGGTTGCCATTTATTGATTTGATTTGACATATTTTTGATGTGAGTTTACAAATATAATCCACTCATGTTTCTTTCTATACTCTCATGAATAAAACTAAATCAACATCCACAACTGAATCATCTTCAAACTATAATAATTTAGAAAAGATGAGCACTCGCAGTTTATTAAAGAATATCAATAAAGAAGATCAAACAGTTTCATTAGCATTGGCAAAGTCAATTCCATCAATTGAGAAATTGATAGATGCTGCTACCGAAAAACTTAAAAATGGTGGACGCTTATTTTATATAGGAGCTGGTACCAGTGGTCGTTTAGGTATTGTTGATGCGAGTGAATGCCCGCCAACATTCGGTGTTCCTCAAGGATTGGTTATTGGTTTAATTGCAGGAGGTGATGCTGCTATAAGAAAGGCAGTGGAGTTTGCTGAAGACTCAAAAACTCAGGGATGGAAGGATTTAAAATCATACAAAATATCGAATAAGGATTTTTTAATTGGAATTGCTGCTAGTGGAAGTACTCCATATGTAGCTGCTGCATTGGATACTGCTAACAAAAATGGTGTGGATACAGGATGTATTGTTTGTAATAAAGGAAGTATTATTGCTTCATTGTCAAAATTTCCGGTTGAAATTATTGTTGGTCCGGAATTTGTTACAGGCAGTACACGTATGAAGGCCGGAACTGCTCAGAAACTCTGTTTGAACATGATTAGTACAAGTATCATGATAAAACTTGGAAGAGTAAAGGGTAATAAAATGGTCGACATGCAGTTGAGTAACCACAAATTAGAAGAAAGAGGTGCACGTATGATTATGGATGAATTAAAAATTCCGTTTACTAAAGCTAAGGAGCTTTTGATGAAATATGGCAATGTTCGTCAGGCAATTAAAGCTTATTTTGAAGAGCCTGTTGGCAGATTAGCAGTAAAGAAGAAAACAAAAACTAAGTCGAAAAAGCAAAATAAGAAGGCAATTGATGCTCCAAAAGCTCAAACTGAAAAAACTAAAAATCCTAAAAAAAATAGTGCTAAAAAGGTAGCCAAAAAGCAAACCAAAAAGGACTAAAAATACATGGAAATATTCTGGAAGATGTTACTGGTAATGGCATTGAGTGCCGTTAAATTTGTCATTGGTTTTGGTTCTGCTCTTTCCTCTGGTTTTAGTTTAATAGAAGTATTAATTGGAACTGTTGGCGGTGGTATGGTAGGTGTGATTATCTACTTGTATTTATGGGATTTAATTGTTCATGTTTTTAGAAAATTTGTTCCCAAAAAGAACAAGCCGGTTAAGTTTAGTAAAACCAAAAGAATCATAGTTAAAATAATAAAGGAATATGAATTATATGGTGTTGCTTTTTTAACACCTTTAGTTCTTACCATGCCCATTGGAAGTATTATCGCAACTACCATTGAACCCAATAAATGGAGGATAAAATTGTTTATGTTTGTTTCATTACTATTTTGGACATTGTTACTTTATGGCTTAAAGGTTCTTTTTAATTTTGATTTACCTGGCTTGTTACATTTTTAAAATCTACATCCCAAAATTTCATTGTATTTTCGCTTTTCATGGCAAAAACATCAACTACTTTCTTCTGCAAAAGTTGCGGAGCTTCTTCTGCAAAATGGGTCGGCAAATGTCCTGCCTGCGGCGAATGGAATACTTATGTTGAAGAAGTAATTCACAAGGATAAACCCGATTATAAAAGCACATGGAAATCAGAAAAGGTTAAAAGAAGTTTACAACCCTTGCTTTTAAATGAAATAGAAAAAGGCAATGAAGAAAGATTTCCAATTGATGATACAGAACTTTCAAGAGTTTTGGGTGGTGGATTAGTTCCCGGTTCAGTAATTCTTGTAGGTGGTGAGCCCGGTATTGGAAAATCAACGTTGATGCTTCAACTGGCACTAAGATTTAAAGGAAGAAAGGTTTTATATATTTCGGGGGAAGAAAGTGAACGTCAGATAAAAATGCGTGCTGAACGTATCGCGTTTCAAAATGAAGATTGTTATTTGTTTACCGAAACATCAACCCAAAAAATTGGAAAAGCACTACAGCAACTGGAGCCTGATTTGGTAATTATTGATTCTATTCAAACACTTCAAAGTGATTTAATAGATTCTACTCCGGGTAGTATTTCACAAGTAAAAGAAACAGCCGGTGACCTCATTCGATATGCAAAAGAAAGTGGAACACCAGTTTTTTTAATTGGTCATATTACAAAAGATGGAACCCTGGCCGGACCAAAATTACTTGAACACATGGTTGATACTGTTCTTCAATTTGAAGGCGATCGTCACCATGTATATAGAATTTTAAGAAGCACTAAAAATCGTTTTGGCTCAACCAATGAAATCGGTATTTATGAAATGCAGGCCGGTGGTTTAAGAGAGGTAAGTAATCCTTCTGAAGTTTTAATTTCTCAAAGAGATGAGGCTTTAAGTGGAATTTCGATTTCAGCTTCTTTAGAAGGAATGCGCCCGCTTTTAATAGAAACTCAAGCGCTCGTAAGTCAGGCTGTTTACGGCACTCCACAGCGTAATTCAAATGGATACGATAGTAAACGACTAAATATGCTATTGGCTGTTTTAGAGAAAAAGTGTGGACTTAGAATGGGTATGCAGGATGTATTTGTGAATATTGCAGGTGGATTAAGAGTTGAAGATCCGGGTATAGATTTAGGAATTATTGCTTCTATTGTTTCGAGTTACGAAAGCATGCCGGTAGATAATGAAATTTGTTTTGTAGGTGAATTAGGATTAAGTGGCGAAATCAGGGCTGTAACGCGCATAGAACAAAGAATTTCAGAAGCGGAGAAATTAGGATTCAAAACTATTTATTTGTCAAAATTCAACAAATTGCCTCAAACCAGTTCGGGTATCAATATTGTTCAAATATCAAAAATTGAAGAATTGTTAAATTTGTTATTTGGGTAAAATCATACCGCTTATTCAATTTAATACATGTTTGACAATCTCCAACAATACATTCTTAGTGTTTAAGCCTATAATTGCAGAAGGATAGTCAAATGAACAGAAGTTTTAAGGATGGAATAAATTTACTTTCAAAGTTAAGTGCACGCAGAATTTCAAATTTTGTGCGCTTATTTGCTAGTTATCAGTTGTCGAGAATTACAAAACGTCATTATCATTGGGGAATGCCGTTTACTTTGGAAATTGAACCTACTACCAGTTGTAATTTAAGATGTCCGCAGTGCCCAAGTGGTTTACGTGAATTCACCAGAAATACCGGAATGCTTGATTTAACCTTATTCAAAAAAATTATTGATGAGGTTCAACATGAATTGGTTTGGTTGGTTTTATTTTTTCAGGGTGAGCCATTTTTAAATAAGAAGTTTCTTGAGTTCGTAAAATACGCCTCCGATAAAAACATTTATAC
>JBMLOK010000071.1:0-2238 GCA_049243005.1 Bacteroidia bacterium | reverse complement strand
GGTCTGTCAGGTTCTGCTGCAATACTGGCATATTTAGCTAAATAATTTTGGGTAAAAGTAGCATCACTTTTCTTGTCGAAGAAGTTTGTGATACCAACAGCAGCCAAGCCTCCTAGGCCCGCCACCAAAAGAAGTGTCAACACCTTTTTCATAATCGTTTTTTCTATATTGTTTATTTTAAGTTCCATTTTTCAAATATTGTTCCAAATAACAAAATGTCAGTTGATAAAAAAATACTCTCTCCGAATTCACCCCTTTTGCCTTTGAATCGGAGAGAGTAATTCGAACTATTTTTAGTTTTTCCCCCTAAAAAACTATACCCAGATTTTGCAGTAGAATTCGTGATGAGGGGCAAAAGACCAACGAAATTGGCAGTTTCCTGAGTAAAGCATACTAAACTAGTATGTTGCATGAGGGAAACTGAGTTTACGTCCAATTTCAAAGGTATTTTGACCAGTAATAGAAAATCTAATGTTTATTCTGGGTAAAATAATTCGAACATGTTAATAAACGGCAGAAATGATTTCGTTATTTTGCCTATAATTTAGCAAATTTGCCGCTTCTGTAAGCATATGCACCTCGAACCAGAAAAATATCAGTACATTTTCGAAAAATACCTTCGTGGCGCTTTAAAAGCAGATGAAGTTTCAACTTTTTTAGAGAGGTTAGAAACTGATGCAGAATTTGCTTTGGAATTTGAGCGATATAAAACCAACAGAGATTTTATTTTAAAAAGAGAATTAGAGGAATATGAAAAGCCTTTAATTACGACCTCTGCTCCTAAAAACTGGGGTTGGGTTTATTTAATCATTTCTATTTTTGGTTTTGTTTTGATACTTGATTATTATATCAATACCAATTACGACAACGCACTTGCAGAAAGAAGAAAGGCTTTTTTAAATAGAATCAATATTTTTAAACATACACCTGAGGAGCCCAAGTCTGATTCAAAGGAAATTCAAACAAAATCGAATCCAATTAAGTCGCAAAGTGAGATATTGACTTTACCTCAAGATAGCATGGAATTAGATACTGAAGAATTGTTTAATAAATCAGATGAGTTGTTAAATGCACAATTAAATCCTATTGAAGAGCCTGAGAAAATGCCAATTCAGAAGGATGAAATGTTGGCTGATTCAATTTTTAGCTCTTTCTCTCAATTAATTTGGGATGAAAAGATAAAGGCTTTATCAAATGCAACAGATTCTGTTTTAACAGATAGCGCAATTTTTGTTTTAACACAAAAAAGCATTTTAAGAAGAACGAATACTAAATCAAAACCTTTGTTTGTTGAATTCTGGTTATCTCCAGTAAAGTTTACAGGTTATAGATACAATGGAAGAAAACTTATTATTTATGGTTTAGAGCCAAATGATAATCTGATGTTTTTATACAATGATTTGAGTTCAACACATAGTTTGATTTACAAACAGGTTTTACTTCCTTTAATTTCAGATCAGCAATTTCATAAATTAAATTTCAAGTGAGAATTAGTTTTTTCAAATACCAGGGAACGGGAAATGATTTCATCATGATTGATGACAGAGAAAATGTATTTCCTATAAATAAAAAAATCATTGCACAACTATGTCATAGAAGATTTGGCATTGGTGCCGATGGTTTGATATTATTACAAAAAGATGAAACAAATTCGTTTTACATGCAATATTTCAATAGCGACGGATCTGAAAGCACCATGTGTGGAAATGGAGGAAGATGTATTTCGAAATTTGCATTTGATTTGGGAATTGTTGAAAACGAATTTCTTTTTACGGCAATTGATGGTCCGCATAAAGCCATTATAAGAGAGCATTCAATTGTTAGTTTACAAATGAAAAATGTAGATGATGTTTCTGTAGAAGCAAATTCAACTTATGTTTTAAATACAGGCTCACCTCATTATGTAAAGTTTATTAATGAATCTATAACTTCTATTGATATAGTTGAAGAAGCAAGGAAAATCAGGTACTCAGACAGATTTGCCAAAGAAGGTATCAATGTAAACTTTGTTCAGATAATGGATGATGGCAGTTTAGCTGTTAGAACTTATGAACGCGGAGTTGAAGACGAAACCTATAGTTGTGGAACAGGAGTAACAGCCTCTGCTATAGCATTGGGATATTTAAACCCAAGAGAATTTGCACCACATGTTGTAAGATTAGGAACACCTGGTGGCGCCTTAAGAGTGGCTTATGAAAAACATGAAAATCAAATTACAGATGTTTGGTTGGAAGGACC
>JBMLOK010000070.1:0-13018 GCA_049243005.1 Bacteroidia bacterium | reverse complement strand
ATCAAGCATTCATAACCTGGTTTTCAAATACCATTTTATAAATTTCTTCTAAGAATTTTCTTTCATTACTTAATCGAGGTACTTTGTGTTGACCACCTAATTTTCCTGCTTTCTTTAACCAGTTATGAAAACTTCCTTTGGGTAAATGATGAATCTTTGGTGCCACCATTGCCATGTCTTTATAACGTTTGGCTTCGTAATCGGAATTCAATAATTTAAGTTGTTTATCTAATTCCTCTGCAAATACAGTTGCATCATTTGGCTCTCTGTCGAATTCAATCAACCATTCATGTCCACCTTTGTTATTTGCCGTAAAATAGACAGGCGCCGCAGTATAATCGGTTAATAAAGCTCCTGTTAATTCACATGCAATACTGATTGCTTTATCTGCATTTTCAATTACCAATTCTTCTCCAAATGCATTGATATAATGTTTGGTTCTTCCTGTAATTTTAAATCTATAAGGATTGGTTGAAGTAAACCTAATGGTATCACCAATAATATATCGCCATAAACCCGCATTTGTACTGATAACTAAGGCGTAGTTTTCATTGATTTTAACTTCACTTAAGCTTAATGTTTTGGGATGAGTTTTGCCATATTCACTCATTGGCATAAACTCAAAATAAATCCCATAATCCAACATCAGCAGCATATCATCAGAACCCAATCTATCCTGAATTCCCAAAAATCCTTCACTGGCATTATAGGTTTCAAGATAATTCATTTGGGAACCTTTAATGAGTTCCTTAAATCTATCGCGATACGGAGTAAAACTTACGCCTCCATGCACATAAACTTCCAGATTCGGCCAAATATCTAGTAGGTTATTTTTACCTGTTAATTCAAATAATCTTTCAATTAAAACGATGGTCCAGGTTGGAACTCCCGAAATATTAGTCACATCTTCATTGAGTGTTGCCTGAGCCATTCTTTCAATTTTCTCATCCCAATTATCCATTATGGCAATACTCAAATCAGGTGTTCTAAGAAAATGAGCCCAGAAAGGCATGTTCTGCATCATAACGGCACTCAAATCACCATAAAAAGTTTCGGCACCGGCATTGTGAGAATTAATTTGGTGACTTCCCCCCATTACCAAACCTTTACCATTAAAAAGTAATGAATCCGGTTTTTGGTTGAGGTACCAAAGCAAAACATCTTTTCCTCCTTGGATATGACATTCTTCCAAACTTTCGTAGGTAACAGGAATAAATTTACTTTTTGCACTGGTAGTTCCGCTGGATTTTGCAAACCAACTTACTTCACTTGGCCATAAAATATTCTGTTCGCCCTGCATCATCCTTTGGATATAATGCTTAAAATCGTCGTAATTGGTAACAGGAACTCTTTCTTTATATGTCTCTAAAGAATGTATTGTTTTGAAATCATACTTCCTACCAAACTCAGTAATTTGGGCCGTTCTGAGCAATTTCATTAATTGATCGTGTTGTACTCCAAACGGATTACTCAACATGGTTTCAATCGCAGGAATTCTGCGTTTCAGATACCAAGAAACCAAAGAGTTGATGATGGGCATAGTATCGCTAAAATGCTAAAAAAATTGTTAATTCCCAAATCAGACCAAACAAAAACAGGAGCCTTAGCTCCTGTTCTCGCGTAATCAATCAAATTTTCACAAACAAAGTGAAGCTTTGAAGCTTAAAGTATGGCAATAACCTAGTTATCGCTGACGTTTAAGTCGAAACTTAAGGTTGGCTCTTCTTTTTCTTTTACAGGTTCAGAAACCAACTCACTCAATCCTGGAGTATTGTCTTTAGGTTCAGCCTTTTTAGCTACTGATTTAGGTTTAACCAAATCACCTAATCCACTCACTTCCAATTTGTTTTCTCTAGCAAACATACCAAAAGCAATTGCTTGTTTAATACCTGCCAAAACCACTTCAACCTCAAATTCGTCGTTCGACAAACCTCTAGGGTTAATAGTTACAGACAACCTGGTATCTAAACAATAATCAATTAAAGTTTGGATATTTTTCCTACGTGTAATTACAACTGCATTTTCATCTGACATGGCCATATTCGTTTTCAATTTGGTTTGTAAAAATACAAATACCTGAAAGAATATTAAGTTAAGCTATCCTGAAATTTTGTCAAAATGAATGATTCATTTCATGGTCAGGCACATACGTTACGAACACTAAATTTCGTCATGAAAAATGACAGAATTACCTGAGAATGGTAAAATTACCTTTTCTATTGCCTGAATCCCCGTTGTATCCTGAATAGCTTAGGATATAAAAGAATACATCCGTTGCAACCGGAGCGCCATCGATTTTGCCATCCCAGAAATCTAACTTGTTATCGGTTTCGAAAACTTTACCTCCCCAACGGTTATAAATCTCAATATGGAAGTCTTTTACAAAAACCGGAACCCACTGAAATAAATCATTTAATCCATCACCATTTGCAGTAAAAGCATTTGGTACATAAACAGTTGGCGCCTGAATTAATTCTATTGTATTCGACCTACTTAAATAAGGTGAAGATCCTTCTATTAAATTTTCGGTGGCTAAAATTGTATAATTAAATAAACCTTCATTTAGATTCAATTTATTATCTACATAACTGAGTTTCAATGAATCGGTACGAGCAATAGATTGTTCAGGTAAACTTGGATCAGACCTTAAAATATCATATGAAAGTGGAGCTGTTGCCCATCCTTCATAACTACTCCAATTTAAATTACTTTGGAAGCTTTTCGCATTTCCACCTAATAAAATTGAACATGCAGGCCGGCCCATCACCCCAATATTATCGCAAGTATCTTGCATTACCAGGTGATAACAATATGAGAACTTTTGGACGTCCACATCTTCATCAATATAAGTGGTATCAAATTTTTCCTCGAATACCTTTAATAAACTATAATTTCCTCCCTTAATGGTTTTGTACAAAAAGTATTTGGCAAAATCTAATTCTGGTGTAGGACTCCAATTCAGGTGTATTGATTGATTATTTTTTACACTGGCGAAATTTATTAATTGTTTATCCGGCATAAATTTCAATTGTTCAAATGTTCCTAAAGTATCTGAAGATGGACCCATTCTTCTACATTGATTCAAACCAACCATAAAATAGCGGTAATTGATATTGGCGTATTCAGGTGTATTTTTATCCAAGAAAAATCTTTCACTTTTATCTGATACCGAATCAATTACAATTAAACTTCCTGCACCGGTATACCTGTATAAATAATAAGTAAGAAAATTAGCATCAGACCTTGAACTTGAATCTCCCCAATAAACCGCTGTTTCTGCATTATTAAAAAGAGTCATACATAACATATCTGTTGAAGGAACTACCGGCATTGGAATAATTTTCACCCAAAAAGTATCATAGGTAATTTTACTATCAGGACAAAGCCTATCGCTCACTTCTACATAAACAGGAAAAGGAGAAATTAAAGTTTCGTGTTCACACTTAGATTGTAAACAAAAAGTAGTTGAAGCTTCTCTATAACCAGTGCTGAGCGTGTCAAAAACCGGTTTTACATTGAAGTTCTGCGACATAATAGGGGAACTCACTCTTAAATAAACCGAATCTCTTGGGTCAGTGCCCTTTATTTTAAGGCAAAACTGATTTGGAACCTGAACTGAAATTGTATCACTAATTAGCTGTGTATCATCAAGATTAGTGATTGAAATAGAAGGCGGACTACTTTCAACAATTCTAATCCAAAAAGTGGTTTCCGCTTCCTTATTTATCGGACATGCATTATCAATTGCATTAATATATACCGGAAACGGAGATTTCATTCTCAGATGCTCACAAGCACTTTGAATACAAAAATTAGTTTCCGCAATCCTTAATCCTGCTGTCAATGTATCAAATTCAGGCAAATTCGAAAATGCTGAATCTATCATCGGAGATTTAATCCGAAGATAAATGGAGTCATTTTCCATATCCATTCCCCGTATTCTTAAACAAACTCTATCAGGAACAACAATATCAATAGTATCAGTTGTTAAAATGGTATTGTCTATTTTAACCACACTAGATAATGGAGGATTATTTGGACAAGTGGTGACTGTAAATTGTAATTCCAGCCGCACCTCTCCTATCTTTACTCCGAATCTGAATTCTTCTACCAAAATACTGGCAACATAAATACCCGGTGCATTTGGAATACAAGATAGTTCCCCCGTTTTTGAGTTAATGGTTAAAGGTAAAGTTCCGTTAATAGAATTTGATTTTCCGTAACCCGGCGACCAAATAATATCAGAATAAGGACCTGATTGAGGATTATTGGTCTGAGGATTATTTCTATCTAAATTCCCGTTTAAAGGATTGATTAAAGAAAATTTCAACTCATCACCATCAGGGTCGGTAAACTCCATATTGTACTTAAACAAGTTATTGGCACACATCAATGTACGCGGATTGTTTGTATAATAAGGAGTATTGTTTTTTATGAATCTTGGAGGGGGAATTTCAGCATACAAAACCATAGCAGCATCACCCGGTCTTTGAATATTATTGATGATTCCATTTCTGCAACATCTTTCCCAAGCAAAATAATAACCACCTGTGCTGCCATACTGAGCATCTGGTAAATTAATAATTGCTGTTAAAGTACCAATGTGGGTGCAGCCAGTAGTAATTGAAGGACAATTAAAACCGGTAAAAACCAAAGTATCATCTTTAATTAACTCTAATCGAATCGTTTGTTTCTTGGTATTTGAACCTTTTTCAAACAAACCAACCCAGGTAGGTTCATCAAAATAGGCATTGGGATTTCCGTTCTCACAATCTCTGATTACCCTAACCGAAAGTCTGTAGCTTGAACCTGATAACCATTCTAAACGAAAACTCCCTCCCACTAGGTGAGTTGCATTCCCAATAAATGGAAACATCAGAATTAATATGGTGAGCAAACGCCTCAATCTATCAAACATAACAAAAAATATGTGAAATTGATTTTAGTTAAATAGAAAGACCAAATTTTTACTCTAAAGGTTCCCTCGCCGATTATCTTTGCAGCAATGGAACTCATTAAAACCAAATTTGAAACCTTATTGCAGGTTAGACCTGATGATATAGACATGAACCAACATGTACATAGCAGCAGATATATCGATTATGTTTTGGCCGCACGTTTCGACCAAATGGAAAGATGTTACAAAATGCCCATGCAGGAATTCATAAAACATGGTTTTGGTTGGGTTATCAGAAATACTTTCATGGAATTTAAACGTCCTTTATTATTAGGCGAACACATGAAAATCATTACCTGGATTGATGAAATGCAAAAAGATGGAGTGAAGGTGAATTTCGAAATTCAAAAAGACAATGGCAAACAATCGTGTACAGGTTATTTTAATTATACCATGGTAAGTTTGGAAAGTGGAAGGGCTGCTCTTATTCCGGATTGGATTAAAGAGCGATATTCCATCTAAAATTCAAATCATCAATAAAATACCAGAAAACTATAAAATCCGTTTTTCAGAACTTATACTTGCAAACTTGAAAACATTAAAGAACTATTTCCCATTTCTAATTCTACTGCTTTTTACAGCACTTTTTGCATGTAAGAAAAACGATGTATTTACTACAAAAGGAGTAAATCTAAAGTTTTCTACTGATACAGTTTTCTTTGATACCATTTTTAGCAGATTAGGACAAAATCCTCAATTACCACGTAGTGTTACATTACAGGTACGTGTGAGTAATCCAGATGCAAATGCAGTAAAAACCAATATTAGTTTAGCCGGAAATATTTATGGTTTGTTTAAATTAAATGTAGATGGACGCTCTGGAACTTCATTTAAAGACATTGAAATTCTTGGAAACGATTCAATTTACATTTTTGTACAAGCTTATATCGATCAGGTAAATAGCAATACACCTTTTATTGTAGCCGACCAGATTCTTTTTGAAACCAATGGCACAAAGCAAGATGTTGATTTGATAGTATGGGCACAAGATGCCAATTATATTCAAAATGAAATTCTTGAATGTACTTCCAACAATATGTTCTGGACCAGTCAAAAGCCTTATGTTATTTATGATTCTATTCTGGTTCCCAAAGGCTGCACATTAACAATCGATGCCGGCACACAAATTTATAATTACAACAATTCGAGTTTCCTGGTTGCAGGTACATTAATTGTAAATGGAAATACCGATAATCCAGTGGTATTTCAGGGAAGCAGATTGGATGATGATTACAAAGAACTACCCGGTCAATGGGCAGGAATTCGATTCTTAAAAGGAAGCATCAATAACAGAATTTCGGGAGCTATTATTAAAAACGGATATATTGGTATTGAAGTAGATTCTTTGCCTGAAAACAGCAATCCCGGTTTAGTTCTGGAGCAAAGTATTATTAAAAATATGAGTGCTGTAGGTTTGTTGAATTATTCAGCAAATATCAAAGCAGAGAATAACCTGGTTTACAATTGCGGATTGTTTTCATTTATTGGCGAATTGGGTGGAACCTACAACCTTTCTCATAATACCTTTTATATGGGTAATACCGGAACAGCCAGAAAAGATCCGGGTTTTTATTTGAGCAATGCACCCTCAAGAGCAGCAAATGGAAATATTCAGTTTAAAATTCCATTGAACTTTTCTTTGAAAAATAATATCATCATTGGAAGTTTAGATGATGAAATTTTATTCAATAATGATGCAGATGGATTACCATTTGGCAATAAGGAATTCCAAAATAATTTAATCAAAACATTGGATGGAAATCTGTCGGTTGGCAACAATATTTTAAACACAGACCCGGGTTTCAAAGACTTATTCAACCAGGATTTCGACCTCAAAGCCGGTAGCAGATGCAAAGGAGCCGGAACCCCGGCAGGAACAGAAAGAGACCTCAAAAACAGAATACGAAATTTAGGTGCCCCAAGTATTGGTGCTTATGAGGGTGATTAGAAACCCATTTCTTTCATTCTAAACTAAATTGGCTTAGGAAAAGCAATTCAAAAAAATCTTTTTAAAAAAATAGAAAAGCTTCCACAAGGATTGAAGTAATAAAAAGTATAAAAATTTCTTCTCCTTTATTTACAGGCCTCCCAGAGAAAGAATTTAAAAAAACTTGTTTCGAAATAAGTGCTGCCTATTTTTGCATCGCTTTCGGTTTCCGATATAATACATCGGAATGAAAAGGGAACAGAGGTGAAATTCCTCGACAGTACCCGCTGCTGTAAGCACCAATCCGGATTTAAACCCGGAAAATTTTTATCAAACCATGTCACTTATCGCACGCGCCGATTGGGAAGACAGATAAAAATGGTGTAAGTCAGAAGACCTGCCAAAAGTATTTAAACTTAACGCTTTCGGGAAGAAAAGCTGTGTGGTTCGATTAATTAATATCAGGACTTATTGTCCTCCTATTGTTTCGTTTCATCACTACATTTTTTCTCGTTTGCCAATGAATTGGTAATTTGAGACATTTAAAACTTTTCTGTTTGATCATTCTGGGATTTGTTTCTCACTACTTTGCTTTTGCTCAAAACGATAGCAGCAAAGTATTAGAAACAGTTTTGATTAAAGCAGTAAAATTTAATCACTTTCAAACCGGTTTATTTGTCCAAAATCTCGACAGCCATTCGCTTTCATTCAGGCCCTCACAATCACTTGATCAGGTATTAGCACAAACAAGCGGTGTTTTCATTAAAAGTTATGGACCATCACAAATATCCAGCAGCACTGCAAGAGGCGGAAATGCCCAGCAAACCGCTGTTTTATGGAATGGCTTTAATATTTCAAATCCGATGTTAGGCCAGCAGGATTTATCTTTACTACCTGCCTTTTTGTTTGATGCAGTTAGTATTCAATATGGCGCTCAATCAGGTTTGTATGGCAGTGGAAATATTGGTGCAGGAATTCATATTTCAGGGAATCAAAAAGCCAATAAGGGTTTTCATTTAGGTTTGCTTGTTGGATATGGTTCATTCGGAGATAGAAACACCGGGATGAAGGCTTCATGGGGAGGTAAAAAATGGAGTATCAAACAAAAGTTCTTCTATAAACAAGCTGAAAATAATTTTGATTATATCAGTTTAAGCGGAACCAAAGAAACCCTTAAGGATGCTGCATCAACTAGTATTTCCTGGTTACAGGATTTTACTTATCGCTTTAATGAAAATCATGATTTAACTCTTCATACCTGGTATCAAAAAAATGATAAACAAATTCCTGCAGGTATTGATAATTCAGACTTAGCGGCCAAACAAAATGATGAAAGCAAAAGAATTTCAGGGGAATATAAATTCAGAAAAAAACAATATTCATTAGCTTACAGAGCTGCCTATTTTAACGACAAACTCGATTATTACGATGATGGAAACGGAACTTCTATTAGTACAGGAGAGCAATTAAATCAAGCAATAGATCAAACCTATTCAGGCAAAACTTTTAACCTGCTTTTTAGCGCACAGATTCAAAACTTAACAGGCATTACTAAGGAATATCAACAAACCCAAAAACGAAATGTATCTGCTTTGTTTGGAAGTATCCAAAAACGATTCTTTACAAATAAACTCGAACTTCAATATACTGCTCGTCAGGAATGGAACAATGGAAATAAGATTCCATTTATTTCGTCAATAGGAGGCGATTTTACCTTTACTCCTTATTTATCTATGAATGCTCAGTTTTCTGAAGTTTACAGACTTCCAACCTTAAACGATTTGTATTGGGTACCCGGAGGAAACATCAACCTAAAACCAGAAATAGGCAACAACATTGAAGTAGGATTTACTTACAAAACATTCAAACAAAAAGGTCCTGAAATAAAACTAAATGCTTATCAAAGAAAAACTGAGAATCAAATTACATGGTTACCTATTTCATCATCGAGATGGAACGTGGTAAACCTTAATAATGTTGAAGTTCAGGGATTGGAACTCTTTTGGAATTATACTTTTAAAATCAAAAAAATTGGTTTCTTATTTAAAGGTCAACACGACTATTGCAATGCTTTAAACAAGAGTAATACTCAAGACCCATCCTATAATAAACAATTGATTTATGTGCCAAGAATAAAACATAGTTTACAAATGGCAGTGAGTTATAAAACCTTTTACATGGCCTATGTTCATCAATATATAGGACAAAGATTTTATACCAGCACCAATACAGAATCGCTAGATGATTACGTGCTGGGAAATATCAGCATATCTAAAAAAATCAATCTGAAAAATCATCTTTTTACATTTCAATACAATAGATTAAACTGCTTTGGCACCTCTTACTACGTTGTGGTAAACAGGCCTATGCCGGGGGCAGATAACCAACTAAATATACAATACCAATTTTAAAATATCATGAAAAAACAAGTACTATTTATCCTAAGCTTTATTAGTCTGATTGGACTATCAAAAGCACAAACCGTAGCAACATTCGAAAACCTCAATCTCAAAGACAGTTCTTATTGGAATGGCTCTGATAATTCAGGTGGATTTAGCAGCGGAAATGCATTTTTTGTAAACTATTACGATACCGTAGCAGGTGATTTCTGGAATGGATTTTCTGCTTCTACCATGCGTGATAGTGTAACTGCTAGTTATACCAATATGTACAGTGTTTATTCATTAAAAGGCGCACAAAATTCTTCAACTTATGCAGTTGGATATTCAAGTTCGAAAATCGTTTTAACAGGCGCTGCTAAAGGAAAACAGGTTGATGGATTTTTCATTAACAACGGAACTTACACCTATAAAGACATGAAATTTGGAAGCGCATTTTCAAAGAAATTTGGTGGTGCTACTGGAAATGATTCTGACTTCTTTAAAATCATTATCAGTGCTTGGAAAGATGGTGGAAATCCTGCTGATACAGCGCTTGAATTTTACTTAGCAGATTTCAGAAACCCTGATAACAGCAAAGACTATTTTATTACCGACTGGACTTGGGTAAATCTAAGACCTTTAAAAGATATTGATAGTTTACAAATCACTTTTGCATCAAGTGATGTAGGTGATTGGGGAATTAATACTCCAACTTATTTTTACATGGATAATTTCACAACATTAGATACAAATACTCCTACTTCTGTTGATGAAAACAAAGCAATCGAATCTGTTCAATTGTATCCAAATCCTGCCAACGACAGAATTTATGTTTCAGGAGAAAATAACTTCAAAAGCCTTGAAGTAAAAGATTTAAGTGGCAGAACATTGTTAACTGAAAACAATACAAATTCAATTGATATCAATTCATTACCATCAGGATTGTATATTCTTTACATTCGTGGTGAATCTGCAACAGGATTCAAAAAATTCCTAAAAAACTAAATTGAAAATAAAATTTCTATACCTCATTATCTTGTGCCTTGGAACCTTACATTCCAAGGCACAATTTCCACCTGCCGCTGGATTGCCCGGCTCGGATGCAATTTATAAAGATTCATCTTTAATTAAATTCTGGTGCGATTCGATTGTACTCCAAAGAGGTCCGGTTCAAATTAATGATACTACATTCGGCTACCCAACTGTTGGAGAAGCCAATTCAGCCTACGGAAAAGCTCTTGAAAACGGAATTGTAAGTCTGGGTGATGGAGGTATTGCAACAGCTTATTTTAGAGAAGGTGTTTTTGATGAAGAAGGTCCTGATTTTGCCATATTTGAAAATGGTTTTGAAATTCCGGGAACAGGCACTTACCATATGGAATTAGCCTTTGTTGAAGTAAGTACCGATGGAAAAAAATTCTACCGATTCCCTTCTCAAAGTTTGAATGATAGTATCAATCAAATTGACAATTTCACCGGTTTATATCCTGAAAAAGTTAGAAACCTTGCAGGAAAATATATTGCAGGATATGGAGTTCCTTTTGATTTGGAAGAACTGGTTGATAGTCTACAACACCAAACCATTCATTATATCAGAATTGTTGATGTAGTTGGAAGTTTAAACGACAGTTTTGTAAGCAAAGATGCATTTGGAAGAAAAATAAACGACCCCTTCCCTACGCCTTATCCTTCATCAGGTTTTGATTTAGATGCTATTGGAATTATTCATGGAAAAAGCTCCAATGCTATGAATGAATTATCTTCTCTTTCATTCAATTTGTACCCCAATCCTATGAATGGAACTAAGGAGCTTTTTATAGAAAATCCCTTTGATGAAATATCGATTGAATGTTATGATAGCAACGGAAAACTTATTCATCAAATAAAAAGTAATGAATCAAAAATCAGTTTGAAACCTGAATCTTCATCAAACCTTATCTTTGTAAGAATTATTAGCAACAAAGGCATATCAAACTATAAAATTCAACAATGGTAAATAAACTAGTTTCATTCTTTTTTCTTTTTGGGTTGATGTTTTCACTGTTTTCATGTGATAAAAAAGTTTGTTGTGTTAATCCACCTGAATCGCCAATAGATACTTTTAGTGAAGGATTATTGATTGGTAACGAAGGCAATTTTCAATGGGGAAATGCATCCTTGAGTTTTGTGAATTTTAATTTGAATAAATCTGTTTTAATCAAGGATGTATTCAAACAACAAAACCAAAAAAATCTGGGTGATGTATTACAATCCATGTATTTGTACAACGATAAAATCTTTTTAGTAGTAAACAATTCAGGGAAAATTGAAATCATCAATAAAGGTGATTTTAAATCAGCAGGAAGCATTACAGGATTCAAATCACCAAGATACATTATGCCAGTTTATAACACCAAAGCCTATGTAAGTGATTTGTACATGAATGGTGTTTATGTGGTTGATTTAATTCAAAAAGAAATAAAAAACAGCATTAAAATTCAAGGTTGGACAGAAGAGATGTTGTTTTATGAAAACAAGTTATTTGTTTGTAACAAGGAAAGTAAATACCTCTATATTATTAATACCAGTACCGATCAATTACAAGACAGCATTGAGGTTGGATATGGTTCTGCAAGCATTTGTTTGGATGCAGAAAATAAAATCTGGATTAGTTGCAATGGAAAAGACAATACTTACCAAGGAAGAATTGTGAGGTTAAATCCAAATTCGAAAGAAATACTGAAATCTTTCAATTTTGCCATGAATAATCCTCCGGGTAAAATTTTGTTTAATACAAGTGATGCCAAAATCTACTTCCAGCAAAAAGACATATTTAGAATGGAAATGAAAGACGAAACGATTCCCGTTAATCCGTTTATTTCAGCCACTAATAAAAACATCTACAGCTTCTATTGTACCTCAAATAAAACTTATATTTCTGATGCAAAAGACTTTGTTCAGGCCTCTGAAATCAGTATTTACAGCAATTCAACCGGATTAAAAGATACTTCATTTTATACAGGAACGAATTCATCTTCATTCTTACAAATTCCTTAATCTGAAAAGCTTTTGGTATAGTTTACCGGAACAAAATATATTTGAAACCGGAATTTTACATGCAAGCAAAACCAAAATCAATTTCAGCGAAATTAATTTTACTCCTAATTTTTGGGGGATGTAACTTCATACTAAGCGCCCAACAAAGTAAATATTACAATTTCAATTTTAAGGATAAAGGAATTGAAACCATTTTAGATAGCATTGAAAAAGTGAGTGCTAAAAAGTTTTATTACAGCAGTACTCTCATTCCTGTTCAAAGGAAAATTAGTCAGCAATTTGTAAATGCAAGTCTTACAGAAATTCTACTGTTTTTATTCCCCGAACCTGATATAACAATAACAGAAGCTGAGAACAAAATAATTATCTCAAAAAAGAACAGTAAAAAATTCAGACTTAGTGGATTTATTAAAGAAGCAGGTACCGCTGAAAACCTGATTGGTGTAAGTATTTCTGATATCAACCAAAGACATACTGCTCAAACAAACCAATATGGCTTTTTCAGTTTAGAATTACCTGAAGGTACCAATAAAATTCGCTTTTCATATGTAGGATATCAAACACTGTATAAAACATTTGATTTATCACAAAATATTGATGAAACTATCTTCCTCCAAAATGATGATGAACTGGATGAATTGATTATTAAAGCAAATGAAGAGGAGCGATTAAAAAGCATTCAAAGTATTGAAATTCCTCTCAAACAAATTGGTGATG
>JBMLOK010000069.1:0-1020 GCA_049243005.1 Bacteroidia bacterium | reverse complement strand
AGAGCCAATTACTGGAGTTTTAATAATGAAACAGTAGTTAGTCCAAGGTTTCAATTCTCTTTTGAACCCAATAGAAAATTCAATAGACAATTATTGGGTACAGATAAAACAGCTAAACCTAAAAAAGATTGGCTGATTAAAGCTGCTTTTGGTTGGTATTATCAACCACCGTTTTATAGAGAATTGAGAAACTTTAAAGGGGAACTCAATTCGAATATCAAAGCACAAAAGGCAATACATTATGTATTGGGTGGTGATATGAATTTCAAAGCATGGGGCCGTCCGTTTAAGTTTGTTGCAGAAGCTTATTACAAACAATTAGAAAACCTGATTCCTTATGAAATTGATAATGTTCGTATCAGGTACATGGCCAATAATAATAGCAATGGTTATGCAGGTGGATTGGACTTAAGAGTGAATGGTGAATTTGTAAAAGGAGCAGAAAGCTGGGCAAGTTTAAGTGTGATGAAAACTCAGGAGAAAATTACTGGACAAAAAGATATTCAGGGCAATGATGTTCCTGCAGTTTATATTCCAAGATTAACAGACCAAAGAGTAACATTTGCCATTTTCTTTCAGGATTATTTGAGAGGAAACAAACATTACAGAATGAATTTGAATCTAGTTTATGGAACAGGATTTCCATTTGGAGTGCCAGATCAAAACAGAAACAATGATTTGAACAGAATTCCTAGTTATAGAAGGGTTGATATTGGTTTTAATAAAGTATTGATTCCGGAAGGATTGAAAAAAAGAAACACATTCTGGAAAAGAAATATACAATCGGCTTGGATTGGATTAGAAATTTTTAACTTATTAGGAGTAAACAATACAATAAGTTATATCTGGATTGAAGATGTGGAAGCAAATCGTTTTGCTGTTCCAAACTACTTAACAAATAGAAGAGTTAATTTAAGAATGATGCTAAAATTCTAGCAGTGAGTTGGTTGTGTTTTTTGAAAAAAGGCACAAAAAATGGGCAAGCTTACTGCATCGCACCGCTACAACCTCACGCCCTTG
>JBMLOK010000068.1:0-41357 GCA_049243005.1 Bacteroidia bacterium | reverse complement strand
GTACCACCTCTTTGGATGATGTTTCCAACAGAACGCGAATTCATTTCAATAAAATTCTCGCCTCCTTCAATCATTCCCTTATATCCTTGCATAATACCGCAAACTTCAATACCGTGATAGATGGCCGTTCTAACAACTGCTCTAATACACGCGTTCATTCCCGGAGAGTCTCCTCCGGATGTAAATACTGCAATTTTCTTCATGCTATAAAAATAAAAAAGCCGTTCCACATTTGAAACGGCTTTTTATAAGATTTTTGTTAAGAAATAAATTCTATAACTCAGCTTTTAACTTACAAGTTAATGAACCTGTTGTTGCATTTAGAGCTGTAGCAGCAATTAAAATGAAACCACGTTTTCCATCAGCTCTTTTGTAAGCAAGAACCTGACCATTAATTAAGTTAGGAATTCTATCAACACCACTAGCCCAAGTTAAAGTTTCTAATTCTGTGAAGAAGTTAGAAGCATTTAATGCATCAAAGCTAGATTGGTTTAAATCAGTTGTTAAATAAATTGTTTTGTTTTTAGCAGTCCAAGTTGAAGTTTCTGTTGCCCATCCTGTTCCAGCAGTAAAATTGTAATCTGGTGAGTAGATTGCATTTCCAACTGAACCAGCTGAGTTGTAGAAATAAATAAAATCAACTTTGCTTGAATTATCTTTTGCTAATTCTGTACCGGTTGTACCTGCTTTGTAACGAGCAAAATTATTAGCTACACCAAAGAAACGGTATTGGTTAGTTGTATTGCTAGGAGCTCCTAATAAAATTTGGTCTGAAGTAGCGATACTATTAATTGAAGCAACAAAATTAGCTGTTGTAACTTTGTCTTTGCTGTCTGTAACTGTAACTAAGTAAGTGATTTTATCACCATCGTTAATTGCGATTTGACCTTTGATAACATCATAATGAGTTAATAAAACGTCTTTTGCATCATAAGTTTTGCTTACGATTGTATTAGTTGCAGCGCCAGTAACAGCTCTGGTAATTTTAATAGATTTGATTTTAACATCAGTATCAGCGCTAGCTTCAATATCTAACATAATTGAATCAACTTGTGATGAGTATGATGCACCTGCAACACCATCGTTTAAAAGCACTGTAGGAGCCGCTTTTTCTGCGTCAACAGTTTCTTCAGTTTTACATGATGTAAATGCAACAGCACTCATTGCTGTTAATACAAACATAGTTCTAAATAACTTTTTCATATTTTATTTTGGTTTTTTTTAAAGTTTTACAAAAATAGGTATTTGTTTTAAATAATTCTTAAGCATTACTTTCATTTTGATTATCATCAAAATTCATATCAAAAGTATGTTCCTGGTTAAACTCATCAAAATTGTAGTCTGGCATCAAATCTGTCTTGATATGATTGACAGTTTCATTTAATGCTTCCACAAATTTGTTGAAATCTTCTTTGTAAAGAAAAATTTTATGCTTCACAAAGTTGCCGTCTTCAAACCTTTTTTTACTTTCAGTAATAGTAATGAAATAATCTTTTCCTTTGGTGGCTTTCACATCAAAGAAGTAAGTTCTTTTACCGGCTCTGATTTTCTTCGAATAGATTTCTTGTTTGTCGTTTTTGTTAAACTCGTCCATTGCTCGTTTTTCTCTAAAGTGGGGGCAAATTATAAGTTCAGTTTCTGATTTCAAAACTTTTTAACTCACCTTTATTTATGAGGTGTTGATAACCTTTGCTGACTTACTTATTCTTCTTTACTCTGTTTGGCAAAAATCTCAGAATATTTACCATTTTTTAACATTAAGTTATCGTGGTTTCCTTCTTCTATAATTTCACCATTTTCCAATACTATAATTCTATTTGCGTCTTTTACACTACTAGCTCTATGACTAATTATAAAGCTCGTTTTTCCTTTCATTATAAGCTTTAAGTTCTCTAGAATTATAGATTCTGTGCGGGTATCTAAGGCGCTTAAGCAATCATCCATTATTAAAATTTCAGGATTCTTTAAAAACGCTCTTGCGATGGCAACTCTTTGTTTTTGGCCTCCCGATAAACTAACTCCTCTTTCTCCAATCACTGTAGAAAAACCATCTTTAAAATTGTTAATATTTTCTGTTAATGCCGCTTCATCAGCGGCTTTCTTAATTTTTTCTAAATTTTGATGATTGGTTGATATTCCAAATGAAATATTATTGGAAATACTATCACTAAACAAAAATACCTCCTGAGGTACATATCCTATACTTCTTCTATAGCTACCTAAATTGATATCTTTTAAATCATTTCCATCTATCAATATTCTACCTTCAGTAGGTTCTAATAGTCTTAAAAGTAGATTAGCTAAACTGGTTTTTCCAGAACCTGTGTTTCCCAATATCGCCAAACTTTCTCCCTTTTTTAAAGTGAAATTGATGTTTTTTAAAGCTTTTTCACTCTTTTCAGGATAGGTTAAGCCAATGTTTTCAAATTTTATAAATTCATTAAATGTAAATTCTGTTGAATTGGTGGATTGAATTTCCGGTTTTGTATCTAAAAACTCATTAATTCTTGTTTGTGAAGCTGCTGCTCTTTGTACCAAACTGCTTGTCCATCCTAAACTTGTTACAGGCCAGGTTAACATATTTACATAAATTACAAATTCTGCTATATTTCCTAAACTGGCTCTTCCGTTTAGGACTTCAAAACCTCCTGCCACAATGGTTATAAGTGTGCTCAATCCGGTTAAAAAAAACATCAATGGAAAAAACACGGCATCGGTTTTAGCTAAATCTAATTGTTTGTTCCTATAATCTTCCCCCATTTCTTCAAAGGCAGATTCTGATTCTTTTTCTGCTGCGAAAGCCTTTATAACCCTTATTCCAGAAAATGCTTCCTGAACAAATGATGTTAAATCAGATAATTTTGATTGAATGGCATCACTTTTCCTATTGATAATATTATTGACATAAAATATTGAATAAGAGAGAATTGGTAATGGTAGTATTACTAACCATGTTAGCTGTGTATTGACAGAAAACATTGCCCACAATACTAAAATTATAGTTACAACTAAATTGATGGCATACATAATCGCAGGACCAACATACATTCTTACCCTGCTTACATCCTCGCTAATTCTGGCCATAAGATCGCCAGTACTATTTTTTCTGTAAAATGATAAGGATAAATCCTGATAATGAGAGTAAATCTCATTTTTCATGTCAAATTCAATATGCCTGCTCATAACAATGATGGTTTGACGCATCAAATACATGAAAAGTCCTCTGAATAAGGCAAGTACGATTACAAGTATTCCAAAGAAAAGTAAAATTAAGCCGGTTTTATCTTCAATATTAGAGCTAAGTTTAGTGCCCTTAAATTCCTGATAGGTTTTTAGGTTTTCTATTACTAAATCTATAGCTATCCTTACAGATTGTGCAGGAAAGACCGCAAATAAGTTCGAAAGACTTACGAATACAATCCCTCCAATTAAATGCCATTTATATTTTAGAAAATATTTATTTAGTTTCTTAAGAGATTTCAAAGCTGATTTTTATGTTGCAAATTAAGGACTCTTAGAAGTAATCTTTAATTTATTCTTTAGCTGTTTAAAGAAAAATTACATTTTGACAAATATCATAATTTGGAAAACTTGGTGTAAAGTATTGCAAATCCTATAAAATATTAGTTTTAAGACTATGGATAAATCATAATTTGGTTAAGCTATTTTCAAATTTATTTGGAAGGTGTTCAAAATTGAAAATAAAACCTACTTTTGCGCCCACCAAAAACCAGACAAAAATACCTAACTATGTCAAACTCAGAAATTTTTGCCCAACTAGCAACTTACGACCACGAGCAAATTGTGTTTTGTAATGATAATGCTACAGGCCTAAAAGCAATTATTGCTATTCACAATACCGTGCTTGGTCCCGGTTTGGGAGGAACACGTGTATGGAATTACGCAACCGAAGCAGAAGCTATTAACGATGTTTTGCGCCTTTCAAGAGGCATGACTTACAAAGCTGCTATCTCAGGATTAAATCTTGGTGGTGCTAAAGCTGTAATTATTGGCGATGCTTCAAAAATAAAAACCGAAGCTTTAATGCGTAAATTCGGTCGTTTTGTAGAAAACTTAAATGGTAAATATATAACTGCTGAAGATGTAAATACTACAACTAAAGACATGGAATATGTTCACATGGAAACTGAAAATGTAGTAGGATTACCTGAAAGTATGGGTGGAGGCGGAGACCCTTCTCCTGTTACTGCTTATGGTGTTTACATGGGAATGAAAGCCAGTGCTAAACATGTTTGGGGTACTGATAGTCTTGCAGGAAAAAAAGTTGCTGTTCAAGGTGTCGGTAAAGTAGGTGGTCATTTATTGGAATTTTTACACAAGGAAGGTGCTTCTTTGGTTATTTCAGATATAAATGAAGCTACTTTAAAACATTATGCTGATACCCTTGGTGCAAAAGTTGTAAAAGGTGATGAAATCTATTCGCAAGATGTTGATGTATTTGCTCCTTGTGCTTTAGGCGCAATTTTGGATACAGAACACATTAATATGTTAAAAGCTTCTGTTGTTGCCGGAGCTGCAAATAACCAATTGGCTGATGAAAATATCCATGGTCCATTATTGATTGAAAAAGGCATTACTTATGCTCCTGATTTTTTAATCAATGCAGGTGGATTAATCAACGTTTACCAAGAACATATCGGTTATAATAGAGAAACAGCTTACAGAAAAGCAGAGCATATTTTTGATGTAACGCTTGAGATTTTGAAAATCTCTGCAACCGAAAATATTCATACCCAAAAAGCAGCTATGAATTTAGCTGAAAAAAGAATTCTTGATATGTCAAGAGTTCATTCGACTTACTAAAACCCAAAATCAGCGGAAACCCGCAAACGTTCTTTCTTTTATGGCATCCAATAAGTTATAACGTTTGTGGTTTTCTGCTCAATATAAATTGTATGTTAAATAGAAGATTCTTACGTGTCAAAGTTTTTCAAACCTTGTACGGTTTTGCCCAAGAGGAAAAGCCTCTTGCTCATTTGTACAAAAGAACCATGATTAGTAATCTGGAAAAAACTTATGAACTTTACCTGTTCTCTCTTTCTTTTCCTTTGGAATTGAAATTTTTTGTAGAACAAGAACTTGAGCTGCAAAAAGCAAAGTACTTCCCACTCGAAAACCTTATTAAACCTTTGGATGCAATTAGGAATAATAAAGTTATTGCTTTAATGGAGGAAAACCTCCAGTTTCAGGAAGCGATTAAAAAAGTAAAACCTCGTTGGGTTGATTCATTGGATTTCGCTAAAAAAATATTCAATGAATTAAAAACACTTCCATTTTTTCAGGAATACACTTCTAAAACTACCCACACTTTTACAGAAGACAAAACCTTTTTGGTGACAGTTTTTGAACAACTTTTCTCTGATTCAGAGCAGTTTGAGTCGTATTTTGAAGAAGTTTATGTGAATTGGGAAGATGACCAGGTTTTAGTTTTAACTAGCCTGCAAAAGGTATTAAATCAATTAAAAGAACCAAAGCCGGAATTCTTGTTAGATGCTCACAAAGATGAGGATGAAGACTTAAAATTTATGAAGGATTTATTTGATTTAACCATCGAACATCAAAAAGATTTTAATGAATTAATCAATTCGAAAACTCAAAACTGGGATCAGGATAGAATTGCTTTGGTTGATATTCTTTTAATGAGAATGGCTCTTTGTGAAATTTTATTTTTCCCTTATGTACCGGTGAAAGTTTCTATTAATGAATACCTTGAATTGGCTAAACTCTACAGCACGCCTAATAGTCATGGATTTATTAATGGTGTTCTCGATAAAATTCAAATGCAATTAAGAAGCGAAAATAAGATTAATAAAATGGGTCGTGGACTCAATGAATAATTTCTTAACTACCTTCAACTTTGAAAATCAATCTGTCTTATTAAATTTGCTATCTTATCAATAAAAAATAAAATGAAAAGAATCTTATTTTTTGCCTTTACAATTGCGGCTTTTACTTTCTACTCATGTGATAGTAATCCAAAGGAAAAAGCTTCAACTAATTTGGTTGAAAACCCGGTTTCTGCTAATGATACTTCAGCTTCTGCCGCAGAAAATGCTCCAATCATGACTTTCACCGAGAATATTCATGATTTTGGCAAATTGACTGATGGGGAGGTTGTGACTTACAAATTCAAATTTGTGAATACAGGTAAATCTGATTTGCTCATTACCAATGCTTCTGCTTCTTGTGGTTGCACTGTTCCAAGTTATCCAAAAGAACCAATTGCTCCGGGTGTTGAAGCTTCAATCGACGTGCAATTTAATAGCGCAGGTAAAGTTGGGGTTTTTGATAAATCGGTAACTATTCTTGCAAACACTATTCCTTCTGAAACAATTCTTGCCATCAAAGGCGAAGTCTTAAATAAATAAATATGAATATACTGTTTTTAATGGGTCCTCCTGCTACTGGTGCAGGCTCTAATTCAATCATGAGTTTCTTACCTTTCATCCTGATTTTTGTTGTGTTTTACTTCTTTATGATTTATCCTCAAATGAAGAAAAATAAAGCTCAAAAGAAATTCAGAGAAGCTTTAGGTAAAGGAGATAAAGTTATTACAATTGGTGGTGTTCATGCAAAAATCATAGATGCAAATGAAACTACTTTTTTGATTGAAAGTGAAGGTACAAAATTACGTATCGACCGCACTGCTGTCTCTATGGAGGCTTCACAGGCTTTAAATGAGCCTAAAAAAGATACTAAGTAATAATTAACTTATAAAAGCTTATGAATTACAAGGTTTTCTTGTGATTTCATAAGCTTTTTTATTTCATTCTTTTGAGAAAAATTGGCATAACTGGTAATATCGGTAGCGGAAAATCTACTGTTTCTAAAATATTTCATGTTTTAGGAATTCCGATTTATGATGCCGATTCAAGAGCTAAATGGCTCATGACAAATGATGCTGACCTGATTATCCAAATCAAACAAATTTTTGGTAATGAGGCCTATTTCAATGACAATTCTCTCAATAGAAAACATATTTCAGACATTGCTTTCGTCAATAAGTCGAAGTTAAATGAACTAAATTCTGCTGTGCATCCAGCGGTTGCTCAAGATTTTAAAAAATGGTCAAACAATCAAAATTCAGATTATATTTTAAAAGAAGCAGCGCTTTTAATAGAAAGTAAATCTTACCTTGAGCTTGATGAATTGATTTTAGTTAAATGCCCTATAGAAACTCGTATTCAAAGAACAATGAGTAGAGATGGCGTTGATAGATCGAGTGTTGAAGCTAGAATTAATAACCAAATGTCTGAAGAAGATAAAGTACCTTATTCAAATTATATCATCAATAATGATGGTAATGAATTGTTAATTACACAAGTTCTCAAAATCCATCACCAAATTCTTGAAAAACTTTAATACCTGGCTATCAGTTTTGATGGCTTTTTTTATGTTTCAATCCAGTATGGCACAAAACTCCCAGCCTCATCTTAATCCGGATTTACCCTTTGTAAAATCTAATGTTTCGGGCAATATCAAAGATTCAAAAAATAGGTTTGTTAATCAATACAATCCTTTTGAACCTAAAACTGCCGACCTATGGAAATGGCAACGCGAAACCAATCCTCAAAAAGCATTAAAAACTAAGGGAAATTCAGGTCTGGAATTAAAACCGGATACTAGTTTTTTTTATTCTAAAAATGATGGAATGATTTGGCTTGGACATGCTTGTTTTTTCATCAGAATTAATGGTGTTTCAATTTTAATCGATCCGGTTTTAGGTAATGCAGGTCCTGTTAAACGCCGTTCTGATTTACCTTTTGCAATCAATGATTTAAAGGATATTGATTTTGTTCTAATATCTCACGACCACCGCGATCATTGTGATAAATCCAGTTTGAAATCTTTAAAGAAGAATAATCCCAAAATGATAATTCTTACAGGATTAAACATGGCACCTCTTTTAAAATCTTGGTTAGGTAATGATATTCAAATTCAGGAAGCTGCCTGGTACCAAACGTATTCTCAAGCTAAGTTGAATGAGGCTGGAATTAGTCTTCATTTCATGCCTTCTCGTCATTGGAGTAAAAGAGGTTTGTTTGATACCAATACTAGATTATGGGGTGGATTTATGTTACAGTCTGATAAATCTAATATTTATTTTAGTGGAGATACCGGTTATGATTTACACCTTAAAGAAGTTGGTGATCTTTTCTCAAAAGTTGATTTCTGCATAATTGGTGTTGGTGCCTACAAGCCTGAATGGTTTATGTCATCAAATCATATTTCACCTCAAAATGCTTATAAAGCTTTCAAAGAAATGGGTGCCAATAAAATGATACCAATGCATTATGGAACTTTTGACTTAAGTGATGAACCTATGTTGGAACCTCGTCAGATACTAAAAGATTTGCAAATAAATGATAATGGTATTTTATTACCTGCTTTGGGTGAAGCTATTTTATTCCATTAGTCTATGAAAGTTATAAAACTATTTAGCTTTTTATTGATTGTTTTGGGATTGATATCATGTAATTCTCATCAAAATCACTTAGAGTTTAAAATACAATTATTAGGAACAAATAATCAAAATGATATCAGGATTTTAAAAGATAGAATTTTTGAATTATCCGGAGAAACTCCTCAAATTTCAGAATTGCCCAATTCGATATTTTATTTTAAACTAAATTCATTTCAGGATTCTGGTTTAATATATCAGACTATACAAACCAAAGGTGATTTTGATATTACAGAATCTTATGATGTAAAGGAATTCTATCCAATTCTTGAAAAAATCAATAGAAATTTGGTGGTTTCAAATCAATTACCCGATTATTTGAAAAATGATTCAATGGATTTTGTAAGGAACAATCCTTTATTCTCTTTAATGATGCCAAGCTCAGATGGAGAAGGCAATTTAGTTTCTGGTCCTACAATTGGTTATATGATGGTAAAAGACACAAGTAGACTTTTGCATTTGTTTAATGCGCCTGAGGCAAAAGCTTTAATGCCATTTGGAGCCAGAATTCAATTTGGTAAATTGCTCAATGAAACCACTTGTCCTGTATATGTTCAAAAAATCGATGAAAAAGAAGATTTAAGTATTCTTCCGCACATGTTTGAAGACATACGTGTAAAACTATCCGAAGTTTCTGATGGATATGAAATTATAATCACCCTGAAGGCACCATTTAAAAACAGATTTGCTAAACTTACTCATAAGAATATTCTAAAGGGTTTAATCATCAAATTCGATAACCTTGTTTTATCTGCGCCAATTGTTCAGTCTGAAGTAATTGGAGGTAAATTTACGATAAATGCAAACTTGTCTAAAGAGGAATCAATTTTTATTGCAACTTGTTTAAAAACAGGTGTTTTAACAAATAAACCTATCGTTCAGGATTTCGGATTTGTTAAAAACAATTAAGCTAGAATTTTAAGCTTAGCGAATTTTAAAACCAGCATTTTTTTTCCGTTTCCTTCAAAATCAATATTGGCTTTTTTATTGTCACCGGCACCTTCAACACTTAACACAATTCCTTTTCCAAATCGTTGATGTTCTACATTCATTCCAGTTTGTAAATTACTTGTATCATCTCCAACAAAATTAGGGTCGGGTGGAGGAGAAGCTGCTGCTGTTTTTGAAAAGCTGGTTTTAACAGGATTTAGAACTTTCTTTTGTAATCCACTTACTGACCTGCCAGGAGAATCAGAGATTTTATTTTCTTTAAAAGTTCCTTTAGAGTTAAACAAACTTTCAAAACTTAAAAACTGAGGGTCTATTTCCTGAAGAAATCTGCTTGGTTCAGCATTTATTATCGAACCAAATTTAAATCTGCTTGTTGCAAAACTTAGTGTAAGTCTTTTCATAGCTCTGGTAAGTGCTACATAAAATAACCTTCTTTCTTCCTCAAGTTCTTGTCTGCTGTTTAATGATAATTGTGAAGGGAATAAATTTTCTTCCAAACCAACCACATAAACGTATTTAAACTCCAATCCTTTAGCTGAGTGAATGGTCATTAAACTCACATGATCTTTATCTAAATTTTTATCGTTATCGTCATTAGTAAGTAAGGCAACATTCGACATAAAATCAGCCAGTTTATTAGGTTGTAAAACACCATCTTCATCTGCAGTTTCTTCAACACTAAATTCTTTTATACCACTAAGTAATTCTTCAATATTTTCATACCTGGCAATACCTTCAACAGTTTTGTCTTCGTACAAATTCTTTAAAACACCACTTTGTTTAGCAATATGCATGGCAACATCATAAGCGTTCTTGTCCATTTGTACCTGAAAACTCTTAATCATGGTAACAAAATCTTCTATAACACCTCCGCCTTTTAATCCAAACTGACCAATATTCTCAATTACTTCCCATAAGCTAACTTTATTATGGTCGGCAATGATGGTAATTTTTTCCATGGTTGTTTTACCAATTCCTCTTACTGGATAATTGATAATTCTTTTTAAAGCTTCTTCATCTTTTGGATTAAGTACAACTCTAAAATAGGCTAATAAATCCTTGATTTCTTTTCTTTGGTAGAACGACATTCCTCCATAGATTTTGTAAGGAATATTACTTTTTCTCAAGGCTTCCTCCATTGAACGGCTTTGCGCATTGGTTCTATAAAGAATGGCAAAATCATTGTTCATTACATGGCTGTTCATCTTTTCCTGAAAAATTGAAGATGCAACCAACTTGCCTTCTTCATTATCAGTTAGAGCTTTCATTACCCTGATTTTTTCGCCATTTTCGTTATCTGTCCAAACATTCTTTTTTATCTGGTCCCTGTTTTTTTCGATAACACTTGAAGCTGCGTTTACAATGTTTTGAGTGCTTCTATAATTTTGTTCAAGTTTGAATGTTTTAACATCAGGGAAATCTCTTTGAAAGCCCAGAATGTTTTTGATATTCGCACCTCTAAATGCATAAATACTTTGGGCATCATCACCAACAACTGCAATATTTTGATGTACTGCAGATAGTTTTTTAATAATCATGTACTGAGCATGGTTTGTATCCTGAAACTCATCAACCATGATATACCTAAACAAATGTTGGTACTTATTTAAGGTGTCTAAATGATTCGCAAATAGTTTGTATGTATTTACCAATAGATCATCGAAATCCATTGCTCCTGCTCTAAAACAACGGTCTTGATAAGTTTTAAAGATGACTCCGAATTTTGGTCGTCCACTTGAATTGTCATTTTCAGCCAATTCATCATTCATTAAATATTCCTCAGCTGTTATCAAAGAGTTTTTTGCTGATGAAATTCTACCTAATAAACCCGCTGGTTTGTAAAGTTTATCATCAAGTTTCATTTCGTTGACAATGGTTTTCAACAAACTTTTGCTGTCATCACTATCATAGATTGTAAAATTTCTTGGGTAACCAATTTTGTCTGCTTCTGATCTTAATATTCTGGAGAAAATACTATGAAAAGTACCCATCCAGATATTTTTTGCTTCGGTACCAACTGCAACTTGAACACGGTGACGCATTTCTTTTGCAGCTTTATTCGTAAATGTTAATGATAATATTTGAAAAGGATCGACATCATGCCTAAGCATATGTACGATGCGATAAGTAAGTACACGGGTTTTTCCGGAACCTGCGCCGGCCACAATCATAACAGGTCCGTCTATTTGTTCAACTGCAGCTCTTTGAGCTTCATTTAATGTTTGAAGATAATCCACATTGCGAAAATAACCTCGTTGATTGGGTTATTCGCTTTAAGATTTCAACATCCTTTCAATAGGGATATTTCCTATTTGGTTTATTTCTGTAAAATCAATCTCAGGATTTGGGTTGAACATAGAGCTGATAAAGAAAAATAGAGAAGCAGGAGGTAATACTATCATATACAGGATGTAAATGACATATCCTTTGTATCCGTAATGTTGATATTTTTTGAATAATTCCACTTTTCGAATTTAAATTCTTAATCCCATTGTAAAATATGGTTTTCAGTTACTTATCTACAATCAAATATAGGTATATATTTTTATGGACACAAGGGCGGTGAATAAAAATTGATAATTGGTTGATTTGAATTTGTAGTAGGACTATTTTTGGCTACTTTTACTGATTATTTAGAAACCCATGATTAAAGAGTACATTGACAATAATCGTCAACGTTTTTTAGACGAATTGTTTGATTTATTACGCATTCCTTCAATTAGTGCTGATGGTGCTTACAATGAGGATGTTGTAAAGGCTGCCGAGTTTATTAAAGCTAAATTAATTGAAGCAGGTGCCGATAAAGTCGAGTTGTTTCCTACAGAAGGTCATCCTATTGTTTATGGAGAAAAGATTTTTGATCCTTCTTTACCTACTGTTTTAGTTTATGGTCATTATGATGTACAACCTGCAGTTCCTTTGGAATTATGGGAAACTCCGCCTTTTGAACCTACTATCCGTAAAACAGAAATCCATCCTGATGGTGCCATTTTTGCTCGTGGTTCTTGCGACGATAAAGGCCAGGTTTATATGCATGTAAAGGCTTTCGAATACATGATGAAAAACAATAAGCTTGCTTGTAATGTGAAGTTTATGATTGAAGGTGAGGAAGAAGTTGGTTCTCCTAATTTAGGTCCTTTCTGTATCAAAAATAAAGAAATGTTAAAGGCTGATGTTGTTTTGATTTCAGATACTTCAATGATTGCCAACGATATTCCAAGTATTGACAGTGGATTACGTGGTTTGAGTTATGTTGAAGTTGAAGTAACTGGTCCTAACCGTGATTTACATAGTGGTGTTTATGGCGGTGCAGTTGCTAATCCAATCAATATTCTTGCAAAAATGATTGCAAGTATGCATGATGAAAATAACCATATTACCATCCCTGGTTTTTATGACAATGTTCTTGAATTAACTGCTGATGAAAGAATTGCTTTAAACAAAGCTCCTTTTGATTTAGAAGCCTATAAAAAAGATTTAAATATTGGTGATGTTTGGGGTGAAAAAGGATTTAATACTTTAGAAAGAACCGGAATCAGACCTACTTTGGATTGTAATGGTATTTGGGGTGGTTATACAGGTGAAGGTTCTAAAACTGTATTACCTTCAAAAGCATTTGCTAAAATAAGCATGAGATTAGTTCCAAATCAAGATTCTCATACCATCACTGAAATTTTCAAGAAACATTTCGAAGGCATTGCTCCTGCTGGTGTTAAAGTTGAAGTTCGTCCACATCATGGTGGTGAACCTGTAGTTACACCAATTGATTCAGTTGCATACCTTGCTGCAGAAAAAGCTATGGAAACCAGTTTTGGTAAAACACCTATTCCTACAAGAGGTGGTGGTAGTATTCCAATCGTTGCATTGTTTGAAAAAGAATTAGGTTTGAAATCGGTTTTGTTCGGATTTGGTTTGGATAGTGATGCTTTGCATAGTCCAAATGAACATTATGGCATATTTAACTACTTAAAAGGAATTGAAACCATTCCTTATTTCTACGAAAACTTTGCTAAAATGAAAGCGAATTAATTAAGTAATTAGAGCATTTTCGCTTTAAATTATATTCTGTGAAATGCCTCCGAAAAATCGGAGGCATTTTTTTTGTAAAAGATTCCTATTCAACTCATTTCATAAATCCATTTTTATATATTGCAAATCGGGTAAAACTTAAATCATCAATATTTAATTCAATTTTTTATTTTGTTTTAATTTAATTGTTTTAATGTTGATTTTAAGAGTTTTTCGTTGAACAAAACCATGATAAGAATTAAAACTTTTGCGAAAATGAAACTATTTAAACTTGGAGTAATAATTACTCTGATTTTAAATTTTAGTTCTGCTTCACTTCTTTTTGCACAGAATACTTATGGTTTCGAATGGATTAAACCTTATCAATCCTATTATAAATTTCCTGTAGTAAAGGATGCAGTTTATAAAATTGATTCCTTCACTTTGGTAAATAATGGAATAGATGTTCAGAATTTAAATCCACAAAAACTAAGTCTATATAAAAATGGTAAGGAACAATTAATCTTTTGTTCAGGTGAACTAGATGGCAAATTTCAATCAAATGATTTTATTCTATTCTATGGCCAAAAAAATACAGGTGAATTGGATAAGGAATTATATACTTCAAGTATAGAACAAGCTCAATCCTTTTCAAGTTTGTTTACTGATACAGCTTGGTATTTTCTGTGCATCAATGCTGATACTTCAAATCAAATTCCTTTAAGATATAATTTAACTTCTGATACCAGTTTTAGTTCTTTTTTGCCAGAACAAAATTATCAAGAAAGTAAAATTATAACCTTTCAAGAAGAATACTACCGTGGTGCTTTTTTACCTGCCAGCGAAAAATATTATGTTTCTGATTATGCCGGCGCTGAAGGTTGGGTTTCTTATTTAATTGGATTAAACCAATCAAGAGAAGTTCAAATTAATTTACCTGATGTTACCAATGCAGTGAATGGTAAACTTGAAATGAAAATAGTTGGTTCATCAGATTTTTTTCTTGATAATCCCGATGCTCCAAATCACCATGTTCAGGTTTTAATTGGAAATTCTCCTAATCCTAATTTTGTAATTGCTGATACAACTTATAGAGGTTATGGTGAAAGACTTATTCTAAAAGATATACCTGCAATTTTTATGAATTCAGTTTTATATGTAAAGGTTAAAGTAATTAATGATCTTTCTGTAAATTCAGATTTAAACGGTATTTCTTACATAAAAATAGATTACAATACAGGTCAATCTATTTCTCAAACATTCAAAACCTTTCAGTTGAATAAAGTCGGGTTATCAAAAAAACTTGTTCAGTTTACAAATTTCATTGGAACAGGTGCTTTTATTTTAGATAGATTTAATAAACAAATTATAAATTGCTCTCTACAAGGTTCGGTTTTAAAAGCTTTGGCATTTAATTCAGATGAACTTATACTTAGTGAAAACAATTCTTTTGAAGTTCCTAGTACTTTGGAAAAAGTAGATTTTTTTATCCCCAATCCAAATCAAAATTACCAGTATTTAATTGTTTCAAATAAAGCTTTGGAGCCTGCTGCTGCTGCATATCGCGATTATAGAAACAGCAGATATAAAACATTATTGGTGTATGCCGATCAATTGGCAAATACTTATTTTTATGGCCATCATCACCCTTTAAGTATCAAAAGGTTTTCGAAACATTTATTCGAAATGCAGGCTGTAGATCCGGCTTTTTTATTATTGTTGGGAAGAGGTTATCAAAACAATTTAATTAGAACCTCACCCGAAAATTATAAATTAAACTTAGTTCCTGCAATTGGTGAACCTTCATCTGATAATCTATATACTGCGGGTTTTGACAACGATCTAGGTGTTCCCGCAATTCCAACAGGTAGAATTCCGGCACAAACTAACCAGGATGTTTTTAATTACCTGGAAAAAATTCAAGCCTTGGAAAATAATCCTGATACAATTGCCGAATGGAGAAAGAACTTTCTTCATTTAAGTGGAGGTGAAGATTATCTGTCTGAGCAAATTCCTTTTACAAACAGAGTGAATTATTTAAAAGGAATTATATCTCAAAAACCAACAGGAGCCAATGTGTTTTCTTACCATAAAAATGTAACCAAGCCAACTCAGGATGATATAAGAGAAAAATTAATCAAAATTCAAAATGATGGTGTAAACATGATGACATTTTTAGGTCATGGTTCACTTACAGTTTTAGATATGGATTTTGGTTCAATTGGAAGTTTAACCGAAAACAATAAACCTAGTTTTTATTATTTCAATGGTTGTAGTATTGGTAATGCAAATGATGTTGATCCGGGTGGCACCGGTCTTGTTTATGGGAAGGATTATATCTGTGCAGCAAGAAAGGGTGCTATAGGTTGGTTAGCACATAGTAACCTAACTTTAACAGGTTACTTATACAACCAAATGGATAATTTTTATTTGGCTATGAATGGCACAAATTATGGTCGTCCTGTAGGTGAAATTTTAAAAACTGCTTTAATTGAATCTACCTCTTCTAATGATTTATATGCTCGTTCTCATGCCCTTCAATTATTACTTCAAGGTGACCCTGCTTTTAAATTATATAGTCCATCTAAGCCTGATTTTTCTTTAAATTCAAATGCCATTTTTGTAAATCCTACAAATGCAACAGCCCAACTTGATTCATTTCAATTGGCAATTGTGGTTAATAATATTGCAAAAGCTGTTTCTGATTCAATTGAAATTAAAATCAAAAGAGTTCTACCAGATAATTCATTACAGGATTTTCCAGTTTTTAAAGTCAATTCGCCATATTTTAGAGATACTGTTTACTATTGGATTAAACCAATTTCAAAAACTGATGCAGGTTTAAATAAGTTTTTTGTTGATATAAATCCCAATAAACTAGTTGATGAAATTCAATACTCAAACAATAGTATTCAATTTGATTTTTTCCTTCCCGGTAGCGGAATTACATTGTTGTATCCTTATCCATATAGTATTGTAAATACTGATTCAATTGTATGTTACGCTCAGAACAATAATATTTTCTCCGATAAAATTGAATATTTATTCGAATTAGATACTTCTTTAACTTTTAATAAATCGAGTTCGTTTTTTAAAGAATCCGGACCAATTTCTCAAAATGGATTGGCTTCTTTTCAGTTTAAATTGAATTCAATTGATACACAGGTTTATTTTTGGAGGGTTAAAATGAATATCAGTGAAGATAAAGGTGGTATTTGGCAAATCGGAAGTTTTACTCATATTCCAAATGGTACAACAGGTTGGCGACAAAGTGTTTATAGCCAAGTGAAAGATGTTTCTGATACACGTTTTGTATTGTTTAATGATTCATTGAAATCAACGGAATTCACCAACAATGAACTGACATTAGGTATCGAAAATAGAAGATGGGATCATAGAAGAATGGGAGTTGTTATTCCTTATTTATTAAATGCTTTGGTTGGTAATTGTATGGCACAAGGAACAGTAGTTTTGGTTTTCGAACCATTCCAGGTTGATATGCCTTATGAACTTCCAAATTATCCTTTTAATTGTTCTTTTATTCAGGCTAACAAAACAGATAGAAGTTTTAGATATTATACTTTTAATACAAATTATGTTGAAGGAGAAAGGGAATTAAGGCGTTTGGTTGATTCTGTTCCTGATGGGTTTTTCGTAGCCATGTTTTCTCGTTATTCTACCAATATTCATAATTGGGAGCAGGAAACAAGAAATATGTTTTCTAAAATAGGCTCGGTTAAAGTAGGACAAGTAGCCAGCAGAAATACAGCATGGGCAGTTATTGGAATGAAAAATGGTGCTCTTGGAACTGCATCTGAAGACACAGTTCAAAACAGTGAGCTGGAAGGATTAACAAGTTTGCCTCCTCAATCAAATGAACCTCAAGATGAAAAATATCTAAGAATTAAAAAGAGCTTTTTATTAAAATGGTTTGAAGGTGATTTTACCTCTAAAGCCATCGGACCAGCAAAACAGTTTGGTAGCTTAAGACTAAATTTATATGATAAAGATATCGTACAAAGTGGAAGATGGTGGGCCGAAATAATAGGTGTAAATTTAAATGGTATTGATACTATTTTATTGAAGAACATCAAATCAGAACTTACCGATTTGGCAAGTATTGATGCAACAAAATATCCATTTCTAAAATTGAAATTACATTTTGTTGATTCATTAAACAGAACGCCACATCAAATAAAATCATGGCAAATTTCATATATAGAAGCACCTGAATTGGTTATTGATCCTTCCTTTTCTTATGAATTCAAATCAGACAAATTAGATAAAGGTGATTCTATTAGAATTAAAATTCCAGTAAGAAATATTTCTGCTTCTGATGTTGATTCATTTCTAATTAATTGGGAAGTAAAAAACGACTCCAGAATCATTACCCATAATTCTAATACAAGTCTGAATTACCTTGCTGCAAAAGGCTATCAAGTACTTGAGAAAAGTATTTCAACAAGTGCAATGGAGGGTAATCAGCAATTCAAATTGAATATAAATTCTACTAAAAGAATTTCTGAATTTAATTATAATAACAATATTGCAATTCGTGATTTATCTGTTAAAGTCGATAGGTTGAATCCCTTATTGGATGTTAGTTTTGATGGACAGAGAATCATAAACGGAGATATTGTTTCTCCTCAGCCAATCATAAGAATTAGTTCTACAGATGCCAATAAGTTTTTATTACAGGAAGATACTTCAACATTCAACCTTTATATAAGAAAACCAAGGGCATTTGAGTTTGACCAAATTCCTATGAATAGTCCGGAAATTAAATTTATTCCGGCAAACCAGAATAACAATACAGCTACCATCGAATACAAACCTTCGAAATTTACTGATGGCTTGTATACCTTAAAAGTTCAGGCAAAAGATGCTAGTGGAAATTTTGCAGGTAATACTGAATACCAAATCGATTTTTCTGTAATTAACAAAAGCAGTATTACTTATTTTTATCCTTATCCTAACCCATTTACTTCTTCGATGCGTTTTGTTTTTACTTTAACAGGATCTAAAATTCCTGATCAACTTTTGGTAAGAATCATGTCGATTGATGGTAGAATAGTAAAAGAAGTTAGAAAGGAAGAATTTGGTAACATTAGAATTGGAAACAATGTGAGTGAATGGGCTTGGGATGGAACTGATAATTTTGGGGATAAATTAGCTAATGGTGTTTATTTCTATCAGGTATTCAGTAAAATAGATAATTCTGAAATCGAGCATAGGACCGCAAAATCGAAGGACGAGGACAAATTTTTTATAAAAAATACAGGTAAGATTTATTTAATGCGATAGGTGGGTAATTCTCATTTTTTATTACGAAAGTTTTTTCGAAATTACTCGCTTTAAAAGCTACCTATGCCAATTAAAAAATTATTGGTTGCCAATCGTGGAGAGATTGCAATCAGAGTATTTCGTGCAGCAGTTGAATTAAACATCAAAACTGTTGCTGTTTATACCTATGAGGATAGATATTCTTTACATCGGTATAAAGCCGATGAAAGTTATCAGATTGGTTTAGAAAACGACCCTTTAAAACCTTATTTAGATATTGAAGAAATCATTTACGTGGCTAAACATCACCAGGTTGATGCGATTCATCCCGGTTATGGTTTTTTAAGTGAAAATGCACTTTTTGCCCAGAGATGTAAGGAAGAAGGAATCATTTTTATTGGTCCTGATCCTACAGTGATGAAGGCTTTGGGTGATAAAATGCTGGCCAAAAAAGTTGCAACCGAAGCAAAAGTTCCAATTATTCAGGATAGTCAACTTGATTTATTAAACCTCGATATTGCTATTCAGGAAGCGAATAGAATTGGTTATCCATTAATGATTAAGGCTGCCTCAGGCGGCGGTGGAAGAGGAATGAGAGTAGTAAGAACCGAATCTGATTTGGAAAAGGTTTTTAATGAAGCTCGTAATGAAGCCAAAGTTGCTTTTGGTGACGATACCGTTTTTCTTGAAAAATTTATTGACCAACCCCGACATATTGAAGTTCAAATTCTAGGAGATAAACATGGTAATTTAGTTCATTTACATGAAAGAGATTGTTCAGTTCAACGTCGCTTTCAAAAGGTTGTTGAGATGGCGCCTGCTCCCGGTATTTCAATAGAAACAAAAACTAAACTACACGACTTCGCTCTTAAAATTTGTAAACATGTTAATTATAGTCATGCAGGTACAGTTGAGTTTTTAGTTGATAGAGATGAAAATATATATTTCATTGAAGTTAATCCTCGTATTCAAGTTGAACATACCGTTACTGAGGAAGTAACCGGTTATGATATTGTACGCTCTCAAATTTTAATCGCTCAAGGATATCGTCTCGATTCTCCTGAAATTAATATTTACAGCCAAAATCAAATTGAAGTAAAAGGTTTTGCAGTGCAGGTGCGTATTACTACTGAAGATCCTGCAAATGGCTTTAAACCAGATCATGGGACTATTATAGCATACAGAAATGCAGGTGGTCCCGGAATTCGATTAGATGAAGGTAGTGCATATCCAAATGCGAAAATTTCTCCGTTTTTTGATTCACTACTTGTTAAAGTTACTGCAAGTGGAAGAAATTTACTGGAAGCAACTGAACGTTTACAAAGGGTTCTTAAAGAGTTCCGTATTCGTGGTGTTAAAACCAATATTAGTTTCCTTGAAAATGTATTACAACATCCAGTATTTTTAGCTGGAAAAACCACTGTTAATTTTATCGATTCACATCCGGAATTATTCATTTTCAAAAAGCGCTTCGACAGAGGTACGAAGGCTTTGAAATATATGGCCGATATCATAGTAAATGGAAATGATGATGTAAAATTTGTTGATGATAAAAAGGTATTCAGAACTGCCCGTATTCCTGATTTTGATAAGTTTAGTGAAATACCATTAGGTTCAAGAAACCGACTTCAGGATTTAGGTCGCGATGGTTTTGTGAAATGGTTGAAAAATGAAAAGTCAATTCAATATACTGATTGTACGCTAAGAGATGCACACCAAAGTTTATTTGCTACTCGTATGCGCACAATTGATATGCTTAAAGTAGCTGAAGCCTATGCCAAAAATCATCCTCAATTGTTTTCACTTGAAATGTGGGGTGGTGCTACTTTTGATGTGGCACTTCGATTTTTACATGAGGACCCTTGGCAACGACTTGCTTTGTTAAGAGAAGCGATTCCTAATATTCTTTTTCAAATGCTGATTAGAGGTTCTAATGCTGTTGGATACAAAGCTTACCCCGATAATCTAGTTGAAAAGTTTATTGAAGAGAGTTTCAAAAATGGTATTGATGTTTTCAGAATATTCGATTCCTTGAACTGGATTGAAGGAATGAAGGTGAGTATCAAAGCTGTTAATGAAAGAACCAATGGTTTAGCTGAAGCATGCATTTGTTATTCCGGAGACTTACTCGATTCATCTAAAAACTCTAAGTTTAATATTCAGTATTACCTCGATTTAGCAAAGCAATTAGAAGATGCCGGAGCTCATATTTTAGGGATTAAAGATATGGCCGGTTTATTGAAACCATATCAGGCAGAATATTTAATTAAAGAACTTAAAAAGTCGATTGATATTCCAATTCATTTACATACGCATGATACAAGCAGCATTCAGCCTGCAACCTATTTAAAGGCCATTGAATCGGGCGTAGATGTTGTTGATGTGGCTTTGGCAAGTATGAGCGGATTAACTTCACAACCTAATTTCAATTCTATTGTTGCAATGATGAATGGGAATGAGCGTGATTTAAAAATGGACTTGCATTCTCTGAACCAGTTTTCAAATTATTTTGAAGCAGTCAGAGAATATTATTATCCTTTTGAACACGAGTTAAAAGCCGGTACTGCTGAAGTTTACGACCATGAAATTCCAGGTGGTCAGTATTCTAATCTTCGTCCGCAGGCAAGAAGTCTTGGTTTGGAAGACCAATTTGAAACCATCAAGCAAAACTATGTCTTAGTTAATAAGATGTTTGGTGATATAATAAAAGTTACACCTTCATCTAAAGTTGTTGGGGATATGGCTTTATTCATGACAGCTAATTCTTATACCGAAAAAGATATCATGGAAAAGGGAGATAGTATTTCTTTTCCGGATTCAATAATTGAATTGTTTAAAGGTGATTTAGGGCAAAATCCCGGTGGTTTCCCTAAAGAACTTTCTAAACTTATTTTAAAAGATGTTGAACCTTACACAGGTCGTCCAAATGAACATTTAGCACCCATTGATTTTGATGCTGACTTTATAAAGTTTCAAGAGAAATTTGGAAAGGATTATCAGTTTACTGATTTCTTAAGCTGGTGTTTTTATCCTAAAGTTTTTGAAGATTATGCTACCAAAAGAGAGGCTTTTGGTGAACTATATCATTTACCAACTCCGGCTTTTTTCTTCGGAATGAAATTGGGAGAGGAAATTATTATTGAATTAGCACCTGGGAAAAATATCCTGGTTAGATTAATCAATATGGTTGACGAAGGTGATGGGAAGAAAACAGTTTATTTTAGATTAAATGGCCAAACTAGAAGTATTGAAGTAATTGATCGACATAATACATCTGCTAAACATTCAAACAGAAAAGCCAAAATTGCCGGAGAAATCGGTTCTCCTTTACAAGGTAGATTATCTAAAATTTTAGTGAAAGAAAATGATGTGGTTGAAAAAAATACCCCATTATTTACCATTGAAGCTATGAAAATGGAGAGTACTGTAATTTCACCTGTAACAGGAACAATAAAATCTTTAGTTTTGAAGGAAGGAAGTTTAATTGAACAAGATGATTTAATTATTGAAATTCAAATCAATTTATAAAACATGGAATATATAATTATCGGATTAGTAATTGCGGCTATTATTTTCTTTTCTATTACAACAGTACAACAAGGACTTGTTGCTGTTACAACAATTTTTGGTAAATACAACAGAACTCTGTATCCTGGTTTGAATTTTAAAATACCTTTGATTGAAGTTGTATTTCGTAAAATTTCAATTCAAAACAGATCTGTTGAATTAGGTTTTAATGCAACTACCATTGACCAGGCAAATGTGAATTTTACGGCTATGTTGCTTTATTCAGTAATTAATCAGGATGAAGAAACAATTAAAAATGTAGCTTTTAAATTTATTGATAGTGGTAACTTTATGCAAGCTTTAACTCGTTCTGTTGAAGGTTCAATCAGGGCATATGTAGCGACTAAAAAACAAGCGGAAATTCTTGGCTTAAGAAGAGAAATTACTGAAGCAGTAAAAGATAACATGGATAAGACTTTGGAGGAATGGGGTTATCACTTGATTGACCTTCAAATCAATGATATCAATTTCGATGAGGAGGTAATGAAATCAATGGCTAAAGTAGTAGCTTCAAATAATATGAAATCTGCTGCAGAAAATGAAGGTCAGGCATTGTTAATTACCAAAACCAAAGCAGCAGAAGCAGAAGGAAATGCTATTAAAATTGCAGCTCAGGCTGAAATGGAAGCTGCTCAACTAAGAGGGCAGGGGATAGCCTTATTCAGAGAAGAAGTAGCTAAAGGTTTGAGTCAGGCTGCAAAAGTGATGCAAGATGGAGATTTAGATGCATCTTTCATTTTGTTTAGTATGTGGACAGAAGCTGTTAAGAATTTTGCAGAGCAAGGAAAAGGAAATGTAATTTTTCTTGATGGTTCGCTTGAAGGTATGCAAAAATCGATGAAAGAAATGATGGCAATTTCAAGATTGGATTCCAACTTAAACAAAAAAGATTGAGGTGAAGTTTAATTACCTTTCTCATGGTAAATATATAACCGGAGGCTTTCTGCATGAAAAATTTTATGCAGAAAGCCTCCTTGCTTTTTTAAGGTCATTGGGTTATAAAATTGAATTTAAACAAATTCGAGAGCATAAGTTTTTTGATAATTGGTTTGCACATCTGCAATTACTTTTCTTCGGTTTAAAACATTCCAATGCTGATATAAATCTACTCGTTTCAAGATTTGCTTTACCCGCTTTAATTAAAGCGATTTTTTCCAATAATAAGTATATTCTGGTTTTTCATTATGAAGATGAAAGAGACAACAGTTCTATTGTTTTAAAATACTATTTTAAACTTTTTTTTGTTCTTCTAAACCTGATCAAAACTCGGAATTTTGCTATTTTAGTTGTTGCTCCTTTTTGGGAAACTTATTTTAGAAATAAAGTAAATGATTGTCATGTCATTTACTTTCCAAACCTCTTTAATTTAAAAGAGTACAATTCAATAAAAGTTGCTAAAAAAGTAAAACAAATTCATTTGGGACAATGGAGTTGGAAAAATGATTATAAAGTTTTTGAATTGGCAAACAGATTAACTGAACTAGGATATAATTGTTATTTCAGTACCAATAATACTAGTGAAACAGGTCGCTTTAATACTTATGAAATTATTGCAGAAAACAGAGAATCTTATTTGAAAAGAATGGCAGAATCTACTTATACTATTGCCTTTACTTCTATTAATGAAGGATGGAATAGAGTAGCTCATGAAAGTATTTTATTAGGTACAAATGTAATTGGTTTTAATTTAGGAGGCTTGGGCGATTTATTAAAAGAGTCAAATTCATTTATTGTTGATGATGTAGATCAAGCCTTAGACATAATCATTTCAGAAAAAACAGTTGTACCCCCTGACTTATTTATAAATAAATATTCAGATTTAAATGCTGGTAAATTCTTAGATAGTTCAATTCAATTTGTAAGAAATTAAATGCATTAACTTTCAGATGCATTTGACACATTAATTAGATTTACTCGAATCTACCTTAGCTCTTTTCGCATTTTTTTGGAGTTTTAAGAAGGATTTTATTCTTAAAAAACTTAAATTTTCAGGTTTAACAAAAGTTTTCTTAATAAGTTTTTTCCGGTTAAATCATAAAATTAACCACTAAAATTGATTTTGATTATCTTTAAATTAGCAAACGAAAAATTAAAACTATTAATTGAATTAATGACAATAACTGATTTTTTTGTATTGTATTTTTAACGATTATTTAATCCCCAAAATTATGTTAGAATTTTATTCAGGAAGCACAAGAATGGTTAATACCCGCAGAGGTGTTAGTGAATGTTTGGAAATCGCCCTTGGTAATTCATATTCTGATTGTGACTTAATTATTCTTCATGCATCAATAGGTCATAATTTTTCTGATTTAGTTGATGAAGCTTCAAAATTGGCTCCCAATGCCCGAATTTTAGCGGCATCATGTTGTGGAGTTGTTGGTAGAGAGGGTGTAAGTGAATCAATGAAAGATATTGCTTTAATGGCAATAAAAGGTAAAGAGTTTTCTGTCGGACATTGTGTTGATATCAATGGTTCAAATGCTTACCAAAAAACATTGGTAATGGCTAAAGCATTGAAAGATGAAAATCCAAATATCAATATGCTTTATTTTATGGCACCTGGAATTGATATTGACAATGATGCATGCATTCTTGCTATTGAAGATGTGTTTGGACCAGAAGTTACCATTTTTGGAGCAACAACTTCAGATAATATGAAAGGGGTAATAAGTTATCAGGCTATAGATAAAAATGTATATGAGCATGCTTCTTTTTTAGTTGGATTTTCAGATCCATCTTTAGTAGTTGATACTGCAGCAACACACGGATTCGTTGCTTATGGGGAGCCATTTATTGTAACTAAATCTAATGGAAATAGGATTATTGAATTAAATGGAAAGCCGGCTTGGTCTGAGTTTACTCAACGTTTAGGTTTAAATGCAGACAATAATTGTGGCGATACAATTCCTATTGGAGCTTTGGCTGAACAACTGAATTTGGAACAAGCTAAAGAATATGGTAATGAACATATTTTAAGAGTTGTTACCAGTCATGAAAATGAGGAAATGTTGTATGCAACATCAATTAAAGAAGGAACCAAACTTTGGTTAACACAAAGAGATGAAGAGAAAATTTTTACCGAAATGGACAGAATCGTTTCAGATATGGTAAAAAGGTCGGAAGGTAAAGTTCCGGTTGCTGTTTTTCATGCCGATTGCCTTGCTCGTGGAAGATTCTTATTTAATAGAATTTTAAAAGAAGAACTGGTAAACAGAATGCAATTCCCTTTTTCAAACAATGGGGAATGTCCACCTTGGTTAGGTATGTATGGTTTTGGTGAATTTGCCAGATTATCGGGTAAGAATACTTACCATAATTATACAACTGCTTTATATGTAATTTACAGAAAATAATATCACTAATTTTACTATGGGGATATTAACTCATACAGATCTTGAAGATTTAAGCAAGGAACAATTAATTAATCAATTCAGAGATTTACAGCTGAGGATCTCACGATTTTCTGCTGTTGAACAATCGCTGATAAATGTTCGTGATCGCTTAGATAGCGAGGTGGTGATGCATAAGCGTATGAATGCTTTTAATAAGGAAGCATTTGAGGAAAGTGAAGAATCTGATTTCTTATTGTTAGTAGCGGAATCCATAATTGATATTTTTGAATTTGAAATAGGTTTGGTAATTGTTTCAAGTCAGAATAACCAGTTTTTACTTAGTTATGAAATGGAGGGTTTTTCTCTCCAAAATGAAGAAGCATATCGGATTTATAATCTCTTAAATGGAAATTTAAGTTATTATGATAGCGGAAAAGTACTTAAGTTAAATGATGGCCAATGGGATGATTTAAGCAACCTAATTCCCTTCAATCAACTCATGCTTACTAGGGCCGTAAATCAGGAATTAAATGTTTCTATTTACATGGTTGGTGGCGTACTCAAATCGGGCGCATTAAGTTACAATCCTGTCGATGAAAGAAGAGCAAATGCTTTTGGTTTATTTGCTCAGCAGGTATTATCTCAGTTTAATAGCCTTCAAAAAGCTAAACGAATTCAATCTTCTGAAAATCGCCTTTCTCGTTTAGCAAAAGTTTTCCTGGGTTTTGGTTCGAGTCCAATTGAAAATATAGGAAAACTTACTGATGTGGCTTGTGAATTGTTAAATGCAGATTTTTGCTTTTATAAAGGATTAGATAAATTAGATTTATTTTCATACTCATGTTCGAAAACTAGTCAATCTCCAATTTTTCTTTCTGTAAATGATATAGTTTATTTAAAAACATTTATTAGGAATTCTAAAGACGAAACTACCATAGATTCTCATATTCCTCCGGAATTTAAATCTGAAATGAATAGTAAAGGTACAGATGTTCATCAGTTTAGAACTATAGGAAGAAAAGTTAATCTGGAAGGCACGACAACCGGTATTTTGGGAGTCTGTTTTGCTAGCGCAACTCAACCAACGGATGAAGACAAACAAATCATTGGAATTATTGCAGCTGCCATTGCTGTTGAAGAAAAAAGACATTTAGCTCAAAAAGAACTTATTTTAAATAATGCTGAATTAAAGAAAATCAATTCAGAACTTGATAATTTTGTATACAGTGTTTCACATGATTTAAGAGCGCCTTTATTAGCAATTAAAGGATTGTTAGCCTTAATAGATATAAAATCTGTTGACACCCAAGAAAACGAACAGTACTTAGGATTAGTTGCTGAATCTGTTTCCAGAATGGATGAAACCATAAAAGAAATTTTAGATTATTCAAGAAATGCTAGATTGGGTATCAGACCAGAGTTTATTAATATAAAAGAGATAGTTACGAATGCTTTTAATGATGTAAAATACTATTCAGACCATAATGTTGATTTGATGTTGGATATTGAAAATAACCTCCAATTCAGTTCAGATAAACCTCGCTTAAATACTGTAGTTAAAAATATCATTGCAAACTCAGTAAAGTATTCCAGAAAAGAAATTGCAAATTCTTATATAAGAGTTAAAGCTTATAAAAAGAAAGATGAAATCATCTTAAGAATTGAAGACAATGGGGAAGGTATCAGTGAAGCCAATCTTCAAAAGGTATTTAATATGTTTTTTAGAGCTTCTAATGTAACTTCCGGTACCGGTTTAGGACTTTATATCTGCAAGGAAATTGTATCAAAATTAAATGGTAGAATTGAGGTGAGTTCAGTTTTAGGCAAAGGTTCTGTTTTCACAATTTATTTACCAAGTATATTTGAACCGGAAGAGGAGTCTTAAAACTAAATAATTACTCATTATTTATAAATTTTTAAATTAAAATCCAATATATTCGACTTCTTTATAGTCTTTAAAGGATTTTAATTTATTTCTACTTTTTATGAACAGGTGTTATTTAATAGACGATGATAAAATTTTCAATCTCATAAGTTCTAAAATGATAGAACGTTCAGGTTGGGAATGTGAGGTTGTGGTTTTTAATTCTGCGGAAATAGCACTTCAACAATTAACTAGAGATTTAAAACACCCGGAATTAATACCTGTTTTAGTTTTATTGGATATTCGAATGCCTGATATGGATGGAATCACCTTCCTTCAAAAATTAAATGAACTACCTGCTAATTTAATTGAATCTATTAAGGTTTTTATGCTGAGTTCTTCATTAGATGAAAGAGACATGGAAATGGCTAAACAATTTTCAATTGTTAAAGGCTTTTTAAGTAAACCTCTTTCGATTGCCGATTTGAATCAAATTATTAGGAATTAACTTAGATCTCCCTTTTACTTGAATTTTTAAAAATCAAGCTGAAGTTAAATTAGAATAAGTCTTTATTTTGATTATTGCTAAACTTTTCTTTTTTCCTATTTTGCCGATTAGATATGGAGAAGACACTTAAAAAGGTACTAATCAGTGGATGTTTTGATTTGTTGCACAGCGGGCATATTGCTTTTATTAGAAGTGCAGCACAGTTCGGACAAGTATATGTTTGTTTGGGCTCAGATAAAACTGTCTTCGAATTGAAGAAAAGATATCCAGTGAATTCAGAAAATGAGCGAAAATTTATTCTTGAAGCACTAATTGATGTTCATGAAGTTTGTATCAGTCAGGGTTCCGGATATTTAGATTTTTTACCTGAGCTAGAAAGAATTCAACCCGATATTTTTGTGGTTAATGAAGATGGTTATTCAAAAGAAAAGGCAGAATTATGTGCTTCAAAAAATATCGAATTGATTGTTTTGGATAGAACGCCTTTTACAGGACTTCCTGCACGCTCAACCACAGATTTGCGAAAAATAAATACCATTCCATTTAGAATTGATTTAGCAGGTGGTTGGCTAGATCAGCCTTTTGTATCTTTGTTTGCTTCCGGACCTGTTATTACAATCAGCATAGAACCAAGCCACGATTTTAATTCTAGAAGTGGAATGGCTAGCAGCACCAGAAGGGTTGCAACTGAATTATGGCAAAATCAATTACCCGATTCAAATTCCGAAAAAACAGCAAAGATTTTATTTTCATATGAAAATCCTCCTGGTAAAACAGAGATTGCCGGTTCACAAGATGCAATTGGAATTGTTTATGCCGGATTAAATCGAAGTTTTTATGAAGCTCAATACTGGCCATCTAAAATTGATTCAGTTTTTGATGAAGATGTATTAAGTTTTATTGAGCAAAATTTATACCTAATTAGTTTAGGTGAGCGTAAACACGATTACCATGTTTTAGCTGATACCAATATTAATAAGTATTATGCAAATGCTTTATCACAGGCTGCCGAATCTTGTTGGAATGCTGCTATAAATAAGGATTTAAAATTATTTGGTGAATCTATGCGATTGTCGTTTGAAGCTCAAATTGCCATGTTTCCCAATATGGTAAATGAAGATATCTTTAATATAATAGATGTTTATAAGGATTCTGTATATGGTTATAAATTAAGCGGCGCCGGTGGAGGAGGATACTTGATATTATGTTCAGATAAACCAATCGATAATGCTATCCAAATTCAAATAAGAAGAAAATAAAACATGAAGAAAGTAAATACAAAAATTGCCTTTGTTTCAATTCTGAGTTTGTTCTTTTTATGGGCTTTGGCACATAATCTTAATCCCATTTTAATTCCTCATCTGAAAAAAGCTTGTCAGCTCAATGATATGCAATCAGCCTTAGTTGATTCATCTTTTTATATTGCTTATTTCTTAATGGCTATTCCTGCTTCTTTGTTTATAAATAGATGGGGCTATCGAATAACTATTGTCATTGGACTTTTGTTATTTTCAATAGGTGCATTTCTTTTTTATCCGGCATCTCTCATTTTATCCTATTCCTTCTTTTTAATTGCATTGTTTATAGTAGCAACCGGTTTGACTTTTCTTGAAACTGCTGCTAATCCTTATGTAACTGTTTTAGGTGATGCCGAAACCGCAACAAAACGATTGAATTTTGCACAATCATTTAACGGATTGGGAGCTACTTTAGCAGCCTTATTTGGTAGCAGGTTTATTCTTTCAGGAAATATATTTACATCAGAAAATACAAGTGGTTTAAGCAGTTCAGACCTTCATGATAAATTACTTCAGGAAGCTGCATCTGTTCAGACTCCATATTTGGTTATTGCATCAATTGTATTGGCTGTTGCTTTAATTTTTATGTTTTTACCTTTACCAGAATTAGAGAAAAAGTCATCAGATTCTGGTTCATATATTAAATTGTTAAAAGAATCTAATTCACTTAGACAAGCAATGTTAGCACAATTTTTATATGTAGGTGCACAGGTTGGAATAGGTAGTTTTTTTATAAGATTAGCTGTTTCTCAAACTGGAATTTCAGATAAAACCGCAGCTTTATATTTATCTGTTGCTTTGTTTTTATTTATGTCGGGTAGATTTATTGGCGCATTTTTAATGAATTATATAAAGCCAAATTTGTTATTAATGGTTTATGCAATTATTAATGTTGTATTACTGCTTATTGTAATGGTTTCTCAGAATTATCTCACAGTATATGCTTTAATGGCAAGTATGTTTTTTATGTCGATTATGTTTCCAAGTATCTTTTCCAATGGGGTAAAAGGACTTAATGAAAGAGCAGGAATGGCTTCCTCATTAATCATTATGACAATTGTAGGTGGGGCAATTTTTCCTTTGTTTATGGGTTTGATTTCTGATAGCTCTAATATTCAGTTTGCTTTCTTATTGCCAATGTTTGCTTTTGTTTGGATTGCTTTTTATGCCTCTAAATTAATTAGAATATGAAAACATTTTACCTTGCTTTAGATTTAATAAATGATGAAAAATCTATTCAGGAATATGAAGATTATCACCAAAATGTTTGGCCGGAGGTATTAGAAAAAATCAAAGAATCCGGCATAACAAGTTGTGAAATATTTCGTGTTCATAATCGCTTAATGATGCGAATTGAAACAAGCGATTCATTTAGTTTTGAAGAGAAAAACAAAATTGATTTCGCGAGCGAAAAGGTATTGCTTTGGGAAGATTTGATGTGGAAATACCAACAAGCAATTCCCGGTTCTAAAATAGGAGAGAAGTGGCAGTTAATGGAGAAAATATTCGAGTTTAAGACTTAGTTTTTTAGCTTATTCAGGATAATATTTATTGACCAGATTTAAAATTATTTCTTTAGTTAATGGTTTATTGCAATATTCCTGAATCTCGGGGTAGTTTTTAGCTTTTTCAATATCATCCGGATTTTCTGATGTAGTAAGTAAAATTACTTTTGCCCTTTGTCTTTCTACATTCATTTCACGGTATTCCTTCAAAAATTCCCATCCATCCATTTTGGGCATATTGATGTCTAAGAAAATAAATTCAGGACATTGCTCCTCTTCTGAAATAGATTGTAAATAGTCCAGTGCTTCACTTCCATTTAAGACTACTTTTATGGTTTTTGTCAGTTCCATTTTTTTAATTACGAATGAATTCAACATATTGGTAGCATTGTCGTCATCTACCAGTAAAATACAGTTTAAGTTTCTCATGTTTATTGGTTTTTAGGGATAGTGAAAATTACTTTACAACCTTTACCTTTTTCAGATTCCATCCAGATTTTGCCACCATGTAATTCAATGATTTTTTTACAATGTGCCAATCCGATTCCAGTTCCTTCATACTCATCACGGTTGTGAAGTCTTTTAAAAATAATAAATACTTTTTCTAAGTTTTTGGGATCAACCCCAATGCCATTGTCCTCAACCATAAATGACCAGTTTTCATCAGATTCAGTGCAGGTAATTTCAATAATAGTTTGAGAATTCAGGGTCCTGAATTTGATTGAATTACTAATTAGGTTTTGAAACAATAACCTCAATTCAGTTGGATAAGCATTAACTGTTGGTAATTCATCGTACTTAATTATTGATGAACTTTCTTCAATCGAAAATTGTAAGTCCTTCTTTATATCTAATAGCAGGTTATTTAAATTAATTTCTTCAATTCTTCGTTCTCTTCCGATTCTTGAATATTGCATCAAGCCTTTAATTAACTCTCTTAATCTTTCACTCGACTGAAAAATGAAATCGAGGTACATATTCATTTCTTCATCAAGATTTACAGCCATTTCAGATTTAATAATCTCAGCACAATTTCTAATTGTTAATAATGGTTCTTGTAAATCATGAGAAGCTATATATACAAATTGTTCTAATTCTTTATTGATATTTTCAAGTTGTTCATTTTTATGTTTTAAGACTTGTTCAGCTTTTCTACTTTCTGTAATATCTGCCTGAACTGCCATAAATCCTGTATGAACACCACTCTGGTCAAACAATGCTTTGATTTCTAAATCAATCCAATATTCTTGACCAAATTTGCCTCTGTTTTTAATTTCACATTTTGCATCTTCCAATTTTTTTAATTTATTATGAAGGTATTTTATTGTCTCAGGATTGGTACCCTGGTAATGAAAAATTGATTTTGGTTTTTTGCCTTTAACTTCATCTAATTTATATCCGGTAATTTTTGTAAACGATTCATTTACCCAGGTAATCCTACCCAAATTATCAGAAACCACAACAGCATTTGAGGTTCGCTCTGCAACAATTGAAAGTTTTTTGAGTTCTTCTTCCAGCAGCTTACTTTGAGTTATATCAATATGAATTCCGGAAAGTTGAATAGGTTCATTGTTTTCATCTGTTTTAACTATTTTACCTCTGGTTAAAATCCATTTCCAATCGCCATTTTTGTGGCGCATTCTCATTTCAACTTCATAGTAGTCAATCTCTTTTTGAAGATGTTTTTGTATTTGAGCATTCGCATTTTTCAAATCTATAGGATGTGCTAAATCAACCCAGGTTTGAAAACTAATAGGAGCCAATTCTTCTAATGTATAACCCAACATGCTAGCCCATCTGTCGTTAAAAATAGTTATATTGGTTCTAACATCCCATTCCCATGTTCCTACATTCGTTCCTTCAATGATTCCATTTAACCTTGTTTTTTCTGAATGTAATTCTAGTTCTTGTTTTTTAATTTTAGTTATGTTTTGAACACTTCCAATTATTTTAGTTATTCCCTCAGCATCATATTTTCCTTTTCCAATAATTCTTACCCATTTTTCATTTCCTAATAGAGTTTTTAGTTTTAATTCTAAATCAAAAGGAATATCCTTTTCAATTGCCATTTTAAAGGCATTGTCTAAAATTGGCAGATTGGTTTCATCAAAGAATGCTCTTATGGTTTCTAAATCTGGGGCACTATTTTCATAATACTCATGAATCCTAAAAGTTTCTTCAGTCCACGTAATTTGTTTCGATTTTAAGTCAAATTCCCAACCTCCAATTTGTGCAACTCTTCCTGTATCATTTAATAGATTTTTATTCTTTTCTAATTCTTCTTCTGCTTTTTTTCTATCTGTAAAATCATGGAAAATAGTAAATACAGCATATGGAATTTTGCTATCGGTATGATATAATAAATGAGCATAAACATTAATCCAAGTTAATTCGCCGTTTGGTTTAATGATACCCATCACAACATCAGATTGTGCCACGCCTGTCTTAAGAGTCTTCATTGCAGGGTGCTCTTCTCCCGGAAATTCACTTCCATCTTCTTTTATCGTTTTCCATATTGGATCAATAGATGATTTTCCAATCATTTGATCAAATGATATACCTAATAATTTCTCTGCACTGGAATTACAAGAGATTATTTCACCATCTAAATTTTGAATTACTATACCTTCATTTAATGTTGAAACAATGGCATTATTTCTGTCTTCAATTGTTCTTATTTTTGATTCAGTATCTTTTTTTTCTGTAATGTCTTGATGAATTCCTAAGATACGAAGTGGTTTTTTCTTTTTATTCTTCTCAATAACTTTTCCTGTTGAATACATCCAGATTATTTTACCATTTAAGCCTATGCAACGGTACTCTAATTCATAAAAAGAACGTTCTCCTTTGATTGTTAATTCTAATGCCTCTTTTACTTTTGGTAAATCACTTTTTAATATGGTTTTCTCCCAATCAGAATAAGCTAATTTTATTTGTGCTCCTTCATATCCCAACATTTCAGCCCATCTTTCATTAAATACAATTTCATTAGATACAAGATTCCAGTCCCATGTGCCCAATCTGCCTCCCCATATTAACATCTCCAGGTGGTTTCGTTCTTCTTCAAGATCTAATAACATTTTTTTCTGGTCTGTAATGTCTCTTCCAACACCTTGTATTTCTTTGATTATTCCTTCATTATTTTGTATGGCTACATATTCCCAATCAGTATCAATATAAACACCATTTGCTTTGGGTTTACGAATTTGGGATTTGTGAATTAGATTGGGTTGAGTTAATATTTGATACCCTGTTTTTTCACATTCCGATAAATCATCAGGATGAATTGTGGTCAGGTAGTTCTTTCCAATTATTTCACTTGGACTAACTCCAAATTTTTGACAAAATGCATTGTTTACATAGGTATAGTTTCCCAATAAATCTAACCTGATTAAGAAGGTTGTATTTGATTCTAATAATGAATTTAACATTTCATCTCGTTCAAATATTTCTTCTTCTTTTTTTACCAGATTGCTTAAGTCAATCAGATTTAATGAAATGTATTGAATGTTTCCATTGAGTAGTATGGGTGTTATATGTAATTCTGTGTGAAAGATTTCTAAATTGGTTTTGGTCCTTAAGTTTTCAAAAAATGATTTCTTTTCTAATTGAACCTTTCTTATTGCAGCTAAGATTCTGTCAAAATCTGCATGATTTCCAATGATATCAAGGATGTTTTTACTCTTTTCAAGTTTTCCTAAACCAATCTGAGAGATTATTTTTTTTGCGGGTTCATTAAATAGAATTAAACTAAGATTTGGGTCTAATAAAATATTTCCTTGAGGAGAGTTCTCGAACATTGAATAGAATAAATTATTGCTTTCAATTAACTCTTTTTCCTTTATCTCTAATTCCTGATTGATATGTTTAATTTCAGAATAAGCTGTTTGTAACTCTTCATTAGAAGCCTGTAATTCTTCATTACTTGTTTCTAATTCTTCATTAGATGATTGTAGTTCCTCATTAGATGATTGAAGTTCTTCATTTAATGATTGAAGTTCCTGATTCGTTGTTTCTATTTCATCAATATAAGATTGTAAATGAATTTTTGTAATCTCTAATTCCTGTTCAACTTCTATTAATCTTTGTGAATTAAAATCTTCCGGTTTGAAAGGTTTTTGTTTAATAGATTCAATTTTTTCAAAAACCAATAATACAGCCTTATTGTAACCAGGGTTATTGTATTCACTTAAATGACCAACACTTATTTTATAACTAATTTGAATTCCATCTACAAAAACATTATTGACAATTGAGCTTTTGTTTTCTCCTAATTTATTGCATTGTAAGATTAATTTTTTTACTTCAGTTAAAAGTGATTTTCTTAATAAACTCGAAAGATTCATGTGAATATTACCTTCCGCGATTTCAAGTATTTCACTGATTTTTCCATGTGTTTCGAGAATCTCTAAATTTTCAGAAACTATCAAGTAAATAGGCTCTATCAGATGAATTATCTTTTCTCTAATTAGCTCCTTTTGGTTCATTAAATAATCCTTTTTCGATAAAATCTGTTCATCTTTATTTAGCGAATTTTTTAATGGCTTGAAATGACCAAGTTTTATTAATCGTTTTGAATGAACATGTTTTTTCTGAAAAATTTTTGATTTAGAATTTAATACTTCAAATAATTCTTCCGAACCTGAAATACTTTCTGATTTACCTAGAAATAAGATTCCTTTTTCATTCAACGAATAATGAAATATGGAGAAAATTCTTTTTTGAACATCTTGGTTTAAATAGATAAGTAAGTTCCTGCAGCTAATTAAATCAATATTTAAAAAAGGTGGATTGTTGGTTAAATCATGTTGTGAAAATAAAACTTTGCTTCTAATAGACTTATCTATTAGAAATTCACTGTTTTGGTCAATTGTATAAGATTGAATTAGTTCTTTAGATATTTTGTTTCTAAGACCAATTTCATAAATACCTTTTCTTGCAACTAAAAGCGATTTGTTTGAGATGTCAGTGGCAAAAATTTGAATATTACTTCTGATTTTATATTTAGTAGTAAATAAATAATCTACCATCATACAAATACTGTAAGCTTCTTCACCATTGCTACATCCCGGTATCCATATTCTAAAGTTTTCTTTTATTTCATCTGCTTTAATTTTCTTTTCAATTTCTAATTCCAGGTTTTTAAATAACTCAGCGTCTCTAAAAAATCCGGAAACACCAATCAGGAAACTCTGATAGAGAATATTTTTTTCTTCTTTATTGTTAATGATTAATTGCGTATAATCTGAATAGTTTGGTATAGATAAAAACAACATTCTTTTTTCTATTCTCCTCAGAATGGTAGTCATTTTATACTGATTAAAATCAGTACCGAATTCAAGTTGAATTTCTTTGAATATCCTTCTTGTTTCTTCTTGTCTGGAATGTGTTTGTACTTTTCTTTTTTTGAAATTAAGTAGCTCAACTATTTTAGCCCCAATATGTTCTGCGTAACTTTCATAATTTACACAACCCGTTTGTATTGCTGAATGTGGCATGCCATCATATTTGGCACTTTCCGGATATTGAACAATACTATTTCCTCCATTTTCTTTTATTTTAATTACACCTAAACTTCCATCACTTCCGGTTCCTGAAAGTATAATTCCAATTGCTTTTTCTTTGTATTCCTGGGCAATGCTTTCAAATAATTTATCTACTGAAGGTTTTGGACCTAATTTATTCTTTGGCTTACTTAATTTAATTGTTCCTTTTTTTATCTGAATGTCTGAATCTGGCGGAGTAATATAGATTTTACCTGCCTCTACAATTTTGTTATTTTCTGCCTGTACAACAGGAAATTTTGATACTTTAGAAAGGATAGGAACTAGTAAACTGGAGTGTTTTGGACTTAGGTGTTGCGCAACAACAAAATACACCTTCTTTTGAAGGCTTTCAGGTAAGTTCTCAAAAACTATCTCTAATGCTTCAAGCCCACCGGCCGACGCACCTATTCCAATCCCAATGGGCATGTTTTTTTGAACGGCTACATTCATTTTGTTTTAATTAGGCTACTAATAATTAATACAAACTGCTTAAAAACTAATATTAATGCCAATATAACCTATTTAAGTTGTATTTTTTACATGCTAATTGTCATTTTCATAACTTAATGTCTAAATGGTAACAATATTATTCTGAACATAATATTCGATTTTATAGGATAAATAGGCTTTAAATTTAAAAATAATTTTATGCTTAATTTGTTTAAAGTGCTGTTTATATTATAGTTAAGTTGAGCAATAGTTTATGGAAGATTTGGATGCTCTTGTTTAAATCTTATTAAAAAGAAAAATCCGATTAACCATTTAAATGGTTAATCGGATTGTTTAAATAGCAATTTTTGTAAAACAGTTTGACTTATTTCAAATTCAAAATACTTAATGAACTTAAGTTGAATCCTTTGTGATTTTTTCGATTAAACGCTTAAGCCAGCCTCAGCTTCAAGTTCTTTGTTTTCTTTTGATGTTATATTCAATTCATCTAAATACAAATGCAATGATTCTTTCCAATGTGGCATTCTTGGATAGCCTTTTGAATAAATGTATTTATTGTCTAAAACTGAATAAGCTGGTCTTGAAACCTTGCTTGGGAAATCTGTTGAAACAGCAGCTAATAAGCTTACAGGAGTATCTGTATAATCGAAAATTTCTTTTGCAAATTCATTCCATGAGCATGAACCTTCCGAACTTACATGAACTGTTCCTTGTAAATCTTTATTCAAAAATTCAATCAGAATTTTAGCAATACTAGCTGTTGATGTTGGTGAAACAATTTCATCAGTTACTACTTTAACTTCACCTTTTTCTTTTGCAAGTTTTAACATCAATTGCACAAAGTTTAAACCATTTTTTGCCCTGCAAGGATATTTACCATATAGTCCACTCACACGAATTATCAAATGTTTACAACAAGATGCTTTGATTAAATTCTCTCCTTTTAATTTTGATAGTCCGTAGATGTTTAATGGTTCAGGAGTATCATTTTCAGAATATGGACTATTGTTTTTTCCATTAAAAACGTAATCAGAACTAAAATGAATAAGTTTTATAGAAAGATAATTACACATTCTGGCAATAAAGGCAGGTGCTTCAGAATTAATTTTAAAAGCCTTTTTTGAATCTTGTTCACAAGCTTCTACATTGTGAAATGCAGCAGTATTAATAAATATTTGCGGCATATGTTTCATGATTAATTCTTTCATGGTAAATAGGTCTACCAAATCACAATCTTCATGTGTTAAAGCAATTACTTCATATCCGTTATTTTCTAGTACTTCATGGATGTCACGACCCAATTGGCCATTAGATCCGGTTAACATTATTTTCATTATACTTCTTAATTAAATTGTTTGCATGATTTGTTTAAATACCTGAATATTAAAAAATCTCTCCTGTTCAAATGGAGTAAACTTTTCTATGTTTTTATATAAGTCTTCAAGTATTCCTCTACAAGTTTCTTTTCCTTCAAAGCCCAATAAATTTATGGCTTTTTCTGTACTCACTTTATAATTTCTATAATCTTGAATTCCTTTGTTATGAATTGTTACTTTATGTCCGAATTTCTCTTCAACAAACAATGCAACTTCATCAGCCAAATCCCCAATGGTACTATTAAAACTGCTGATATTTACTGTTCCAATATCTGTCCAGTCTTCCTTGTTTAAAGCCAATAAGTAGGCGCGACATAAATCTTCGGTACCTAAAATTGGTCTCCATATTTTATTGTTACTTAACTGAATTTCTTTGTCCTGAACAGCATGCCAAAACATAGTATTAATGGCTAAATCTAATCTCATTCTTGGACTATATCCACTAACAGTTCCTTGTCTGAAGCATAAAACAGAAAAGTTTTCATCAGCTAAAGCCAATAAACTTTTTTCTCCTTGTAGTTTAGATATGCCATAAGGGTAATCACAAATGGTTATATTATCTTCTGTAAATGTTTGATTGTGTGTAAAGCCATAAACTGAACAAGAACTGGCAAACATCATTCTTTTTACTCCGGCTTCTTTAGCCAGATATCCGATGTACGCCGGCATAGCTGTATTGTATATGAAATTATCTTTAGGAGAAAATTCAGCCATAGGATCATTAGATAATCCAGCTAGGAAAATAATATTATCAAAACCTCTTAAATCATCAGCTTTTAAATCAAAAATATCTTTTTGTGTTAAAGGAATGTTTTCATCAAGATAATTTCCAAACCAACATAAATCAACTGCTTCAACTTCCCAATTGTTTTCTTGTAAATATGGACTTAAAAAAGACCCCACATAACCACATGCTCCAAGGATTAAAACTCTTTTCTTTTCCATACTATTTAATCAAATTAGAATCCGGTTTCAATGACCATTCAGCTAGGGTTTGTGCATTTTTGTCTTTATCAGATAAAGTTGGATTATCAATTGGCCATTTAATACCCAATGCCGGATCATTCCATAATATTCCTGATTCAGCATTTTTATTGTATAAACCTGTGCACTTATATTGTATTTCAGCAAAATCACTTAATACACAAAAGCCTCTGGCAAAACCTCCTGGAGCATAAACCATTTTTTTATTTTGTGCACTTACTGTTTCACCATACCATTCGCCATAAGTAGGAGAGTTTTTTCTGATATCAACAGCCATTAAATAAGCTTCACCAGATGTTACTCTCATGAGTTTACCCATTGGTGGTTCCCATTGAAAATGTAATCCTCTTAAAACACCTTTTGCACTTCTTGAATGATTGTCTTGAACAAATTCTTCTTCAATGCCATATTCAACAAACTGGTCTTTTCTGTATACTTCAGCAAAAAATCCTCTTTCATCTTCAAATACTTCAGGTTGAAAAACCTTTAATCCGTTCAAAGCCTCGTGTATCAAATATATTTTCATGATGTATAATTTTTTATGGTTTGATAGGTATTTCGTTTACAAACAAATGATTCCCAAACTATGGAGCCTTTGTACATGGCTTTTTTAATATTTGAATCAGCAACACTTCTTCTATGCTGTACTTCTTTTCTTTTCTTTAAAATAACAGGAATGTTTTTTACTATCCAGATATGTGCGTATGCAATTGCTTTAAATGCGGTAAAATTGCCTTGTAAAAGGAAAGTCCAGGCCGCAACTATATCCAATAAAAAATGGCCTAATGAGAATAAAAGTAAGTTGGAAATGGAGTAGTTTTTTAACAATAAATAGAGTGAATTTCTATGATTCCAATACACTTTTTTGAAGCTATTTTTCGGAATACTAGCTCCTCCAATATGATAGATTTCTGATTTAGGTTGAACCTTCATCTCAAAGCCTGATAACCTCATTCTCCAGCATAAATCAATTTCATCCATATGATGTACAATCAATTCATCAAAAACACCACATTTTTCTAAAGCTGATTTTCTGATAAACATAGCTGCTCCTGATGTCCAGAATACTTCTTTTATATCATCATATTGACCATTGTCTTTTTCTATATGATCGAATATTCTTCCCCTTAAAAATGGATATCCTAAAACATCCATCATTCCTCCTGATGCGCCGGCGTATTCAAAATCACTATGGTTGTAATAAGATAAAATTTTAGGTTGTAGTGCTGATATATTCGAATTGCTTTCTGCTAATTCAACTAGATGTACCAACCAATCGGGATGAACTGTAACATCATTGTTTAAACAAACTATATACGGACTGTTGCATGCTTCAAATGCTAAATTGTAAGCAGCGCAGTACCCGTTGTTATTAGGGTTTTGAATGATTTCTACTTCAGGGAAATTTTGTTTAACATAAAATACATCATCATCAGTAGAAGCATTATCCAATAAATAAACTTTCTGATTTTTATAATTACCGTTTAATACAGAAGTAAAACATTCATCCAGGAATTTCTTACCATTATGATTAAGTATGACGATATCTACAAAAGGCTTGTTCAATGTTGATTTTTATAAGGTCGAAGGTAGATTGAGACACGATTTTTCAATTTGACCTAAGTCAATTTTCGAACAGATTTGAATTCTTTTTTAATTGATAAAAAATGATATAGAGTCCAAGTTCTTATATTGCAATAATGAATCACCTCTTTCATATCTTTAAAATTAATCATGCTGAAGCAGCTGAATTGGCAGCCGTTCCGGATGTTCCGCATTCACATGATTATGAGGAATTAATCATCGCGATGTCGGGTGGACTCAATCATTTTATAGATTTTAAAACCCATGATATTGAAGCACCGGCCTTGGTTTTTGTGAGTAAAGGGAAAATTCATCGTTTGATTCCTGTCATTAAAAATAATGAATGCAGTGCCTGGGTAATTAGGTTTAAAAGTGAGTTCATTCCGGAAACCACATTTCAGCTGTATTCTAATTATCACGACCATGCACATCTGTTAATGGAGAATGGAGTTTGTTTTAAGAGAATGACAGATATATGTGAAATGATGAAACAAGAGATGGAATTAAATTCTCCTCCTGATTATTCTGTTATTAAACATCTATTAGGAGCATTGTTTGCCATGATGGAGTCGGAGAGAAGGAAAAATGAAGACCAGGCTAATCCTGTAAATAAAAC
>JBMLOK010000067.1:7039-12932 GCA_049243005.1 Bacteroidia bacterium | reverse complement strand
TGGAAAAGGGTAAAAATATCACTTCAATTGAAAATCTAATTTATTCAATCAGGTCGAAACAGGTTATGATTGACAAAGATTTGGCCATGATTTATGGTATTGAAACCAAAGTTTTAAATCAGGCTGTCAAGCGAAATTTCATGCGCTTTCCTGAATCATTTAGGTTTCAACTAACAGATGAAGAGTATTGGAAATGTTCAAGGTCACAAATTGTGACCTTGAACATTTCGGAATCAGTAACTAAATTTAAACGAGGTGAAAACCTAAAATACAAACCTTATGCCTTTACTGAGCAAGGAGTTGCAATGTTATCAGCAGTATTAAAAAGTGAAACAGCGATACAACTTAGTATTCAAATCATGGATGCATTTGTAAAGATGAGAAAAATAATTCAAGACCAATCAGGCTTATATCAAAGACTCAATATGGTTGAAACCAAACAAATTGAGGCAGATATTAAGTTTGAAAAAATATTCAATGCATTGGAAGATAAGAATCAAATTCCAGCTAAGGGATTGTTTTTTGATGGCCAAATTTTTGATGCTTATTTATTAGTTTCTAAAATAATTCAATCTGCCAAATCATCGATAATTCTGATAGATAATTACCTAGATGAATCGATTTTGATTATGCTGAATAATAGAAATAAAGCTGTTAAGGTGGAATTGTTTACTTCAAATCTCAATAATGAATTTTTGCTTGCATTGAAAAAATATGAGTTTCAAAATCCATCTATTCAAGTCACTAAACTTACAAAATCACACGATAGATTTTTAATAATTGATGAAAAGGAATTGTATCATTTTGGAGCATCATTAAAAGATTTAGGTAAGAAATGGTTTGCTTTTTCACGCTTGGATGATTTAGTAGAAGAAGTTTTGTATAAACTAAAAATGCAAAAAAAATGCTGATTGTTAATATTGAACTTGTACTACAACGAATGCCGCGTTAAGGATAGGAGCGGAAATCCTTTTTGTGAGGCACGAGCAAAAAGATTGGAGTGTATAGCCTGACCCCGCCCTCAAGCGGGGTAACGCCCAAATAAAAATGTTTCTTAGGATTTGAATTGTTTATTTATAAAATTGATGAAGATTTTATTGTTATAAATCATTTTACTTGCTTAGAGGATTTCTCCTTAAATTCGTGGTATGAATGCAGAATTAACTGAGTTGAAAGTTGAAGGAATGACATGTACCAATTGTGCCATGAGTGTCAGGAAAAGCCTTGAAAAACAAGGGATGCAACAAGTAGATGTAAACTTTGCAAGTGGTGAAGTTCGATTTGAAAATGTAGCCGGTTTGGCTCCGGAAATTATTATTGGTGGAATTGAAGACCTGGGTTATAAAGTGATTAAAGAAGGTGATAATGAAAATCATAAGGAACCATTTTTTTATACGCTTGAAGGGAAATTAGTCTTCTCAGCCATTTTTACTTTGCCTTTGATGTTGCATATGGTAAGCGATTTTTGGCTTCTTCATGATGCAATTTTTCAATTGGTTTTATCTGTTCCTGTTTATTCTTTAGGACTGTATTATTTTGGAAAAAGTGCTTATTACAGCCTCAAAAGTGGAGTTCCAAATATGGATGTTTTGATATTTACGGGAGCTGCATCTGCCTTGTTTTACAGTGTGTTTGGGACATTTTATTATTGGGGTTCACATGATATGCACCAGTACATGTTTTATGAAACCGGTGCAAGTATTATCTGCTTTGTTTTATTCGGAAATTTTCTTGAAAAGAGGTCTGTGAAAAGAACCACGCAGGCTTTGGAATCTCTTACAAAATTGCAGCCTAAAAAAGCAAAATTATTGATTGGCAAAATTGCATCTGAAGTATTTGTAGAAGATTTAAGACCGGGTGATTTTATCAGAATAAATGCAGGTGACCAGATTCCTATTGATGGAGAAATTATTGAAGGAGAAGGATTTGTTGATGAAAGTATGATTAGTGGAGAGAGCATTCCTCAACACAAATTACCTGGAACTATTTGTATTGGTGGGACTATTTTAACTGAAGGTTTATTAAAGGTTAAGGTTACTACCTCACATAAGAAAACCATTTTAGCTGAGATTATTGAAATGGTTAAAAGAGCACAATCGAATAAACCTGCCATTCAACAATTAGGCGACAGGGTTTCTGCGATTTTTGTTCCAGTTGTAATTGGCATTTCATTACTCACATTTTTGGTTTCATATTTTATACTTGATTTAGGTTCAGCACAAAGTATGTTAAGAGCTGTTGCTGTGTTGGTGATATCTTGTCCATGTGCCATGGGACTAGCTACACCAACAGCTGTGATGGTTGGAATTGGAAGAGCAGCTAAAAGAGGAATCCTTATAAAAGGAGGAGACACAATTGAAATTTTAGCAAGAACCAAAACGTGGATTTTCGATAAAACAGGAACATTAAGCACGGGTAATTTTAAATTTTCAGAACTTAAAGTTAAAGAATCTCAGCAATTGGAGTTCTTACAAAACCTGATTTATCAAATAGAACAACATTCATCACATCCCATTGCAAAATCACTTGTAATTAACCAGAAACATTGGTTAAAAGAGCCATTGAATCTTGAAAATATTGTTGAAATAAAGGGCAAAGGAATGCAATTTGACTTTGCAGGAATGAAATATTTTTTTGGCAAAAGTGGAAGTGAATCAGATTTGGAACTTCAAGGAAATGGATTGGTTTTAGCCAGTTTAAATTTATTGGATGAAATGAAACCGGATGCAGAATTGGTGTCTGATTACCTAGAAAAACAAGCAATTCAGTCGGTTATTTTAAGTGGCGACAAACAGGAAAAAGTAAATAAAACTGTTGGTACAATCAATTGGAAAGGTGAGGCATTTGGAGATTTGATGCCACAAACAAAACTTGAAAAGCTTAAAAAATATAAAGAAGCAGGTTATTTATGTATGATTGGCGATGGCATTAATGATGCACCAGCAATGACAGAAGCCAATGTTTCAGTATCATTCAGTAAAGCAAATGATATTGCCCGACAGGCCGCTCAAGTGGTTTTAATGAAAAGTGATTTAAATAGTTTGATGGAGGCACATCAATTGAGTTTATTAACCTATAAAACCATTAAACAGAACTTATTCTGGGCATTCTTTTACAATGCACTGTGTATTCCATTAGCTGCTGCAGGTTATATGCATCCTATGCTTGGAGCCTTATCGATGGCTTTTAGTGATGTGATTGTGATAGGAAATTCTTTGTTATTAAACTTTAAGCGTATAAACGTATCAAAGAAATAAGAAGCTTTTAAAAAAGCGATCTTTTTATATATTTGAGGTTTAAGAGGCACAGGACTATTGTTTAAATCATTCACATTAAATAAATATAATAGTCTTCAAATTTTTCAGTTTCTGAGATTTGGAGCCTTTTTCCTTATATCAATTCTTCTCGCTAAAATAACTTACTACCAATATTCGGGTGGTTATGGAACTTTAATCATTAGCAGGTACGAAATGTTACTTTTATTAAGTGGCAGTTTAACCTGGTTTTGGGTATCGAGTATCACCAATACCCTGATTCCATTTTACAGTTCAAGTTCAGAAGAAAAGCAAAAAAGAATACTCTTTAATGCTTTTGTCTTACTTACGTTTTTCTCTTTACTGGCAGGGATTGCAGCTTTTGTAACAGGGTATTTTAATCCTGAAGACAAAGACCTTTACCAGATGTTTGCCATTGTGATATTTCTGAATACTCCGAGTTACCTGGCAGATTATATTTTCTATTTAAAAGAGAAATACCGTTCATTAATTATTTGGGGTTCACTCACATTTTTAGCACAAATTTTGTTGTTATGTTGGCCAATTTTTAACAGGCAAACATTAAATCTTGCCATTAATTTATGGTTGATATTATCATTGGTTAAATTCAATTATACCATCATTTTATTGATGAAGTATTCTACAATCACCATTCATACAAGGTTGATTATGGACTTCATGAAGAAAGTGACTCCATTTATGTTCAGCATTTTATTGGCTGGCAGTATGGATTATATCAATAGTTATATTGTAAGTTATTATTTCAGTAAAGTTGATTTTGCTATATTCAGATATGCATCTAAAGAGCTTCCTATATTTTTAATTTTAGCCAATTCATTGAGTAATATTTATAGTGGTGAAATTGCCAATTTAAATAAAGAAGGTCAGCTAGAAGAAGGTTTAAAGCGTTTAAAACAATCTTCAAGAAGGTTGATGCGCTGGTTATTTCCAGCCACTATTTTATTGATTTTTACCAGTAAGTATTTGTTTCAATTGGCTTATAATAAAGATTTGGTTGAAGGATATCAGGTATTTAATATTTATCTATTATTGATTATAAGCAGGATGATTTTCCCTCAAACAGTTATTATGGGTTTGATGAAAAACAGGGTGTTTTATTTGATATCAACCAATTATTTAATCATCAATTTAATTTTATCTTTTTGGTTTGTTCAGCTTGAATTAGGTCTTAGAGGAATTGCCTATGCAACAGTAATTTCTTACATAATTGAGAAGATAATGTTGGTGATTTACTGCAAAACCCAAGGGGTTGATGTTAAAAAATACACTCCAATAGGAGAGTTGATTTTGTACTCTATAATTACCATTGTAGCTTATATTTTAAGCTTGAATTTCAGTTTACCTGATTTAGCTTCTTTTTAAATTGCTTGAAAATTTTACCTTCGCAGGGTATGTGGAGCAAAAATATTCTTGAAACAATTGGTAATACGCCTCTTGTTCAGCTAAATAAAATCACAAAAGAACTACCTTGTACTGTATTGGCAAAGGTTGAAACTTTTAATCCCGGTAATTCAATTAAGGACCGTATGGCTCTTAAAATGATTGAAGATGCTGAAAAGGATGGTCGTTTAAAACCTGGTTATACCATTATTGAAGGTACAAGTGGAAACACAGGAATGGGTTTGGCAATCGCAGCTGTTATTAAAGGATATCGTTGCATTTTCACAACTACAGATAAACAAAGCAAAGAAAAAGTAGATGCATTAAAAGCATTTGGAGCTGAGGTTATTGTTTGTCCTACAGATGTAGACCCTGAAGATCCACGTTCTTATTATTCAGTTTCATCTCGTTTGGTAAGAGATATTCCAAATTCATGGAAGCCAAACCAATATGATAATTTATCGAATTCTGCAGCACATTACGAAAGCACAGGACCAGAAATCTGGGAGCAAACTGAAGGTAAAATTACCCATTTGGTTGTAGGTGTTGGAACAGGTGGAACTATTTGTGGTACCGGAAAATATTTAAAAGAAAAGAATCCAAATATCAAGATTTTAGGTATTGATACTTATGGTTCTGTTTTCAAAAAATACAAAGAGACTGGCATTTTTGATAAGGATGAAATTTATCCTTATATTACTGAAGGAATTGGGGAAGACTTCTTACCACAGAATGTAGATTTTAATGTAATTGACCATTTTGAAAAGGTGACTGATAAAGATGCAGCAGTGATGACAAGAAGAATTCCTCGTGAAGAAGGAATCTTTGCAGGTAACTCTGCAGGCTCTGCCATGGCGGGTTTATTGCAAATGCGTCATATGTTCAAAAAGGATGATGTAGTAGTAGTTATCTTCCATGACCATGGTACTCGTTACCTTGGAAAAATGTTTAATGATGATTGGATGCGCGACCGTGGTTTCTTATCGAATGAACAAACCAAAGCCATTCATTTGATTGAAAGTCATAAACACCAAAAGTTAATTACAGTAAAAGAAACTGATACCATCGATGCTGCAACAAGAATGATGCGTAAGTTCTTTATATCTCAAGTTCCTGTTGTGAATGCAGCCGGAGAATTTACCGGTTCATTAAACGATACGCAATTGTTTAACAGCATTCTGGAAATAGCCATTTATATTTCAGCTCCAAGATTTGAA
>JBMLOK010000067.1:0-7029 GCA_049243005.1 Bacteroidia bacterium | reverse complement strand
AGTTCTTTATATCACAAGTACCTGTAACAAATACCGCTGGTGAATTCACTGGTTCATTAAACGATACCCAATTATTTAACAGCATCATGGAAGGACATGATATCAAATCAAAAACTGTTGATTCATTGATGTCTGCAAGCTTCCCATTTGTAAGTCCGGATGCTTCAATGGAAGAAGTAAGTCGTTTGATTACAAAAGACAATGCTGCGGTATTAGTAAAAGACTTAATGGGTGATGTACATATTATAACCAGACAAGATTTGATAGAAGCGATTTAAAATCTCTATGGCTATCAAAACTTGATTGAATAAAACATTATTTATCGATATAACAAAAAAGCCCGCGACATTGTCTCGGGCTTTTTTGTTGGATTATTTAATCATTTGACTTATAAAACGATGTTCACAATCTTTCCTTTTACAAAAATTACTTTCTTTGGACTTTCACCTTTAAGCCAGTTTTGCACGATTTCATCAGCTAAAACAGTTGCTTCAATTTCTTTGGCATCTGCTTGTAAACTGAATTCAATATTGGTTCTGTGTTTACCATTGATTGAAATAGGATAGGAGAATGAATCTTCTATTAAATACTCAGGATTAAACACCGGATAACTAGCTTTGCTGATACTATCATTGTTACCAAGTTTATTCCACAATTCCTCAGTGATATGAGGAGCGTAAGGATTCATAACAATGATTAAATCTCTTAATACTTCAAAGTGATTTGATTTCAATTCAGTTAGTTCATTCACGCAAATCATGAATGTACTTACTGAAGTATTAAATGAGAAGTTTTCAATATCTTCAGCAACCTTCTTAATGGTTTTATGAAGACTTTTTAAAGCAGGTTTTGGAGCAGGTTCGTAACTGATTTGTAATTCACCTTCAGCATTAAAAAACAAACGCCATAACTTTTTCAGGAACCTTGAAACACCTTCTATTCCTTGTGTACTCCAAGGTTTGCTTTGTTCTAAAGGACCTAAAAACATTTCGTATAAACGCAGGGTATCGGCACCAAAATTTTCAACAATGGTATCAGGTGTTACAACATTGTATTTCGATTTTGACATTTTTTCAACTTCCTGAAAACAGATAATTTGTTCTGATTCATTGTTGTTAAATGAAGTAAATTCACCCTTGTGATAAAATCCGCCTGCAGTAAGAAAAACTGCATTTTCATAATGATGAGCTTTGATGAATTCAGGATATTTTACAACAGCTTTTTCAACATAATTCACATCAATATTTGACGAAGAGAAACTAGGGTTTTCTGTTTCAAAATACTTCAATGCATTTTCACTAATAAACAAATCAGAAGGGCGAGAAGAAAACTTATATTGTTTACCATTGATGATTAATTCATAAAATGAATCAACTGCTTCACCTTTATCATTATTGATGGTTACAACATTATATAACCTTGAACGACTTGGTTCAATCTTCCTTAATTTTTCTGAAGTACCTTGAATCATTCCTTGATTAATCAGCTTTTTAGCCGGTTCATCAGTAGGAATTAAACCTAAATCAAAAAGGAATTTTGTCCAGAAACGTACATACAATAAATGTCCTGTTGCATGTTCACTTCCTCCTAAATATAAATCAACTTGTTGCCAATAGTTAAGACTTTCTTTTGAAGCAAATTCAGTTTGGTTTGTAGGATTCATATACCTCAAAAAGTACCATGAACTTCCTGCCCAACCCGGCATGGTGCTTAATTCATAATCGTATTCACCTTTGTACTTCCAGTCTTTTGCTCTTCCTAAAGGTGGTTCACCTGTTTCAGTTGGAAGGTATTTGTCGACCTCAGGTAATAACAATGGCAATTCATCTTCACTTAAAGGATAAGCAATTCCGTCTTTATAATAAATAGGAATTGGTTCTCCCCAATAACGTTGTCTGCCGAAAATTGCATCCCTTAACCTGAAATTGGTTTTACCTTTACCAGAGCCGGTTTCCTCTAAATGTTTGATACAAGTAAAGATAGCTTCTTTAACTTCAAGGCCATTAAGAAACTCTGAGTTAATTAATTTACCTGATTTTTCATCCCATGAAGCTTGGTTTAAATCATGACTTGAAGGAGTTTCAATTACTTGAATGATTGGTAAATTGAAATGTTTAGCAAAAGCGAAATCTCTGCTATCATGCGCCGGAACTGCCATAACAGCTCCAGTTCCATAACCTGCTAAAACATAATCTCCAATCCAGATTGGAATTTCTTGACCTGTAAAAGGATGAATCGCAAATGAACCAGTAAACTGACCACTTACTTTTTTTACATCTGCCATTCTCTCACGTTCACTTCTGTTTTTAGCATAAGTAACGTATTCATCAACTGCAGTTTTATTATCGCTTGTAGTTAATTCAGAAACCCATTCATGTTCAGGAGCAAGAGTTACATAACTTACGCCATATAAAGTATCAGGTCTGGTTGTGAAAACTTCAATTTTTTTATCAGAACCTTTCACCGCAAAAAATACAGAAGCTCCGGTACTTTTGCCAATCCAGTTTCTTTGTGCTTCCTTTAATGAGTCGGTCCAATCTAAAGAATCTAAACCTTGAAGCAATCTATCAGAATAAGCAGTAATACGAAGGCTCCATTGCATCATCAATTTTCTTTCAACAGGATAACCGCCTCTTTCACTCACACCTTCTTTTACTTCATCATTGGCTAAAACAGTTCCTAGTGCAGGACACCAGTTTACATAACTTTCAGCTAAATATGCCAATCTGAAATTCATTAAAACAGCTTCTTTTTGTTTTTCAGAATATGATTTCCACTCTTCCGCAGTAAATGCCTCAACATTGGTTTCAATGCCACCGGTTAAGATTTGATCCGAAGTGCCTAAACATCCATTTTCTTCAAATCGTTTAATCAAAATATCAATACTCTCAGCCTTATTATTGATAGGATTGTACCAAGAATGGAACAATTTCAGAAAAATCCATTGTGTCCATTTATAATATTCCGGTTCAGAAGTTTTTACCTGACGAGACCAGTCATAACAAAATCCAATTTTATCTAATTGCTCTCGGTACCGAGCAATATTTTCTTTAGTTGTTATTGCAGGATGTTGACCTGTTTGAATAGCATATTGTTCAGCCGGTAAACCAAATGCATCATAACCCATTGGATGTAAAACATTAAATCCTTTAAGTTTTTTATACCTGCTGTAAATATCAGAAGCAATATAACCCAGTGGATGTCCTACATGTAAACCTGCACCACTAGGATAAGGGAACATATCAAGCACATAGAATTTTGGTTTTGAAGAATCTTCTTCAACTTTATAAGTCTGATTTTCATTCCAATATTGTTGCCACTTACTTTCAATTTCCGAATGCTTGTATTCTTTGCTCATATATCTGAATCTGGTTTTTAAAGTCTGCAAAAATAGACGCATGTTGAGGCTTTTCCAATTTGGATTTTTATTTTGCTTGGCTTAGGGTGTATTTTTGTTAGCTATAAATTGCGTTTTTACGATGAAACAAAGAAGAAGAGTCAGTTATATTTCGGCCATACTAAGTATCTCTATGGTTCTGTTAATGCTTGGTTTATTGGGTATTCTGATGATTCAATCGTTAAAACTGGGTACTGCCATTAAAGAAAATATGGTGGTACAATTGTTTTTGAATGAAAATATTAGTCAGGAGCAAATAAATCAGATTCAGCAAAAAATTCAGACTGAAAACTTTGCAAAAGAGCTGAAATTCATCAGTAAAGAACAAGCGGCAGCAGATTTTAGCAGAGAAATTGGACAGGATTTTATAAGTTTTTTGGGATTTAATCCGCTGATGCCATCATTTCAAATAAAATTAAAAGAAGATTTTACAGGTTCTGATGAACTTAATAGGATAGAAGGTGTATTAAAGCAAATTCCAATGGTTATCGAAGTGAGTTACCAAAGAACAGTTTTTGAACAAGCATCATCTAATATTAAATCAATAGGCGTGGTACTGATTGGATTGTCGCTTTTATTTGCAATAATTTCAGCCATATTAATCAATAATACGGTTAGATTAAATTTATATGCACAAAGATTTGCTATTAAAAGTATGCAATTGGTAGGAGCAACGCATTGGTTTATTATCAAGCCATTTGTTTGGAGATCTGTAAGAAACGGATTCTTCGGTTGGGTTATCTCATTGGCTATTTTAATGAGTATTTTGAATGCCTTACCACTTTGGATACCATCGATAGAACAATTGTACGATACCGGAAAATTCTTTTTATTGTTCGTTTTTTTATTGGTACTTGGTATAGGTATGAGTATGTTTAGCAGCTGGTTAAGTACCAAAAGGTATCTCAACACCAAAATAGAAGATTTGTATTAATTCCTTGTTTAACAGATATTGCAACCATGAGTAAAGAAAATTTAAAACCTAAAAAAGACATTTCAGGCAACCAAAGCTTCATTTTTGGTAAAGAAAATTACATGTTAATGATTGCTTCAGTTGCAATTATTTTTGTAGGATTTGCTTTAATGACAGGCTCTGAGGATATTTTTGATTTCAGAAAATTAACCTTAGCACCAATTGTTGTTTTAAGTGGTTTTGTAGTTGGCATTTTCGCAATAATGCGTAAAAGTAAAGCTGAATAATGGGAATTTTAGAGGCTGTTATTCTCGCTATTGTTGAGGGAATTACTGAATATTTGCCGGTATCTTCTACCGGACACATGATTATTGCATCATCAATTTTAGGAATTCAATCAGATGAATTCGTAAAAATGTTTACAGTTGCTATTCAGTTTGGAGCTATCCTTTCAGTTATAGTTTTGTATTGGAAACGATTCTTTCAAACCTTTGATTTTTATTTAAAACTTGCAATTGCGTTTTTACCTGCAGCAGTTTTAGGCTTTTTATTAAATGATTTTATTGATTCGCTTTTAGAGAATGTTATCGTTGTTGCGATATCATTATTATTGGGTGGAATATTATTATTGTTCATAGATAAATGGCTTGATAATGAAAATTCCAATGATGATGAAGTAACCTGGAAGAAAGCACTAACCATTGGATTTTTTCAAGTTATTGCCATGATTCCCGGAGTGTCGCGTTCTGCCGCAACCATTATTGGGGGCTTATCTCAAAAGCTTACCAGAAAAGCTGCTGCTGAGTTCTCATTCTTTTTGGCAGTGCCAACAATGTTTGCAGCTACCGGATATAAAATGTTAAAGTACCACAAAGAATTTGGATTTAATGCAGATAATCTTCCTGTTTTAATGATTGGAAATATTGTTGCATTTATAGTAGCATTAATTGCTATTAAAGGCTTCATTGCATTTTTAACAAAAAATGGATTTAAAGTTTTTGGTTGGTATAGAATCATAGTAGGTAGTTTAATCCTTGCATTGTATTTTGCAGGCTACGAACTTCAAATTTTATAAGATAAATGCCAATCGACTTAGAGAATGGCTCTGTCATTCTTGTAAACAAACCACTTACTTGGACTTCTTTTGATGTAACTAACAAAATCAAAAGAATGATTATCCATAAACTTCATAGAGATTTAGGAGCAGTAGAAGGTAAAAAGAAGAAAATTAAAGTTGGACATGCCGGAACATTAGATCCGCTTGCAACTGGACTTTTAATTGTTTGTATAGGGAAAGAAACTAAGAATATTGATTCCTATATGGGCATGGTAAAAGAATATACCGGAAGCATCTTTTTAGGAGCAAGCAGACCTAGTTTTGATAAAGAAACTGAGATTGATTTTCAATTTGAAATGAAGCCTTTAAGTCTTGAAGAAATTCAAGCTGCTGCATTTAAATTTGAAGGTGAACAATTTCAAATTCCACCGCAGTATTCTGCTATTAAAGTCAATGGACAAAGAGCATATACATCTGCAAGAAAAGGTGAAGAGATGAAGATGGAGCCAAGAAGAATTTTTATAGAAAAATTTGAAATTACTAAAACTAATTGGCCAATTGTTGAGTTTAAAGTTATCTGTAGTAAGGGGACTTACATTCGTTCTTTGGCACATGATTTAGGTAAATTATTAGGTGGTGGAGGCTATCTTGATAGTTTATGCAGAACTGCTATTGGGAATTTTAGAATTGAAAATGCGATGAGTTTAGAAGAAATTCAGGCAGAATTAGCAGATTAAATCATTAAGTTGAAAAATTCTTTTCGCTGGTTTTCAGTAATGAAAAGAAAAAAATAAAAAATAATTGTAGAGATATTTGATAAAGTGAAAATTGTCCCTACTTTTGCACCCACGTTATCAGTAAGCAATTGCACAAAGTAACATGATTCCGTAGCTCAGCTGGTAGAGCATTACACTTTTAATGTAGGGGTCCTGGGTTCGAGTCCCAGCGGGATCACAAAGGCGCTTCAAGCGCCTTTTTTTATGCCATAAAATTTGTTGATTAATTGCAGAGGACCAATTATTGGATCAAGTTAAAAAAAACTGTGGATTGATTTGTCTAAGCATATACTTTAGAATGTCTAAATAGTATATCTAACACCTCAGTAATGTGTTCTAAATGCTTTTGTTTTACTATAGAATGTTAACTGACCAAGCACAAAAGTTTTAGAGCAGAAAATAAAAATGATTCGGATGTCTTATTTTGCTAAGAATAAAATTTATTAGCGAATTATAGGAGAGATGGTAATTGAGAAAGTCCAGATATTATTTGGCCCATTTATTATACCATAATTATTAAGGTTGCCTAATTTATCCATCTCAATGCTGGTTGGGTCTAAAATTCTAGATGGGTTAATTTGATTATTCGTTACTGCAAATTCAATCCAATCATATCTGAACCCAATTCCAATCGATTTATAAAATTCAGAATTACTAACCAGATTTTTTACATGTCTGTCATCCCAAAAGTAAGAATCATGTCCTTCGGAAGGATGTAATTTGTAAATATACTTTCCGGTAAAATTAATAATTCCTATAGAGCCAATTCCAAAAAGTCGAAACTTTTCACCAATTGAGATTTTTAAATAGGGCCCAAAAGCATTAGCATTACTTACTGTTTTATAAATATAATATTATTTGTTGTGTCTCAATTTTGTAAATGGGG
>JBMLOK010000066.1:0-1165 GCA_049243005.1 Bacteroidia bacterium | reverse complement strand
GAAATCAATGAAGAACTAATTCCACCAATCGAACAACAAATTCCTGATACTTTATTCAAATACAATAGTCTAATCGGAAAAGAAAAAATCAGAACTTATATCTTACAATATGTAGATATGAATGGAGATGAGGGCAATTCTCAACTATGTGATTTGTTTAAAGTGATATACCTCTTCAGAGGACAAAAATTCGAGTCAGAATTATATACACTAACAAATCCTGAAACAGAAGAAAAATTCGATTTCAGTCGGTTTTTACCTGAATACGTACAACTCACGGATGGCAGAGTTCTTCTCAAAACCCAGAATCTTTACAATGCATTTAGAAGCGGCATGTGTGGTGCATGTGATTTCTGGGATTTTAGTATTCATGAGGTAAATAAAAAATCTTCAGAAATTGTATTCCATACTGATATCAATCTTGGGATGCAAAGCAATTCATATGAAATATTTAATAAAGGAAATGTAATCCAATCATCACATTTTAGAATTGCTAATGATGATGCAGAAATGAATATCAACGATGTAATTTGGATAAGGAACAAAACCTGGAAAATCAGATTTTATGAAGGAGAAGATTCAAAGGAAGTCTATTTAAAAATATCACCTGAAAAAGGTTTAACAGGATTAGCAAACCTGAATACATCAACAAAGAAAAAAACAAAACGAGTATGAAATATATCAAATCAATTTTAGCCGGAATTTTAGGAACCTGTTTAGTTATGAATGTGCAGGCACAAGAAATTCCTATTGTTATTAGTGGAGGAACTATTCATTTAGGTAATGGTAAACTCATCCAAAACGGGACCATTGTTTTAAACCGAGGTAAGGTGATGGAAGTTGGTGATGCTCCCGTAAGTTTCATCAAAAATGCAAAAACAATTGATGCCACCGGAAAACATATTTATCCTGGTATCATTGCATTAAACAATATCATGGGTTTGAATGAAATTGATGCAGTTAGAGCAACAAGAGATTTTAATGAAACCGGTGATATGAATCCGAATGTACGTGCATTAATTGCTTACAATACCGATTCAAAAATATTACCTACTGCTACTTTTAATGGGATTCTTTTTACCCAATGTGTTCCTCAAGGTGGTAATATCAGTGGTACCAGCAGCTTAGTGTATACAAAAGCATGGAACTGGGAAGATGCTGCTGT
>JBMLOK010000065.1:3234-8428 GCA_049243005.1 Bacteroidia bacterium | reverse complement strand
GCATTTTCGCCATTGCTGATTTCTATTAAATAGATGCCACTTGTGAATTGATTCGACTCAATTTTGAAGTTGGTATTCCATTCGCTTTCAGCAATCAATTTGCCTTCTAAAGTGTAAATTTTGTATTGTAGTTCTTTGTTCGATTGATTGTTGATTACCAAAGCTCCACTGCCGTTTGCAAATCCATTGGTGTTAAATAATTGAACTTGCTCTTTGAATGCTTCAATTGGATCTACTGATAAAACCACTGCAAATCCTCTTTCTTGTAACCTGGTTTTTAAGGGACCATAATGTGCCCTCGAATACAATAAACTATCTGCTACTACCAATAAATCTGCGGCATCCTGCAAACTCATATTGTTGGTATAAAAGTAGGTTGATCCAAATAACAATTTGGTTGTTACTTCTCTTCCTAAATCCAAACTGATATCGTTTAACATGCTACTCCAGATTTCTGATGTTGAATAAAAATCAGAGCTTACATTGGTAGGATATTTTTTGTTTGTATCGGTATTTCTTCCATCCCAGTAAACATTGTGTCCATCCCAGTTAAACACCTTTCTCCAATTAAACTCTGAAATAGCTTTAGAATATTGTGTTGCCATGAAATCACAATTGGCTTCCTCAAATGCCAATCGCTCTAGTCCGTTTGTTGAATTAGGTGCAATGCTGTAATTTAATGCATGGGTATATTCATGCACAATCACGTCTGCATCTTCTGCATCAGGTACTCCGCCTGTTCCAAAATAAAGCGATGGATCATCATTATCAAAAGCAAACCTCGATTGGTCTTGTCCTTGAAAAGCTGTTGGATCAACTTTAATCTGGTAATTGGCCAGACTATCCAATCCAATACTTTTTAAATAAGCCTGTACTTCAGCAATATGATACAATACCATGAATTCCCTAAAGAAAGTCTGGTTTCTGCTGAAATCGAAATTGGCTGTTTTAGAGGTAAATGGTTCATTGCTTGGCGACTCTAAATCCATGATGATAGCATATTTGTTTTCAGCAAAAAAACTATCATTATCAAAACGAATTGGAACCGTAACATTTACTCTTTGTGCTGATATTTCAGGATAATCATTCCCATTGTTATTCACCCAAAGTCCGTTGTCAGCGCCATACGCTTTTTGAGCTGTGGTTAACGGATCTGGCTTGAACAATTTACTACTAACTAAAGTATCTTGCTTAGCTAATAAATCTAACTGTCTGCTACTTAACAATTCGCCTTTTTCATTTCTGATTTCTTCAAACAAAACACCAGTTTCAGATTTCACTTTGTTCAAATAAGCAATTGAATAATCACCATTATTATTGGTCCAAACCATGTTGGATTGGTTTGACTTAAAGCTGATGTTTGTAGCAGTTCCGTTTTCTAGATTACTGCTTACATATATCAAAAAGCCATTTTTATTGATGTTTAGTTTGATATCACTTCCGTAAACAGGAATGCCATTGTAATAATGTTGAAACAACTGATGTTTTCCTACAACACTGTTTTTCTCAAACAACATTTTAAAACTATGTGCCTGATCTTTCGAATTCAGAAATGTAGTTCTTAAAAAGTTCTGTAATTCTAATTCACTAAACTGCTTAAAATTAACTGAAAAAGTAGTCCTCGAAGTAATAGCTTTCTTTTGAGTATCTATTGATGTGTGAGCGAATACACAAACATTTAGTAATAAAAAAAACAGTGTAAATTTATTTCTCATATTTTAACCATTTGGGTGTATTGAATCCATTCTCTTTTATTTTATCTAAAACGGCATTCACTTTTGTTGGACTTACTTCAAATATAATACCCTCAAAATCTTCTTCAACATGAGGATAGAATTTTAAATCGAATTGTTTAAAATGTCTAATAAATTCCTTTTGCCAGACACCATGAACTTATTAGACATTTTAAATCGAATTGTTTAAAATGTCTAATAAGTTCATGGTGTCTGGCAAAAGGAATTTCAATTTTATACTGATTAAACAAATCCTTTTTTACAATCTCCACTTTCTCAAGACAAGCTTCAGATGCGCCACCATAAGCAGCAATCAAACCGGGAACTCCTAATAATTTTCCTCCAAAATAACGTACCACCACTACTAAAATATTAGTCAGGTTTTTCGCCAAAATGGTTCTGAGTATGGGTCTTCCTGCTGTTCCTGATGGCTCTCTGTCGTCTGAACTTTTTTGAAAAGAGGAATCAGGTTCCAATACCAAAGCCCAGCAATGATGTGCTGCCGAATAATGTTCTTTTTTTAACTGCTGAATAATATCTTTCGCATCCTGTTCAGTTTTAATTGGATAAGCATATGCTATAAACCTGCTTGCACGCTCTCTTAATTCAGCCTCACAAATGCTTTTAATGGTTTGATATGAATCTGTAAACAACATTTTATATCGACATTAAAGCAATGGCAAGCAAAGCAAGACTCAAACCAATCCATTTGTTTTTGGTTAGAATTTCTTTAAAAAACAAAACTGAAAACAAAGTACTGGCCAAAACAATTCCAATATTATTGATAGGAAAAATAATGGTAGCATTTGAACCTTGTAATGTTTTAACCAGAAAAAACATACTGAAATAATTTGGCAATCCTAATAACAATCCCCAAAGAATGGATTTTAAATCAAGTTTAGTTTTACCTGTAATAATTCCACCTATTAGAATAATTGAACCCAATAAAAATGCATTGAGAAAAACGGTGGTTACAATAGTATCAGCGCTATAGGCCGGAATAAACATTTCTTCGAGGTAATGTAAAATCGAATCAATAAAACCACTTCCCACAAAAACCAATAAAGGCAATATCCATAAGTTGGCTGATGTTGCTTGTTCTTCATTACTTCTACTCATAATGATAACTGCAATCATAGAAACTACAATTCCAATCACACCAATTATTCCCGGCATTTCATCGTGAAGAAAAACAGCTACCAAAACCGGAATCACCACTGATAATTTTGCAGCAACCATACTAACTGAAACGCCCATTTTCTGTGCAGTTAGGCCAATACAGAAAAGAATACTAATGAATAAAGAACCTAATATCAAAGTATAAATATACCAATCAGTATTCCATACCTGAATCTGAAAAATTGTTTTTTCTGAAAGAAGATTTCCTATAATTCCACAACTCAGGTAATTCATTACAATTGCCTGAAATGTTTGTACTTTTTTAATTTCAAAAATCTTAAAAAAGCTAACTGTTAAAGTTGAAAATAAAATACTAAGCAGTAAAAAAACGACCATTGATATATCTTTTAAAAATACTATTATCCAATTCACCAGACTCCTTCAAAACACCATGTATTGCAGGTGCTCTCACTCCTTCAGAAATATGCGCTGGTGTATGAAAAATCTGAGCTTCATCCCAATTTCCAGATTCAATTACATGTGTTAAAATCTGTAATCCGCCTTCAATAATTAGACTTTGTTTACCAGCTTCAAACATTTTTTGTTTCACAAAATCCATCCAATCTACAGATTCTTCATATTTCAACCAGCTTGTTAAACTATTGTTCTTTTCTTCTTTTTTGTTGATGATCCAAGTCTCTTGTGAATTGTCAAAAATCTTTAAATCTGAAGGTAATTTTAAGTTTCTGTCAACTATGATTCTCAAAGGATTTCTGCCTACCCAAGCTCTGGCATTCAAAGCAGGATTATCTAATAAAGCAGTATTGCTACCTACTAAAATAGCATCTTCTTCAGTTCTCCATTTGTGAACCTGTTTTTGAACAATGAATCCTGTTATATGTCTTGCTTGTTCAAATTCTTCCTTACTCATTTTATTGGCATCAGGAGCAATATATCCACTTAAAGTCTGAGCCCATTTTAAAATAATATAAGGCTCTTTTTTTGTGATATACTTGATAAATCTGCGATTCAACCATTTACATTCTTCTTCCAAAATTCCTGTGATGACTTCAATACCTGCATCTTTCAGAATTTGAATTCCTTTACCTGCAACTAATTCATTGGGATCACTCATTCCAATCACCACTTTTTTAATTCCTGATTGAATAATTAGATTGGCACAAGGAGGTGTTTTTCCAAAATGCGAACAAGGTTCCAGATTAACATACAAAGTACAATGAGGTAAAATAGAAGTATCTTTTAAAGAATTGATACAATTCACTTCGGCATGGGCTTCACCAAATTTTTGATGAAATCCTTCTCCAACAATTTTGTCATCATATACCAAAACCGAACCCACTAAAGGATTAGGTGCAACTTTACCCCTACCCGCTTCTGCGAGTTCAAGGCATCTCCTCATGAATAAAGAATGGTTCATCAATGCCACGAAAGTAGTATTTTGCAAGACTTATTTCTAAGCCTTAAAAGAACCATGTTAGTTTCCGAATTTCTTCCATTTGCTAAAAACCTGCTCAAACACATTTATGAACCGGCTGAGGCTCATGAAATTGTTTGTATTTTAATCGAAGAAATCCTTCTCATTAAAAAGCAACATCTCAGCATTATAGACAAAGAAATTGATTCGGCTGAAGAGATGAAACTGAGTTATTGTATTGAAGAATTACAAAAAGGGAAACCACTTCAATATGTTTTGGGATATGCCTGGTTCAGAAAAATTGTGGTTGATGTAAATGAGTCGGTTTTAATTCCACGTCCAGAAACTGAAGAACTCATAGACTGGCTTTTAGAGGAAAATCAAAATTTACCGGAGTTAAAGATTTTAGATATTGGAACCGGTTCGGGTTGTATAGCCATTTCAATCGCCAAAGAAAAAAAGAACTGGAATATAACTGCTATTGATGTTTCTGAAGATGCTTTGGAAGTTGCTCAACACAATGCCAAAAAGAATGTTTGCAGCATTCAGTTTAAAAAAATTGACATACTTTCCCCTGAAGCTGAACAGTTTATAATAGAAGGAAATTTTGACATCATTATCAGTAATCCTCCTTATATACCTGAAATTGAAAAAACTGAAATGCACATCAATGTAAAAGATTTTGAACCTTCAATTGCTTTATTTGTGCCCAATGAAACTCCACTTTTATTTTACAAAAGGATTATAGAATTAAGTAAAGGCCTGATTTATTTTGAAATAGCTGCATCTCAATCGAATGCCCTTTTAGAACTTGGCGAAAAAATGCAGAGAAAAATTATCGTCAAAAACGACATCAGCGGAAACCCAAGAATGGCGAAGGTTCTGCCAATTCCACAACAATAAAAAA
>JBMLOK010000065.1:0-3134 GCA_049243005.1 Bacteroidia bacterium | reverse complement strand
ATCAGCGGAAACCCAAGAATGGCGAAGGTTCTGCCAATTCCACAACAATAAAAAAATACACTAAAAGATTTATATTTAACCACTTAAATAAAAGACTTTTGGTTTCAATCAAAAAATTAAGATTTTCACCCTTTAAATAAAATACCTAAACCCATGAGGAAAACCATTTTCATGCTTAGTTTGGTTTTTGCAATACTGTTTGCAAATGCACAAACTAAATTCGAAACACAAACTTTAAAGTCGGCCGATGGCAAATACCAATACACAACGGTAAGCAACGACCCATTAAAAGTTAGAACCTATGTTTTAAAAAACGGACTCACAGTGATGATGAGCGTTAACAAAAAACAACCTAGAGTTCAAACAATGATTGCCACCAAAGCCGGTAGCAAAAATGATCCTGCCGATAATACAGGATTAGCACATTATTTAGAACATATGTTGTTTAAAGGAACCGATACTTATGGTACCTTAAATTGGGCAAAAGAAAAAGAGCAATTAGATAAAATTGATGCCCTTTACGAATTATACAACAAAACAACTGACGAAGCCAAAAGAAAAAACATTTATCACCAAATCGATTCTGTTTCGGGAGTAGCTTCAAGTTTTGCAATTGCCAACGAATACGATAAATTGATGCAGGTAATTGGTGCACAAGGAACCAATGCATTTACTTCTTTAGAGCAAACAGTTTATGTAAATGATATTCCTGAAAACAACATGGAAAAATGGCTTGGAATTGAAGCAGAAAGATTCCGTAACCCAATTTTACGTTTGTTTCATACCGAATTAGAAGCTGTTTATGAAGAAAAGAATATTTCATTAGACAATGATGGTCGTAAAGTTTTTGAAGCCATGTTAAAAGGTTTATTCAAAAACCATTCTTATGGAACTCAAACTACCATTGGTACAGTTGAACATTTGAAAAATCCTTCATTGGTTAAAATCAGAAATTATTACAATACTTATTATGTGCCTAATAATATGGCAATTATTTTATCTGGTGATATCGATCCTGATAAAATGATTCGTGTGATTGATGAGAAATTTTCTTACATGCAGCCAAAACCGGTTCCTGCTTTTACCTTTAATCCTGAAGTTGCAAAAACTACTCCTGATGAAATCAGCGTTTATGGTCCTGATGCTGAAAACTTAATGATTGGATTCAGATTCCCAGGTGGAGGCACCAAAGAATCGATGATGTTACAAATGGCTGATATGTTGTTATCGAATGCAAAAGCCGGATTAATCGACTTAAACCTAGTAAAAAAACAAGCTGTTCTTAGCGCAGGTTCTTCAACTTGGGCAAATAAAGATTACAGTGTGATGTTTATTAGCGGTAAACCTAAAAAAGACCAAAGTTTAGAAGAAGTAAAAACATTGATTTTAAACCAGATTGAAAAATTAAAAAATGGTGAATTTGATGATGCTACTTTAAAAGCAATTATAGCCAATTTGAAAATTTACAAAATTAAGGAACGCGAAAACAACGATGGAAGAGCTTATGCCATGTTAGATGCATTTTGCATGGATAGAAACTGGAAAAATGTTTCTGAAGAATTGGATTTGATGAGCAAAATTACCAAAACTGAATTGGTTGAATTTGCTAAAAAATGGTTCACCAACGATTATATTGTTGTTTATAAAAGATTAGGTGAAGATAAATCTATCTCAAAAATTGAAAAACCTGAAATTACTCCTGTTGAAGTAAACAGAAATGATGTTTCTCCATTTGTGAAACAAGTTACTGAAAGTCCTTCTCCTTCTATCAAACCTAAGTTCATTGATTTCGACAAAGACATGACTCGTATGGGAAATGTTTATTATGTTAGAAATACAGAATCAGGTTTATTCCAATTATACTATGTTTTGGAAATGGGAAAATTCAATGATTTGAAATTACCTGTAGCTGTAAACATGTTACAATATTTAGGGACTGATAAGTATTCAGCAGAGGAAATTAGCAAAGAATTCTTCAAACTGGCTTGTGATTTTAGCGTGAATGTTTCAAATGAACAAGTTTATGTTTCTTTAAGCGGATTGGATGAAAACTTTGTTCCTGCAGTGAAATTATTCGAACATTTATTGGCTAATGCAAAACCAGATCAAGCAGCATTAAATACCATGGTTGAAAGAACCTTGAAATCAAGAGAAGATGCCAAGAAGAACAAAGGTTTAATCTTTAGAGTAGCACTTCAAAACTATGCTATGTATGGTGCAAAAAATCCATTCAAACATGAATTAAGTTCAGCTGAATTAAAAGCGTTAAAAGCAGACGATTTGGTTAAATACATTCACAATATCACTTCTTACACTCATAAAATCTGGTATTTTGGTCCACAAGAACTAAAAGGTTTAAACGGCATTCTTGCTAAAGAACATAAAACTCCAAAAGTTGCTTTAAGTATTCCTAAACCGGTTGAATTCACCAGACAAGACACCAAAGAAAACAAAGTTCTATTTGTAAATTATGATATGGTTCAGGCTGAAATTATGTGGTTAAGCAAAACAGCAGTTGGTTACGATCCAAGCATGACACCAATGATTACTATGTTCAATGAATATTTTGGTGGAGGAATGTCGTCAGTAGTTTTCCAAACTATTCGTGAAAGTAAAGCATTGGCTTATTCAACTTATTCAAGATACTTACAACCAGGTAAGAAAAACGATCCTTATTATATTATGGCTTATGTTGGAACTCAATCCGACAAAATGAATGAAGCTGTTCCTGCTATGAATGAATTATTGAATGATATGCCACAAGCAGAAAATATGTTTGAAGCAGCAAAAGGTTCATTAATTAATGGAATTGAAACACAAAGAACCAATGATGCTGATATCATTTTCTCTTATGTGGCTAATGAAAAATTAGGTTTAACAAAAGACATCAATAAAGATGTATATGAAAGTCTTCCGAAAATCACGTTAAAAGATGTGGTCAACTTTCAACAAACAACCTATAAAAACAAACCTTTCACTTATTGTGTAATGGGTTCTAAAGACAAAATTAAAATGGAAGATTTGTCGAAATACGGCAAAGTAACAGAAGTAAGTTTAGAAGAAATTTTTGGTTATTAATTCAAAATAATTTCTAAAAAAAGCGGCTTGTATCTAAGGATATGAGCCGCTTTTTT
>JBMLOK010000064.1:0-6427 GCA_049243005.1 Bacteroidia bacterium | reverse complement strand
TCACCTAAAGCTCTTTCCATTTTAATAATTGCTTCTTCTCTGGTTTGAGCAGTAACAATCATTTTAGCAATCATTGAATCATAATTTGACGGAATAGTGTATCCAGCATAAATATGTGTATCAACTCTTACTCCATGTCCTCCCGGTTTGTGTAAGTACTCAATTTTACCCGGAGTTGGTCTGAAATTATTATAAGGATCTTCAGCATTAATTCGAACTTCAATTGCATGACGAGTTGGATAGTAATTTCTTCCACTAATTGGTACGCCAGCAGCAATTAAAATTTGTTCCTTAACTAGGTCAAAATTAATAACTTCTTCTGTAACCGGGTGTTCAACCTGAATACGAGTATTCATTTCCATGAAGTAGAAGTTTCTGTGTTTATCTACCAAAAATTCAATAGTACCTAAACCTTCATATCCAATGGCAGAAGCACCTGCAACAGCAGCAGCACCCATTTTTTCACGAAGTTCATCAGTAATAAAAGGAGAAGGACTTTCTTCAACCAGCTTTTGATGTCTGCGTTGAATTGAACAATCTCTTTCACTTAAATGACAAACTTTTCCGTATTGGTCGCCAGCTAATTGGATTTCAATATGACGAGGTTCTTCCACATATTTTTCCATGTAGATACCATCGTTTCCAAAAGCAGCAGCAGCTTCTTGTTTTGCGCTATCCCAGTTTTTTTCGAATTCTTCGTCTTTCCAGATAATTCTCATACCACGACCACCGCCACCGGCAGTTGCTTTGATAATTACTGGGTAGCCAATTTGTTTTGCTAACTCAATACCTTCTTCAGCGCTTGCTAATAAGCCTTCAGAACCAGGAATTACAGGAACTCCTGCTTTTTTCATGGTATCTTTAGCACTGGCTTTATCACCCATAGAGTTAATCATCTCTGGTGAAGCACCTATAAACTTAATACCATGGTCACGGCATATTTGAGAAAACTTAGCATTTTCAGAAAGAAATCCATAACCTGGATGAATTGCATCTGCATTTGTAATTTCTGCAGCTGCAATAATATTGGCCATATTCAAATAAGATTGTGGCGAAGGAGGAGGTCCTATGCAAACCGCTTCATCAGCAAATCTTACATGAAGGCTATCTCTATCTGCGGTTGAGTAAACAGCAACGGTTTTAATTCCCATTTCTCTGGCTGTACGTATTACACGTAAAGCTATCTCACCACGATTAGCAATCAGTATTTTTTTAAACATGTTGTTTTAGTTTATCTATCTGTAAAACCTTATTGCTCAATAAATGAACTAAATAGGCTCAACTAAGAATAGTGGTTGATCGTATTCAACCGGTGAAGCGTTTTCAACTAAAATTTTAACAATTCTACCTGAGATTTCAGATTCGATTTCGTTAAAAAGTTTCATTGCTTCAACGATACATAAAACTTGACCTGGTTTAATTTCATCACCAATTTGAACAAACTGTGGTTTGTCAGGAGATGGAGATTTGTAATATGTACCAATCATCGGAGATTTTATTGTGATATAATTTCCGCTTAGGCTATCAGCTTTTGCAGCTGGAGCTTCCATTCTTTCTGTGTGTACCTCAGATGCTGCCGGAGCAGTTCTTGGTGCTTCATGATAAATTGGATGTGCAATAGCTGGTGCACTTTGAACATAAGTTACTTTGTCGTCAGTTTTCTTGATAGAAATTTTAAAATCTCCACGTTCAACTTCAACCTCAGATACTCCTGCATCAGAAACTAATCGTATCAGTTCCTTGATTTCTTTTAATTCCATAAATGAATGATTAAGAAAGTCAAAAATATAAAAAAAATGAAATGAAATTGCTTTTGGTTAATTTTTAGCAATTATATTCCATCATAAGCCCATTTTAAATAAATCGCTCCCCAAGTAAATCCCCCCCCAAAAGCTGCCAAAACTAAGTTGTCACCTTTTTTTAATTTATTTTCCCATTCCCATAAACACAATGGTAATGTGCCGTTTGTAGTATTTCCAAAATGATCAATATTAATCATCACTTTTTCTTTACCCAATCCCATTCTTTCTGCTGTTGCATCAATGATACGCAAATTTGCTTGATGTGGCACTAACCAGGCGATATCTTCTGAGGTTAGGTTATTTCTCTCCATTATTTGAGCAGAAACATCTGCCATTCCGGTTACAGCAAACTTGAATACGGTTTTACCATCCTGATAAACAAAATGTTCTTTGGCATCAATAGTTTCGTGGCTAGGTGGTTTTAATGAACCTCCTGCTTTTTGATGTAAAAAATGTCTTCCACTTCCATCAATTTTTAATACTGAATCTATTACTCCTAAACCCTCATAATTGGGTTCGAGTAAAACAGCTCCACAACCATCTCCAAAAATAATACAGGTATTTCTATCAGTATAATCAATAATTGACGACATTTTATCGCCTCCAACTACCAATACTTTTTTATACTTACCAGCGCAAATAAAATTTGAAGCTGTCTCAATAGAAAATAAGAAACCGGAGCATGCAGCTGCCAGGTCGTAACCAAAAGCATTTTTTGCTCCAATTTTATCAGCTAGAATACATGCAGCTGAAGGGAAAATCATATCACTTGTAACTGTAGCAAAAATAATTAGGTCAATTTCATCTGCTCCAATTCCACGTTTCTTCAATAATCCATTTACCGCTTCTACAGCCATATCAGATGTAGCCAAACCCGGTTCATTTAAGATTCTTCTCTCTTTGATTCCGGTTCTGGTCATGATCCACTCATCGTTGGTATCTACCAGTTTTTCTAAATCTTTATTACTTAATACTGTTGGTGGAACGTATCCATTAACTGCGGTAATTGCGGCTGTAATTTTATTCATTTTTAGATAGGTAGAACTACATCTTTTAATGAAGTTCTAATTATATTAACTAAGTCTGAATCAACAACATTCTTAGCTGTAAAAATCATATTTTTAAAAGCTTTTGCATTCGAAATTCCATGTCCGATAATTACAGGGGCGTTTACTCCTAAAATAGGTGTTCCTCCATAATTTTCATAATTGAATCTTTCAATGAATTCGTCTTGTATACCTCTTTTCTTCAATACATAAAACATTGATTCAAAAGCTTTAAGGACTACATTTCCGGTAAATCCTTCACATACAATAACGTCAGCTTTGTCATTTAAAAAGTCTCTACCTTCTACATTTCCAATAAAGTGAAATGCAGTGGTTTCTTCCATCATATGATGAGCTGCAGTGGTTATTAAGTTACCTTTCTCTTTTTCTTCACCGATACTTAATAAGCCAACTTTAGGGTCATCAACTCCGTAAACATGCTTCATCATTAATGAACCAAGAATACCAAATTGAAACAATACATCGGGTTTGCAATCTGCATTTGCACCAACATCTAAAATCAAACCAAATTTACCATTTAGTTTAGGCACTGTAGCTGTGATACTTGGACGTATTACACCTTCAATTGGTTTAACAGAAAACATTGAACCTACTAACATAGCTCCTGTATTTCCTGCACTTACAAATGCATCAAGTTTTTTAGAAGCCAAAAGTCCAAATCCAACAGCAATACTTGAGTTCTTTTTTTGTGAGATTGCTTTTGTAGGATGTTCACCCATTCCAATAACCTCAGTTGTATGAACAACTTCAAATACTTCTGGATTCACTCCATCATTTTCTAAATGATGTTGAATTTGTTCCTGATCACCTATTAAAACAATTTTTACAGAATCTCCCAATTCTTTGTGGGCAAGAATTGCTCCCGCAATCGCTTCCTTGGGGGCGAAATCGCCTCCCATGACATCAAAACCAATCTTCATTTACCTCAGGGTTGAAGGTGGAGAATGATTAAATATCTTTGTTCATTTCAGGAAATGCAAGCTTTCCTTTATAGTAACCGTTAGCTGTAACACGGTGACGCAAATGAACTTCGCCAGATGTTACGTCTGTGGTTAATGTAGGAGCAGCTCCTTTGTAATGTGTTCTGCGTTTGTCACGACGTGAGTTTGAGATTTTTCGTTTTGGATGTGGCATTTTATAGTTCTCCTATTTATTAGTTATTTTAATATATCTTTTAATTTTTCCCATCTTGGATCATCAGAATCTTCCTCATTATCATCTACTTGGCTCTGAATTCTGTTCAGAACGGTTTGATCACATGGTTTTGGTTCTTCGAATCCATCGCAATTTTTAACGTTTGGAAGCGACAATAATACGCTTTCATATAGAAATTGCTTTAAATCATAGCTGATTTCATTACGATTTAAATAAATAATTTCAGGATCATCGAAATTATTTTCTTCACTCATTTTTATCAAAAAATCAAAATACTCATCTACCGGTAAATTGATTTCTGTCAAACATGTATCGCAAGGAACCAGAACACTTCCCTCTAAATGAACCTCAAATTCTAATACATTTTCTGATTTTGTAACTGCTACTTCAGCTTTTACATCCCCAGATTTAATTGGTGAAAATTCAAAATCCGATAAAAATTCATCATTTATATCAAATTCATATTCATTTAAGCCATGTTGTAACTTATTGAATTCAATTAAATATGTATTAGTCTTCAATCCCATTTTTCGAGCCGACAAAAATACGACTTTGTACTAAAAATTTAGTTTTTTTTGTTTTATTCTGATTTTCAGTCACTAAGATGTTTTTTTGGGCTGTTTTCCCACTTTTTTTACCTTTTCTTCTGTTTTTTTAGACAGATTAAAAGTCAATTCTAAATCTTTCCCTTTTCATTGGTGTCAATGGAAGTGGATTTGAATTTATGTCTTTCGAAAAATTCCTTTTTCCTAAAATATCCAATGCAGCATACAATGCATTTCTGAAAGATTCTTCATTGGCAATATTTTTTCCTGCTATCGAATATGCCGTTCCATGATCTGGTGAGGTTCTAACAAACGGTAATCCCGCCGTAATATTCACGCCATCCATAAATGCCATTGATTTAAAAGGAATTAATCCCTGATCATGGTACATGGCCAGAACACCATCAAATTTGTTATACTGACCCGATCCAAAAAATCCATCAGCAGGATAAGGTCCATAAACGATTCCGCTTATTTCTTTTTGCGCTTGTTCTACTGCGGGAATAATTATTTCCAATTCTTCCTTACCAAGTAATCCATTATCTCCCGCATGAGGATTTAACCCTAAAACAGCAATTCGTGGACTATTTATACCAAAATCATTTTTTAAACTATTGTGAAATAATTTTATTTTACTAATAATCAGATCTTTATTTAGTTTTTGTGCGATTTCACCTATAGGAATATGCCCGGTAACTAATGCAACTCTAATATCCGGACTCGCTAAAATCATTAAACTTTCAGCTCCGGCTCTTTCGGCAAGGTATTCTGTATGTCCGGTAAATCTTAAATCAGCAGTATTAACTGTGTTTTTGTTTAAAGGAGCAGTAACTAAAGCATGAATTTTCCCTTCAACGATATCATTAGTGGCCGCTTCTAATGCCTTAAATGCATATTTTCCGGCTAACTCTGTGGCTTCTCCCGGTTTAATTTCTACATCTTCCTCCCATACATTGATAATATTGCTCTTTCTGGCATTTATCTGGTCTATAGATTTTACAATATTTAATTGAAAATCAGGGAGATTTAAGTTTTTTCTCCAGAAACTAATCACTTTTGATGAACCATAAACAACGGGTATACAATATTCATTTAGTCTGTGATCTACCAAAGACTTAATCACAACTTCAACAGCTACACTATTTATGTCCCCAATACTAATTCCTATGATAGGTAATTTGCTCATCTTATTTATTTTCGGATTGATAGTTTTTAATAAAATCGAAAATTAGTCTAACTCCAACACCTGTGCCATTTTTGCCTCTATAGCTATCGTTAGATCCTAAAAATGCCGGACCAGCAATATCAAAGTGCATCCAAGGATAATCAGTGAATTTTTCAAGGAATTTACCTGCTGTGATTGCTCCTCCAACAGGACCACCAATATTTTTCATGTCAGCAATATCACTTTTGATTAGTTTAGCATAATCATCCCAAAAAGGAAACTCAACCAATCTTTCATGTACATTGTTACCTGCAGTTTTTAGTTTTGCTTTGGTTTCTTCTGATGCAGTTCCCATACAAACAATTCCGTATGACCCAATTGCTGCTGCTGCTGCACCTGTTAATGTTGCAAAATCCATCACCAATTCAGGTTTGTATTTTTTAGCATAAGCCAAAGCATCACCTAAAATCATTCTACCTTCTGCATCTGTATTTAAAACTTCAACAGTTTGGCCATCATACATTTTTATGACATCACCAGGTGTGTAGGCATTTTCTCCAGGTCGGTTATCTGTTGCAGGAACCAAAGCAATTACATGAACATTTAATTCTGCTTTTGCAATTGCATACATCGCACAAGAAACTGCTGCAGCTCCAGCCATGTCACATTTCATGGTATCCATGCTATTTGGAG
>JBMLOK010000063.1:8919-20678 GCA_049243005.1 Bacteroidia bacterium | reverse complement strand
TGTTGAAATCATCGAAAAAGATAAAGTAAAGAATGATATCATCATCACCAATTTAAGGCATTACGAAGCCTTAAACAATGCGAGAGAATCGTTAAGTGCAGTGTTAGGTAGCATGGAATCGGGCAGGAGCGGAGAGTTACTGGCATTTGATATCAGAAAAGGAATTTTTCACTTAGGTGAAATCACTGGAGATATCAGCACAGACGATTTGTTGGCTAATATCTTTAGTAAGTTTTGTATCGGAAAATAAGCTATTGCTATTTAGCTAACTCAGTTTTTTCAAATAGATTTCTGCTGTTCTCAAATGCTCATTTCGTTTTTCATCATCCATTTTATCAAAGGTTTTAACCAACATACCTAATCGTGGATTTTTTAGAAAGAAATCCCTTTGTGTATGCATGAATCTCCAAAACAAGGCATCCCAAGTTTTTTGCCATTCGCCTTTTTCGTAATTGCTCATTTTCATGAGGTAATTGCTTCCGCTGAGATAAGGTTTTGTTGCCATTAATCCTCCATCGGCAAACTGACTCATGCCATAAACATTGGTAACCATTACCCAATCGTAAGCATCAATAAACATTTCCATAAACCACCTGTAAACTTCATCAGGATTGAATTCACATAACAACATAAAATTGCCTAAAACCATGAGTCTTTCTATATGGTGACAATAACCTGTTTCCAAAACCTTTTTGATTGTTTCATCAATGGGTTTTATTCCTGTGGTGCCTGTCCAGAATGATGCCGGAATACTTCTGCTAAAATTCCAGTAATTCCGCGTTCTTTCATCAGTTCCTTTTAGTTCATAAACAGACCTGATGAATTCTCGCCAGCCAATTATTTGCCTGATAAATCCTTCAAGTGAATTCATGGAAATTTCATGAGCATCAGCATACTTTAATGCTTCATCAATAACGAATTGCGGACTTAGTAAACCAACATTCATCATAGGACTTAAAACGGAATGATGAAGGAAATTTTCTTTACTTACCAAAGCATCTTCATACTCGCCAAATTCTTTAAAACGATTTTCGAAAAACTGATGTAGCCACTTTTTACTTTTTTCAAAATCAAATGGATAAAATGTCTTTAGGTTAATTTTACCTGGGTTGTTTGGGAAATGAGTTTCTATATAATTTGCTGCTTCTTTTGCTAATTCATTCATTTCAGGGAATTCAACTTTAGGCGCAATTTTTCCTTTGGGATATTTGAGTCGATTTTCTGCATCAAACGACCATTTTCCTAAAATTGGCTTGTCTTTTTCTTCAACCAAAATTTGAAGTTTTTTTCTTTGATAGATATAAAAATCAGTTTGAAAAAAACGTTTTTTGTTGTGGAAGAATTGTTTGTTTTCTTCGCTAGAATTGATGAATAAAGGCGAGTTCAATTTCAATAGGGATATCCTTGTTTCAATAACTGATTTTTGAATTCTTTTTTCTAACCAATTGTCTGTAGGGTCAATATAAACCAGTTGCTGAATACCACTTTTCCCTAAATGTAAAATCAACTTTCTAATATCAGATAACTCATCTGTAGAGTTGAAATAATTTACTTTAACTCCCTTTTTGATGAGGAATTGTTCATAAAACTTCATGCTCGCACGATGATAAGCTAGTTTCATTTTATGAAAAGTATATAACTTAAAAAACAAGAATTCTTCTATGAGGTAAACTTCATTACAATGTAGGAGCACCTCGTTGTTTTCAAACAATTGATGAGGAAATATGAGTCCGATTTTTGTTGATTGATTCATTAAAAAAGTCGTTTTGTATTGGGGTTTGTATGTTTTTGTAAAATTCGATTTCCTTCTTGTTGAACATCTTTATGTTTTCTATACGACCAAATTTCAACACCTGCTTCTTTTCTTGTTGCATCTAAATCAACAATAGGATAGGGGTAATCTTTTCCAAGTTCACATTGATAAAGATTTTGCTCCATTTCACTGAGTTTCCAAGGTTCATGAGCCAGTTTAGAAGGAATGTTTTGTAATTGAGGCAGCCATTTTTTAATGAATAAGGCATCCGGGTCATGTTCAATTGAGTTTTTCACAGGATTATAAATTCGAATTGTATTCACTCCGGTTTGTCCTGCCTGCATTTGGATTTGAGGATAATGAATGCCAGGTTCATAATCTAAAAACCACCTGGCCAACATGTGTAGATCGCGCCAATCTTGCCAAAGATTAAAAACAAAAAATGAAACCAACAGGGCTCTCATCCTGAAATTCACATAACCTGTTTCTTTTAAACAATGAATACATGCATCAACTATTGGAATTCCGGTTTCACCATTTTCAAAGGCTTGGATGTATTTCTCGTTTTTTGGTTTGATTAAACTATCATAAGCAGAATTTACATTTTCAAATTCCATTCTACATTCATCTTCGAATTTTTGAATAAAATGGCAATGCCAATGTAACCTCGATATAAAATTGGATAAGGCTCTTTTGTTTTTGGCTGTTTGATAAAAGGCCATGGTTTTCTGCATGACCATTTTCATGCTAATATTGCCATAAGACAGATAAGGTGAAATGCGACTGCAACTTTTTCTGCTCAAAGCCGGTTTTGAAATATGAGCAGAGTAGTATCTATACCTTTCGTTAAGGAAACTATTAAAGTATTTCCAGGCATAATCTTCACCACCATGCTGAAAGGCCGGATTACTTTCTTTAATAGAATGATTAAGCTCTTCACCTTTAAGTTCATCAAAAACCTCAGGGTTCATCCTAACGAATTGAATTTTAGTCAAATCAGGATGATGTGGAGCTTGCATCATTTTTAATTCCCATCTCTTTTGCCAGTCTTTTCTACTTTTTAATCTTCTTATTACACCATTTTGGACGCATTCAACTAGATTGATTTTTAGGTTTTTACATAGTTTTAATACACTCAAATCTCTTTTAAAGCTAATGTGATTGCCGGTCTCCTGGTGACAAAAAATGGTATTTATTTTATAGATAAGGTTTAAATCCTGCAGTAAATCAGGGAATTCTCTTTGGAAAATGAAGATTTGAGATTGGCAGGTATCGAGTTTCTTCTGTAAATCCATCAAAGATTCATAAACAAATCTCCAATGTCTGATATCTGAATCGTGGTTATTTAATAATGAAGGTTCAAAAACATAAATCAATAAAGAAGGTAATCCGGAATTTTGAGCTAAAACCATTGGTTCATGATCAATAGTCCGAATATCTCTCTTGAGCCAAATAATATTTATTTCCTGTTTCTGAATTTCCATTTTGTATCCAAATCGATTCTTGTATTGAAAGAGTTTAAAATGGATTTAGTTTCAAAATGTATCGTTCTATTTTGTAAAATAAATTATTAATCAATTACGTAAACCAAAATTGGAGTGTTTTTAGGTCTTAAATTTGAAATCTATTGTTATAAATTTTGGTCATTAGAAATCAAAAAAATCAGAAAAACAAACAGATTTCGAGCTACTACAACAGCTCGAATTACTGATTATCAATTCCTTGTGAATTTTAAATTATTTTCCAACTTCAGTAATTTAATTGTAAAAAAATTGATTAGTTAAATTCTAATACTTGAATTCTCAAGTACAATCATCAGTAAATCAATTAAGTAATGAAATTTAATTTCAGTAAACATTGTTTATGATATAGATTTTATTGAAATAATTCTTCAAGCTGAAAAGCGACATTTTAAACCAAAAATTAGCCTTAATTTTTTTATGATGTAGTGATGTTGTGTAAAAATTTATTGTAAATCAGTATTTTATGATTTTGTGATGTAGTATTGATTGGGTTGTTTTAGTCGATTGATGTGCAAAGTATATTATAATTGTGTTATCAAATCATCCCTCAAAAACAAACTAATCAAATGAAAGAAAAATTTGCAATCTTGTCTCTTGGCATTTTGTTAGGATTTAGTCCTAATGAAACTAAGGCACAAAATTCCCCTACACAAGGGAAATTAGCAGACACAACCCGGCTCACGGAAGTGGTGGTTGTAGGTTACGGAAGCAGAAAAATTACCAAAGTTTCAGGTGCAATTTCGTCGATTAAGGCGGTTGAAATTGAAAAGCTACAGCCTGTAAGGGTAGAAGACGCGCTTCAAGGGCGTGCTTCAGGTGTATCTATTATCAACGGAGGTTCTCCGGGATCTAAACCAACTGTATTTGTTCGTGGTATTCCTTCTTTTTCAGGAACAGATCCTCTCGTAATCATTGATGGTGTTCCTCAAACACTTACAGACTTTAACTCAATCAATGGTTCTGATATTGAATCAATTAATGTATTAAAAGATGCAGCAACTACTTCTATTTATGGTGTTAAAGGTGGTAATGGTGTAATTGTAGTTACAACTAAATCAGGAAGAAGAAACCAAAAAACTGATATTGGTTTTAGTAGTTATTATGGTGTTCAGGAAGTTCTAAATAAAGTAGGTGTATTAAATGCATCAGAATATGCAGCAATGGTGAACGAAGGCAGCACAGTTGCTGGTGGTGGTTTAATTTTTAATGATATTACTAAATTAGGTGAAGGTGTTAACTGGCAAGATGAGGTTTTCAAAAGAGCTGCAATTCAATCACATAACATCACTGCAAGAGGTGGTAGCGATAAAATGACCTACTTCTTATCAGCAGGTGCATTAGCACAAGGTGGAATTGTTGGTGGAAATGATAAATCGAATTTCACTAGAGGAAACATGACAGCTAACTTAACGTTTGATATCACTAACAGATTGAAGTTCATTTTGAATACAACTGGAGTTGTGCTTGATAGTAAAGGTGTTCCTGAAAATGCTTTTAATAGCGTTTTGGGTAATGCAATTAATTTCGACCCAACAGTTCCTAAATACAATACAACAAATACTGTTGGTACTTATGGTTATAGTAATTTGTTATTATCAGAAGTATTTAATCCTTTAACCAGATTAGATAATACTTATAACCAAAACAATGGAACTAAATTATATGGTAAATTCGAATTACAATATGAAGTTATCAAAAACTTAAAATTGAGTAGCCGTTATGGTTATACTAAATATGATGGTTTGTCGAAAAACTTCACTCCATTAGTATTTTATGGTCCAAACAATGTTGATAATACTATGAACGCTGATGGTTCAACTGTTATTGGTAAAAACAACAGAGTTTCTCATGAAAAAACTAGTAATTTCAACTATACATGGGAAACTTTTGCCAATTATGACTTTAAATTAAAGGAAGACCATAGTTTCGAAACAGTAGTTGGTTTTGCATTATCAAAGAATTCAGGAAATGCAGCCGGTGCTTCTCGTCAGGATGTACCTTTTAACTCTTGGGATTTTGCTGATTTTACTGCAGCAACAGGAACAAACACAGCAACCAATCCTTCAGCTCTTGATGGATATTACTACCAATATTTCAGAAGAAACTTATCTTCATTTGCTCGTGTAAACTACGATTATAACGATAAATACCTTGCATCTGCTACAATTAGAAGAGATGGTTCTTTCGCATTTGGTGTCGACAATAAATATGCAAACTTCTACTCAGGTTCATTAGGTTGGGTAGTTTCAAAAGAAGATTTCTTCAAGTCGGAATTCTTTAACAACTTAAAAATCAGAGGAAGTTATGGTGCAATTGGAAACGAAAACGTTAATCCTCAATTTGTTGGAATTATAGTTGGTGGTCCTAGTTATGGTCCTACAGGAAACAGTAACGGCTATACATTTGGTGATGTATTTTATCCTGGTTCAACAGTAGGTTCTGCTGCAAACCCTGCTTTAAGATGGGAAAAACAAATTCAATCAAACATTGGATTTGATTTGATTTTCCACAAATATAAATTCTCTTTAACAGCAGATTTCTTTACAAAAGAAGTTGATGGATTGTTATTTACTCCTTCTGCATCATTTTACTTAGGAACTGTTCCAATTCCAACTGCAAATATTGGATCTACAAGAAGTTCAGGTATTGATATTACATTCTCATACCACGAAACAATTGCTAAAAAAGTAAAAATGAGCAATTCAATTACCGTAACTTCTGCTAAAAATGAAGTAACTGCTACAAATACTGATGGATCTGCAAAGATTTTCGGTGGTTACTATTTCAATGGACAATCTCAAAGTGTTACAGTATTTGAAAAAGGATTTTCTCCTGGTTATTTTTATGGATTTAAAACTGATGGTTTATTCCAAAATGAAGGTGAAATCGCTGCACATGCAACACAAACAGGCGCAAAACCAGGTGATATCAGATTTGTTGACGTAAACGGTGATGGTATTATTAATGCTGATGACAGAACTGAGATTGGAAATCCATTCCCTGATTTTACATTGGGTTGGAATTTAACTTTAGAATACGGAAAGTTTGACTTATCTGCATTTACATATGCTTCTGTTGGAAATGATATTTACAGAGCTTATGAGCGTAATGCAAACTTTACTAACAAAGACAGAAGAATTTTAGCAAGATGGACAGGTGAAGGTTCTACTAACGATGCAGAAAATCCTAGATACTCATTCGTTGATGCTAACAACAACGCAAGAGTATCAGATAGATACGTTGAAGATGGTTCATTCATAAAACTAAAAAACTTACAAATTGGTTATACATTACCAAACATATTGAAGAAAAGAAATTTCAATAAATTGAGAGTTTATGTTCAAATCAAAAATGCATTCATCATCACTAAATATTCTGGCTTCGATCCTGAAATCGCTGGTGGTGTATTGGATACAGGTATTGATAGAGGAGCATATCCGCAAGCACGCATTTATTCATTCGGTGTAGATGTTAAATTTTAATCAAATCACTAAATCATACTAAAATGAAAAGAATTTTATCAAGCATCTTGATGTTGACATTGGTGATAAGTTTATTGTCATCATGTAAAAAATGGGTTGAATACAATCCCCGTGAAGATTTCAGACAAACTGAATTAGACTATTTAAGGTCGGAAAGTGACTATAGAACCATGACAGTGAGTGTTTATACACCATTACAGTGGTTAAATCAATCTGTTGTTGTTGGAGAAATTGCTTCTGACAATGCAGTAAGTGGTGGTGAAAATGCATCAGACGTAATCTCATTACAACAAATCGACGATTATACACATACACCAATTAATTCTACATTAACAGAATTATGGCAAGCAGCCTATGAAGGAATTAATCGTGCGAATTACTTACATCAATATAAAAACCAAAATCCTTCTGGTACTGTAGTTACTTTTGCAGGTAAAGAAGCATTATTTGGCGAAATCTATTTCTTAAGAGCATACTACTATTTCCATTTGGTTAGATTTTTTGGAGATGTTCCTTTGTTTGTTGATGGTCGTTTAAGTTTAGCTGATTCAAAAACTTTAAAAAGAAGTTCTAAAGCTGACGTTTACAAACAAATTGAAGCAGATTTACAAGCAGCTATTACAGTTTTACCTGCATTTCAAACTCAAAGTGGTAGAGTTACCAAACATGCTGCTGAGGCTTTATTAGGTAAAGTTTATTTATACCAAGAAAAATACACTGAAGCTGCAGCAATGTTAGAAAATGTTGTAAGTTCAAACTCATATACTTTGGTTCCAAACTTTGCTAGCATGTTCTTATCTAGTGGCGAAAACGGACCTGAATCAGTATTTGAAATCCAATACTCTAATGCAACACCTTATTACAATTGGGGAGCAGTTAACAGAGGTCAAGGTAATTATGCTGTACAACAATGTGGTGTTAGAGGTTTAAATGGTTCTGATTCTATGCCTTATGCAGCAGGTTGGAGTACTAATTTACCAACAACAGATTTAGCAAATGCTTACCAAGCTGGCGACCAAAGAAAAAATGCAACTATTCTTGACATTGAAGCTTATAAAGCTGCACATCCAAGTTATAACATTACTTACCAGGTTGCTCCTTACAAAAACACAGGATTATACAACCAAAAGTTTTTACCTAGAAAAGGACAAACTTCAGGTCAGGTAGAATTAAATTATCTAAATAACTACAGAACTATCAGATATGCTGATGTATTGTTGATGGCTGCTGAAGCAAATGCAAAAGCACCAGCTGCTAATGAAGCAAAAGCTAAAGAATATTTAAACTTGGTTAGAAAACGTGCTTTTGGCGATGATAACCATGATATTTCTGCAAGTGGAGCAGCTTTACAACAAGCAATTCTTGATGAAAGAAGATTAGAATTAGCAATGGAAGGTGAGCGCTTTTTTGATTTAGTTAGAACAAAAACTGCAGCAGCAAAAATCCCTGGTTTTGTAACAGGTAAACATGAAGTTTTCCCAATTCCTTTGGATGAGGTAGTAATTTCAGGTTTAAGTCAAAATGCGGGTTATTAATCATTATTTAAAATTAACAAAATGAAATTAACCAAATATATAAGTGGCGTATTTGCCATAATGGTTTTAATGATGGCTTGTAAAAAGGATAAGTCGGATGATTTGTCTTTTATAAATTCAGCCTCAGCGCCTAAAAATTTATCAATGGTATTTGATATTACCCAAGACAATACGGGTAAAGTAAATGTTCTTCCAACAGGTGAAGGTGTTTCTTATTATGAAATCTATTTTAGAGATACAACTACAGTTCCAGCTAAAGTTTTACCAGGAAAAAGTGCTTCTCATATTTTTGGCGAAGGATTGTATAATGTTAAATTAAAAGCATTCTCTGCTTCAGGAAAATCTGCTGAATTTACAAAAGAGCTAACTGTAAATTTTAAAGCTCCTGAAAACCTTGATTTAGTTGTTACAAAAGATCCGGAAAACAACTTTAAGGTGAAAGTTTCTGCAACTGCTTTGTTTGAAACCAGCTTCAAAATTTATTTTGGTGATGTTGCAAACGAAGATCCAATTACATTTAATGAAGGTCAAACTGTTGAACATACTTATTCAAAAGTTGGTACATACAAAATGAAATTAGTAGCTGTAAGTGGCGGAGCTGCAACAACTGAACTTGAAAAAGATGTTAAAATTGAAGACCCATTGGTACTTCCATTAACATTTGAATCTCCAACATTAAATTACACATTCACTAACTTTGATGGTGGTGGAGTTACCATAATCGACAATCCTAATAAATCGGGATTAAACACTAGTAACAAAGTAGGTAAAATGGTTAAAAGTGCTGGTCAGCCTTGGGGTGGAAGTTTTATTAACTTGGGCTCAAGTATGAATTTTACAGATAACAAAATTTTCAAAATGAAAGTTTTTTCACCACGTGTTGGTGCTAAAGTTTTGCTTAAAGTAGAAAACCAAACTACTACTAGCACAAATTTTGAAAAAGAAGTTGTTACAACTGTTGCAAATGGCTGGGAAGAGTTAGTTTTTGATTACAGTGCAATAGATGCTACAAAAGAATATAACAGAATAGTTTTGATATTCGAACTTGGAACAAATGGTGATGGTTCAGCAAATTTCACTTTCTTATTTGATGATATCAGTCTTGTAAAATCTTTAGGAACTGAACTTCCATTAACTTTTGATGTTGCAGGTGTTGATTATACTTTCATAAATTTTGATGGTGGTAATGTAACTGTTGTTGACAATCCAAGTGTTGGAGCTTCAAATCCAAGCGCTAAAGTTGGAAAAATGGTTAAGAGTGCTGGTCAGCCTTGGGGGGGTTCAGTAATAACTTTAAGTTCGCCAATTAATTTTAGCAGCAGTAAAACTTTTAAAATGAAAGTTTATTCTCCAAGAGTTGGTGCGAAAGTTTTATTAAAAGTTGAAAATGCTACAGATGGTGGAATTAACTTTGAAAAAGAAGTTGTTACAACTGTTGCAAACGGTTGGGAAGATTTAACTTTCGACTATTCAGCTATCAATACAGCTAATTCATATTCAAAAGTGGTTATCATTTTTGATTTAGGAACACAAGGTGATGGTTCCGCAAACTTTACATTCCATTTCGATGATATCCGTCTTAATTAATCAGATTAAAATGAATCCAATAAAATTAACAGCAAGTATATTGTTATCAGGAGTGATGTTCCTGAGCGCTTGCAAAAAGGAAAAATATACATTCGGAGATATAAAAACTCCGGAATCTTTAGATTTGAGTTTAACAGTTGCAGGCGTTTCTTCTACACAACCTGATGGTGATGGCAGCGGAAGCGTAGATTTCAAAGTAACAGCAACAAATGCACTAACTTATCATATCGATTTTGGCGATGGAACTTCAAAAGAAGTGCCATCTGGAATGATTTCTTATAAATACAGAAGTCCCGGAACAAAAACTTACCAGGTTGTTGTAAATGCAATTGGTAAAGGTGGAGTAATGAGCACAGTAACTAAATCAGTAAGTGTTTTTGTAGCATTTGATATTCCTCCAGCTATCATTGAATTTTTAACTAAAGGTTCATCAAGAACATGGGTATCTGCCAAAGACCAAGCTGGTCATTTTGGTGTAGGTCCAACAACCGAATTCTCTCCAATCTGGTATGCAGCTACTCCAAATTCAAGAGAAGCTTGTGCATATGATGATGAGATTACATTCACAAAAGATGGTGCAAGTAATATTTCTATGGAAGTAGTAAATAAAGGTGAATCCTTTGCGATTGAAGCAGCTACAGCTTTTTATGGTTTCAGTGGAAAAGATGGTTGTTATGCAATCAACACAGGAGGCAAAAAGAGTCTAGCTTTTATGAATGCCAGCACAGGGTCAACAAGTTCAAATTCAACACTAATTCAGTTTATTGTTCCTGGTAATGGAATCATTAACTTTGGAACCGGCGCAACAGAATATGAAATTCTTTCTATTTCAGATACTGAAATTCATTTAAGAAGCGTTGGCGTAACAGGATTAGCCTGGTACATGAAATTAACACCAAAACCATAATATGAAAATTCACAGAATTCTAATTGTTTTACTCATTACTGTATTCATTTCATGCAGTAAGGCACAGTCGCCAACACCGGAAGATGTTGCTCCAACTGAGTTAACCCTAAAAGCTACACCTAGCACTGATAACAGTGGTAATGTACTATTTGAAGCTAAAGCAACGAATGCTGTAGATTATGAATATGATTTTGGAAATGGTGTTTACAGATCTGTTCCAACAGGTGTGATTACTTATAAGTACCCCAAAAGTGGTAATTATACTGTTAAAGTTTTAGCAAAAAGTGCTGGTGGAAAACTTGCATCAGAAACAGTTAAAATCAATGTAACAGTTGGTTTATCGCTAATTTGGTCTGATGAATTTAATTCACCTGGTGCTCCCGATCCTTCTAAGTGGGGTTATGATATTGGAACAGGTTCTGGTGGATGGGGAAATCAGGAAGCCCAATATTATACCAATCGTGCTGATAATATTGTAGTTTCTGATGGTACATTGAAAATTGTTGCTAAAGCAGAAGATTTCAGTGGAAGTAAATACACTTCTGCAAGAATTCAAACCAAAGGCAAATTCTCTTTCCAATATGGTAGAGTAGATGTAAGAGCTAAATTACCTGTTGGCGGTGGAACCTGGCCTGCAATTTGGGCTTTAGGTGATGATATCAATACAGTTGGTTGGCCTGCTTGTGGGGAAATAGATATCATGGAACATGTTGGAAATAGCTTAAACAAAGTACATTTTACATTACATTATCCCGGACATAGCGGTGGAAATGCAACAGGAACCAGTAAAATGATTCCAAATGTAACTACTGAGTTTAAAGTATATTCAATCATATGGACTGCAGAATCAATCATATTTTTGGTTGATGATGTGCCTCAGTATACATTCCCAAATAATTCATCGGTTCCTTACAACAAAAAATTCTTTATGATTTTAAATGTTGCAATGGGTGGAACATTTGGTGGTGCCAT
>JBMLOK010000063.1:0-8819 GCA_049243005.1 Bacteroidia bacterium | reverse complement strand
TTATAAATTTAAATCATAAGAGGTGCTTCTTCCTCCTCCTTTTGAGAGCATCCAGCCATTGTCTCTGGCATCCTGTAAATCTCTTGTAGCAGTTGCTTTAGAAGCTTTAGTTATTCCCATATACTTAGCTGTATTCATGCCTCCTTCAAAACCTTCAGGACCTTCTTCAAGCATTCTATTGACAACCTTTAATTGGCGTTCATTCAATAAATGAGAATAGGCTTTAAAGAACTTAGATTTTTTAACTGTAAATTTCATCTCCTCTTTAGCAAGTTCCTGGGCTTTTAATACCAGTTTATTAAAGTACTTCAACCATAGATTTACTTCATTTGAACCTTGTGCTTTTTGTAATGATGAATAATACAATTTTTTGTCTGATTCTATTGCGGCAGATAAGCTAAATAAAACAGGACTTCCAAGACCTTGAGAAAGCGCTTTTTCTGCTAAAGCTCTTCCTATTCTACCATTTCCATCTTCAAACGGATGCAAACTTTCAAAATATAAATGGGTTAATGCAGCACGTAATAAGGGATTCATTAATTCTTGTTCTGTTTGATTAAACCAAGCTATGAATGCCGACATTTCAAGGGGTATTGCCAAGCTAGGCGGAGCTTCAAAATGAACTTTTACCTTACCCATTGCTCCAGAAACAACTTGCATAGGCTCAGGATGTGTTCTGTATTGACCAACCAAAACATGGGCATCACCTTTCATGAGTTTTTTATGCCAACGAAAAAGCATCTCTTCATTTAGTGGTGATTTAAAGGTTTTTCTTACATCAACCATTAACTCGGCAACTCCTTCTGCTTTTTTATCCTTTAACTTTTCGTTTGTTTGAAGTAATCCAAGTTTCTTTTTGATTGATGATAAGACATCTTTTTTAGAAAGCACTTCACCTTCTATGCTTGATGTTTTTAAGGCTTCTTTCATCATTAATTTGAGTAATGAATCAAGTTGTTCTTCTTCGCTTAATCCTTCCTGAAAGCCTTTTAAATAGCCGGTATTTGTCAAAAACAACTGTAATACTTCTTCAGCCAGCTCATTGCTGTACTTAAATTGAAGCCAATCTTCCTGCTGCCAGTTGTTTACCTTTAACATTTCCTTATTCTCTTATCAAAAAAAAAAATGAGCCGAATAAAAAAATTATTCGGCTCATTTTTACCCATTTTGTGAGCCGATTAATAAAATTATTCGGCTCATAAATGTTTGAAATAAATTATTCTGTCAGCTTAAATACCCCAATTTCATTGGGATTAATCGTAAAATTGATTGACTTATTAAATTGATTTTTATTCGATTTAACTTTACTTAATAATTGGATATTTTTTGCACTAACTATACCTTTTAGTTCTTCTGCATCTAAACTGATTTCACCATTATTGAATTCTGGATTTAATAAGAATAAATACACTTCTTTTTTGTTGTTTTCTGTCATTACAAAATGAAGTCCTGCTTTGGTTTTAAACTCATACGGACTTATTGGATGTGTGCCATAAACTGCTTCCTGATTAACTTTCATCCATTCTCCGAATTCGGCTAAACGTACATAAGCCATACTGTCCCAATCGCCTGATGGACCAGGAGCAATATTCAATAAATAATTGCCGCCTCTTGAAATAATTAAAGCCAGATTTTTAGCAATTTGTTTGCTTGTTTTGTATTGGTCGTTCTTAACATAACTCCAGCTATTTCCCATGGTCATGCATGTTTCCCAAGGATAGGGAAGTGGCTTTTCCGGAATTTGTTGCTCCGGAGTTAAGTAGTTTTGATTAGGGCCTTCAACAGCTCTGTCAACCACAATTAAACCCGGTTGTTTTTTTCTTCCTTCCATCGCAATACTATCCATATTGATGTCTTGATGAACCGGTTTATAGCCCCATCTTGGAGAAGTTTCTGTCATGGGTTGAACCCAGCCACCATCAAGCCAAAGAATATCAACTTTGCCATAATCACTTAAAAGTTCATTGATTTGATTTTGGGTAAATCGTTTGTAAGCATTCCATTTTTCCGGATATCTAATTAAATCATAATTGGGATTTCTGTCGTAAGGCGGAAACTTTGGATCCCAGTAATCTTTGTTGTGCCAATCTGGTTTTGAGAAGTAAGCTCCAACCCATAAACCTTCTTTTCTAAAGGCATTAAAGATTTCTTTGGTAACATTGGCTTTTGGATTCTTATGAAATGGAGTTTCTTTTCCAGTGATTTTATAATCAGTGAATTTAGAATCGAACATGCAAAAACCATCATGGTGTTTGGTGGTAAAAACCATGTATTTCATGCCGGCATTTTTTGCGGCAGAAGCCCATTTTTCAGGTTGAAAATTAGTGGGATTGAATGTTTTTTGTAAGCCTTCATATGACTTTACATATTCAAAATAATTATTGGCATAAGGACCTCTTCTTTCGCACCAGCCTTCATCTTCAGGACAAATACTCCAGCTTTCAACAACGCCCCATTGGCTATATGGACCCCAATGCATGAGTAATCCAAATTTGTAATCCTGCCATTGATTTAGCTTTTTTATAACAAGAGAATCCTTACTCGGATAATACTTCTGTTGACTATGATCTTGTGCAAAAGCTGATACACACATCAGCATAAAAAAAGAAAGAATTGTATTTTTCATTAGTAAACTTCTATTTCATCTATAAACATCCAGGCATCACCATTCACACCTCTCCATTCCGGCATTTTACCTAATTTGTTTATTTTAATTTTTAAGTACCTTGTTTGAATTGGAACTTGGAATTCAGCTTTTAACTCATGAATTCCAACAGGAAGTTTTAATCCTTTTTGTAAGTTTTCAGACACGGCATAAGGATAGATTCTTGATAATTTGTTATCGAATTCATATGGCATAACTTCTATTGATGCAGGACCTAAAATCCAAGCTTCATTGTTTTCGAGAAAATGGGTTTTAACCTCTCTTATAGTTAAAGCTTCCCCCAAATCAAGAATAATATGCGCATCACGTCCCCACCAGCCCATCCATGAGTACTGGTAATCGTTTACACCTCTGATACCATTGTTAATGGATTGATTTTGTTGCCAGCTTAAACTATCTAGAATAATTGAACCATCTCTATAATTGGCATCAGGTTTGGTCAAGTACAAAACAGGAGCGGAAACAGCAAAGTGTTTGGTTATAGCTTGCTTCCAATATTGAGTGGTTCTTTTATAAAACTCATCAGGACTTAACCTGGTTTCATGTAAGATTTTTGGACCATATAACTTCGCGTTTTTAGTGAACTCATTTAATATTTCCGCATAAGTAGGTTTGAAATCATCAGCAAAATAAAAAGGAGAATGTGATTCAGGATTTTCTCTGTTTCTTTTATTTTTAAAGGTAAAAATCCAGTTATCGCCTGATTGTGGAAACTTCATGACCTCAAGAGTTGCATAATAAATCCCCTGATTAATCATCAATAAACGCTGTTGAATCTCTTTGTTGTTTTGCGTTTTCTTGAAAGCCTCATAGATATTTTTTTCATAACGATTGAGCATTTCATAACTCAAATAACTATTGGCAAAACTAATTGGAGGTTCGTATAAGCTTAAACTTCTTTTAGATTCATTTAAAGCATTTGTTTGTTGATTGATGTAACTAATTACATTAGAAGATGCATCGCCGTAATATGCCTCGCAAAAAAGCTTTGTAAGACTATCAACTGAATAATCCGGGTTCCATAATAGTTTTGAAATTAAAAATGCCCTTAATGGTTCCATATCACCTGAAGGAGAATTGTAACCTTGTTCAAACATCATATTCACACCATACTTTTTGAACAATTGCAAGTTTGGACCTAACACTTGCCAATTGGGAAATGGCATCACCAAATGAGAGAAATTAATCACATAATCCCAAACCAAAATATTTTGACTTACTTTGCTCCAATTGCTCAAATCGGTTTCAAAATCAGTACCTGCAATGGGTTTGCTTCTATCACTTTCAATGGTGCAAAGCATAATATTGACATTCGAACGAGGCTTTGAAATAACAGGAGCATTCCTTGAATACTGATAAGCCAAAGTTGATATGATTTTATCAGGAAATGAATCTGCAATTTGGTTTACGAATCTTAAAATAGAACCAGCATGACTCGCTTCTTCTTTGTCGATTTTTGAACAAGAATTACATTCGCAATAATTGTAATTGTCCATCTGACTTACACTCCAGTATTTGGCAAATGGCTTAAACGACATCTCTGCTCTAAGACTTTTTACTGCAATTTTTAAAGCCTCTTGAGAGCTCATGCAAATTTGGTCTTTTAGTCTGATGCCATTTCTTTCTGCAAAATATTCAGGATGTGATTGAAAATATTTTTCAGGTGGTACTAATCGATGTAAAGTATGAACCCATAATCCCCAACCTTTATGGTTTTCAAAATTCCCGCTATCTGCATGTGTTAACTGATGCCATTTTGCATAATCAGCTCTTCTGCATTCGCCATAAAAAACTTCTCTGTATTCAAAGGCAGGAATTTGCTCAATCAACATATTCTTTAATCCATTTTGTTGGATGTTTAAAAGTGTTGCAGTTTGTTGCGCTTTGATTTTATTGATGGTATTGTCTTTACTATCTTCGGGATTCAGTGATGAAATTAAAACCTGATCTGCAGTAAGGTACTGACAAGCAAAAAGTTTTTCAAGTATATAATAAACGGCATTGAGTTGAGCTCTTTCTGAATGTCCGTAAATATTGATTTTATTGGCTTTAACCTGAATTCCAAAACCATCTTCTTTCCAGTTTTTTTCGTTTTTAAACTGCTTTTTTGATTTGGTATGAAACTTAAATTTTACATCATGCTTTTTACCAAGCATTATTTGTAGGTAGTTTTTAAGCGTTGTTTTTGGACTTTGTGATTTTACTGTAAATGCAGAAAAACATATCAAACAAAAAAATAAAATAAACTTTTTCATGATTAAAAACCTCCTTTGCCTCTGTATAAACTCAATGAACCTTTTAGCTTAAGTTTAACAACTGTTACTTCTTCATCTAAATCAGAATTTGGGATATCAATAAACAAAGTACCTGGAACAGAACTCCATGATATTTTACCCATTTCAACCACTTTCAATGGTTTGTTTGAACCCAATATTTCCGTTGATAAAACCTCATTTTTAAGTCCTTTTAACATGATATTGACTTGAGTATTTCCTATTTCTTTATTATTGATTTTTCTAACATCAGTAATAAATAAAAACAATGTTTGTGAATCCAGAGATAGGGTAGAAGGACCGTAAAAATGTCCTGCCGGTAAACCTTGTCTTGTTGAATAAATGGCTTCCGCATGTTTTTTTGTCCAGCGACCTAAGTCTTTCAATAATTGGGTTTGTTCAGGAGTAATGGTTCCATCAGATTTCGGACCAATATCAATTAATAAATTACCACCCATTCCCAAACATTCTGCAAAGGTTCTAATGACTTGATTGGATGTTTTCATCAAAGTATCATCAGGACGCCAACCCCAGTTATCATTGCTTGTCATGCACAATTCCCAAGTAGCAGATTCGGGTCTTGTAACAGGCATATTTTGCTCAGGGGTATGGTAATCGCCATAAGTTTTTAAACGTCCATTTAGTATTGCATTTGGGTTCTTTTTGAAAATATCAGAAGCAATTTTCTTGGCATTCCATTCTTCTTCTGAATGTTCCCAATCTCCATCAAACCAAAATAAATCGGGATTAAACTCTTGTGAGATTTCATTGATTTGGGCATGCATGAATTTTAGAAATCTATTCCATCTTACAGAATCATCTTTTAATTGATAACGGGTTTCATCTTTAAAGAATCCATTGTAATCATTATGCGACCAATCCAACAAAGAATAATAAGCACCAAATTTAAGTCCACGTGCACGAATGGCTTTTTCAAACGGACTAATCACATCTTTTTTACAGGGAGATTGAGCAGGAATACTCAAAGGCTTTTTAGGACTCCAAAGTGGTTTAATACCCGGACGCATGGGCTCTCCTTTTTGTGAATTGTATAAGGTATTTGGAGTTAATTGTTTGGTATCCCAAAGAGCAACTCCATCATGATGTTGAGTTGTAATAACTACATAACGGGCGCCACTTTCCTTGATTAAATCGGCCCAATATTCCGGATTATAATTTTCAGCTTTGAATCCTTTGATTTGGTTCATATAATATGGGTAAGACTTGCCTCTATTATGAAAACTCCAGCTTTCTGAAGTTCCATTCACGGCATAAATTCCCCAATGAATAAAAATACCCAATTTGGCATTGGCAAACCATTCCATTTTTGGTGGAATTGAATCTTTGTAAACTTGTGAAAATCCTTTTGTAGCATTTAAAATCAACAAAAAGAAAATACATATTTTAAGTATTGTTTTGAAAAAAGACATGTGGCAATTTATTCATTAAAAAAAAGAAAGCAAATAATCTTAAATCAACAAAAAAAGAGCTGCAATCTTTCGAATGCAGCTCTTTAATTTATTAGCTTAAATAGATTTCCTATTTGTTTTTCTTCATTTTGCTAACGCCGTAAGCCAAACCTGCAGCCATTACCAAAGTAATACCACCATCAATAGGCGTATCAGTTACATCATCATCAAAACCCGGTTGAGCTGATAATTTGTTTGCTGTGAATAGGAGAGCAGCTCCTAAAATGATTGATAAAATATATTTTTTCATATCTGTATTTGTTTCTTTTTATTATTTAATGAACTTGATAGTTTGAGTTGATTTACCATTTTTAACCTGAATAAAATAAACACCACTATTTAAATTTTCAATATTTAAAGCATGGGTTCTTTTGCTATTGAAATCTAAATTGCCATTACTTACTTCTGCTCCCAATTGGTTGAAGATTGAATAGCTATAATTATCTTCTTTGGTAGTTGTCAAACTTAGGTTCAACAAATTATTAGCAGGATTAGGGAAAACGATGAAGTTGTTATTGTTTGATGATAATTCATTGTTTAAACCAGTTGCTGATTTTGAGAAGATCAATTCGAATCTGTTTTCGCCAAATGAATTTGAATCAGTTGTAACTGTAAATGTCAAGTTATTGATTGATTTCAAATCATAAGTTTTATTGATGAATTTATCTTTTAAATAAACCTCTGAATTTGAAAATGTATTTTGGTTCGAGAATTTCAATTCATAAGAACCACCATTGAATACACCATTTAATCCCAATGGAACAATAGTTTCAGCTCCAATTTCTTTCATGTTATTCATTGCCAATTTAGTTCCATCAGCTAAGTATGAATAAAAGTTAATTTCAGGATTTACTAATTTGATAAAGTCTTGAACATCATATTCATTGCTATTATTAACATCAAACAAAACAGCTAAACCATCGTAAGCTCTATCACCAATAAAGATATCGATATTTAATACATCAGATAAACTCTTTTTAAAATGACTTGGAGGTGTTGAACTTACTTTTGAAGCCTCTGTAAAAGTAATACTAGGATTTGCAGCAGTAGTTTGAACGAAAACTGATTGACCTGAATTGATGATATTACTTGCTCCATTTCCTGTACCTGCTGAACCATTGTGGTAAACATATGAACCTCTACCGGCATTGTTAACATTCCATGTAGCAAAGGTTGTTGAAACATTAGATTTAGTAACACTAGCCCAGTTTACAGCAGAAGCATAAGGATTACCTATTAATGACCAACCAACAGTTGAATTATTATCTCCACTACCAATAGCAGAGTTTAAAGCAGGAATTCCGGCAGGAGATGAACTTACTGAACCAGCGCCGAATACTACATCACCGGTAACAATTGAACCTGTTGCGCTTAAAACTAAAGCAGCTGAATCTTGAGGAGTTGTAGTATTTAGGTTAATATTTCTATCACCTCTTACCAACATTCTATAACCGGTTCCAATATTTAAATTTGTTGAATTTGTGTTTGGAATTGCAGTCCATGCTTCTGTACCAACATTATATGTAAATAGAGAAGCAGTACCTGAATTTGATTGATCAAAACCATTAGCACCGGTTAATGAACCAGTTATATGAGTAGCTTGTTGCCAGCTTCCGGAGATAAAGTTTGTAGTATTAACCGGAGAAGCTAAGAAGCGGAAAGCTCTTCTTCTTGGAATGAATCTTTCTACATTAACATTTCCAGAAATAGTTCCGGCTGAGTTACCAATAGAAGCTGTTCCAGAAGCGTCAGATTTTAAAGTTAGATTGCCGGCAGTATTTAAAGTTGCACCAGTACCAACTGTAACAATTCCTGGTGTCGCACCACCAGTAATATTTAAAGCATTAGCTAAAGTAGTTGTACTTGATCCGCTGATTGTAAGATTTCTTAACACATTAGTAGTTCCAGGTGTGGTTTGGTCAAAATTAATTGAACCTGATGTTCCTGTTATGGTTAAGTTTGAAGATGATGACCCTTGGATAGTTCCAGCACCAGAAATAGTTCCATTAATTGTTAAAGTATTTGCACCAATTACAAACTTTTCAGAAGCTTCTAAACTTAGATTTTGTACAGTAGCACTGGCTGAAATTGTTGTAGTTGTTGAATTTAAATCAAAAGAAAAGGTTGGAGCCGCTTGAAGAGAAGTTGATCTTACCCAATTTGAACCATTATTAACTAATGCTTTAAGAGTTGCAATTGAACCTATTTGAGTTCCATTGTAATAACCATTATCCTGATGTCCGGTAAAGGTAATACCACTAATATTTAAGGTCAAATCTGAAGGTAAATAAGATGTATTTGATGATGAAGAACCAGTTGTAAGCCAAGAAGTTGTGCTAACTCCACATATAAAAGCCGAAGGAGTAGTGCTATTTGTTCCTCTAAACATAAGTATTTGGTCACCGCTGGCAG
>JBMLOK010000062.1:0-11190 GCA_049243005.1 Bacteroidia bacterium | reverse complement strand
ATACTTTTTATTTTCGCGTTTTTCAATTGAACCAAGTATTTAAATATAGTTTAAATACGACACACCAGGGTAATATTTCGAAGGCGCAAAGATAAGTAAAAAGATATATGGTTGGATATTTACTAACGTTGACGCCCATTAATAAATTTTTAACCATTCTGAAAATGAATCCTACAAGGATAATAATTATCGCACAAGCACCTATAAATCTGACAATTAAAGTGTCAGGAACATAGATATAAAGTAAATTTAAAACTATTAAAAAAAGACCTACTAAATTGCTAATTGAGATGGCGTTGAACAGAAATAATTGTGAAAGTTGCTGTGTTTTGAAAATAAATCCGATAAAAAGATTCAAAATAATTTTGGCTAGGTATACAATTATCATCCCCAAAGAAACTGTCCAAAACAATGAAATATCCGAATTTACTTCAATTAAACTTTTTCTTTCGGCATAGGTAACTGAAAAAAGTGCTCCAGAAGCTATAAATCCTAAAAATATTGCCAATGAAGTTAAGAGGTAATTGGGACTTTTATCTTTCCATACTTTTAAATCAAAACTCATTTCAAAGGCTGATGATATAATTTCATCAAATCGTTTTAAGTTCATTAATCGAACAGAAGCTACAAAAAAGATAATTGCCATAAGAATCCAAAATTTCCAGTTTTCATCCCGTTTTTTTCTGAATTCAATTTCTTTTACACCGGGTAAAGTTCTACTCTCAAATTTAATTTCATCAAGTCCTTCTGCACTTTGTAAATTTTCATATGGAAAAGCAATACTTCTTAATATTGAATCCTTTCTTAAAGAATCTAATAAAGTAAAATCGGATCTGGTAAATTTGATTTGACTAGTTGAAGTACTGTTTAAAGAATCAATTGGATTGATTTTAGCAACAAGAGAATCCTTAGGTAAAGCGTATAAATACCCTAAACTTAATCCCAAAATCACTAAAAAAAATAATCTTTTTATCATTAAAAATAATTTACAAATCCAAAATGAATTCTTGCTGAATTGAACAAAATTGGATTATTTTTCTGAGAACCCACTGCATAATACAAAGAAAAAACACCTGCTTTAGATTCAATATTCATTCCAGCACCAAAACCTTTAGGGAAATCGTTTTGAAAAGTTGTGGCTAAAGAGTTTTTCACAAAAGCACTATTATAGAAAACCAAAAATGAAGAATTTTCAGCTATCATATATTTCAAATCTAAATTTCCAATCAAGAAAGTTTCTGCGAAAATACTTTGTTCATCAAAACCTTTTAAAGTTTTTAATCCACCAATGCGAAAAAGTTCATTTTGGAACAATTTTTCATTGTAAATATGTCCTCCAAGTGAAGAAATTTGAAGAACAATCTGTTTATAAAGGGCGATACTTTTAGAAAAATTATACTTCAATTTAAGTTGCACAGACTGCAATTTCAATGAATCGTAAGGATTATATTCAATTAAATCAGGAGTTGAAAACCTCAAATCATTGATAATTGAGTTTCTAATAATTTTACGTGTACCTGCTAAAAACTCAACTTCTACTTTTGAACCTTTTGATGGATTAAAAAAATTATTTAAAGAATTACGTCTAATGCTAAATCCGAATAAATCTGATCTAAGGTCGTGAAAAAGCGGTAATTGTTTTGACAAAAGGATTGAATTTGTATCAACAGAAATCAATGAAATATTTTGAAAATTATAAATCAACTTAAAAATACTCTTACCATTTCCTCTGTATTGTAAAGCAATTTCATTGGATAAATCAAGGTATAATGAATCGAATTTTAAGAGTCTAAAATCATAATCCAAACCAAATCTTGTATTTAAAAAATAAGGCCAGTTAAACACAATTCGGAGGTCTTGTGAATTATTCAAAAAACTTCTAAAGCCAATTTCCAAAGCTTTTCCGGAACCTAAGATATTTTGCAATTTCAGGTTGATATCTCCTGTAATAACCAGCTTATTATTGAGACTACTATTGGGAGCAAATCCTATAATTCCATCAAAATTTCCAGCTTTCTTTTTATCAATATAAACATAAGGTTTGGCCTTATTTCCATAGAAATAAATCCCAACAGGTCTGGTAATTTTAATATAAGGTAATTCTGTTAAAGTAGTATTTATATCTTTCAGTATTGATTCATTGTATAATGCACCAGGCTTGATATTACAGAAACTTCGTAAATACTTTAATTTCAGCTCGGAAGTGCCTGCAAAATCAAGTGAATCAAAATAAAATAATGGTCCAGTTTGAAGATTTACTGAAACATGAATATTCGATGAATCAACTAAAACACTATCAAAAAAAACAACTGAAAATGGATATCCAATATTTAAAGATAATTCAAGAATTTTATTTCTTAGTTGTGATAATTTCGAATCTGAAAAGGTAATATCTTTATGTAATTCGTTTAATTCAGAATATATTTTCTCCGGTAAATTGCCGCTTGAAACTTTAATTTTCTTATAGCCAGTTCCTAATTTCCAATAGGTAAATAAGGTATCTTTATTCAACGAATAATATTCTTTTTCTACCTGAGGAAATAAAAATGAGTTCGATTGTAAATCGCTAAAAACTTTGGCTCTTTCACTTTCTAATGAAGTAAAAGAATCAATCTTAATTTTATAATTTCCATTAAAAACAGAGTTGTTATCAAATTGATTGACCCAAAGAACCTGCCCATTAAGTTTATCCAAAATGAACAATATTAAAACTGCAAAAACAAAAAGATGAATCCTAGTCAAGATTTGTTAATAGATTTGCTGTAAAAAATAATTATGGCAGGTATTTACATTCATATTCCTTTTTGCAAACAAGCCTGCTTTTATTGTAATTTTCATTTTAGTACTAGTTTGCAATATACAAATGAGTTTGTACAATCACTTGTAAAGGAAATAGAACTAAAGAAAAAAAAACTAAATAGTTCGCCGATATCTACTTTGTATTTTGGCGGAGGAACCCCAAGTATTTTATCGAAAATTGAATTTAAGGAAGTTATAAATAAGCTCAATAATTCAGTTGATTTATCACAATTAATTGAATTTACAATTGAAGTAAATCCTGATGATATAACAAAAGAAAAATTAGATTTTTGGCTTGAAAATGGTGTTAACAGATTAAGTATAGGTACTCAAAGTTTTAGGGAATCTGATTTAAAACTAATGAACAGAGCTCATGGTGGAATTGAAGCTTTTAATAGCATTCAATTAGCACAGGAAGCAGGTTTTTCGAATATCAGTATTGATTTAATTTATGGAATACCCGGCCTAAATAATACAAATTGGATTGAAAATTTAGAGAGGGCTGTATCACTAAATATTCCTCATATATCGAGCTATTGTTTAACTGTAGAAGAAAAAACTGCATTAGCACATTTAATTAAAACACAGAAAATTCAGATTCCGGATGAAGAGTTGGCTTCAGAGCAATTTTTAATCATGATTGATTACTTAGAAAAACATGGAATTCATCAATATGAAATATCAAATTTTTCAAAAATTGGCATGGAATCAAAACACAATAAAAGTTATTGGTCTGGGGAAATTTACCATGGTTTAGGACCGGGTGCACATAGTTTTAATGGTGAAAATCGATATTGGAATATTTCGAATAATCAACAGTATTTCAAATCAATTGAACAAGGAATTATACCTGAAGAAATTGAAACATTAAGTCTTGAAAATAAATTCAATGAGTATATCATGACTTCATTAAGAACCCGAGAAGGAATTGAGATGAAAAGAATGGAAAAGTTGTTTTCAAGCGATATAATATCAGCCTTTGAAAAAAACATTAACAAATGGGTAAACAGCGGGAAAATTATTAAGCTAGAGAATCAATACATATTAAGTAAAGAAGGTAGATTTTTTGCAGATGGAATAGCCTCAGACTTATTCATTTGATATAAAAACTATCAAAAAATTTCTCATTTACTTCTATCAAAATCAAACCTTAAAGTTTAATACAAACATTTTTTTGTTCTGTAAAAAACCTTAATGCTTCCCAACCACCTTCTCTACCAACACCACTTTGTTTAACGCCACCAAAAGGAGTTCTTAAATCTCTTAATAACCAACAGTTAATCCAAACAATGCCGCTTTTAATTTGTGCCGCAACACGATGAGCTTTGGTTAGATTTTCTGTCCAGATAGTTGCAGCCAAACCATATTCGGTTGAGTTAGCCATCATTAAAACTTCTTCTTCAGAATCGAAAGGAGTAAGTGTAACAACAGGACCAAAAATTTCTTCCTGATTGGTTCTGCAATCAAAAGAAAGTCCTTCTATTACTGTAGGTTCAATAAAATATCCTTCACTAAATTCACCACCAACATTTACAGAATTTCCGCCACTAAGGATTGTTCCACCTTCTTCTTTTGCAAGATTGATATAAGACAAAACTTTTTCGAAATGCACCTTAGAAGCAATAGCTCCAACCTTGGTATCTGGAGCTAAAGGATTACCCACTTTTAGTAATTTAGTTTGATTAATAAATTCATTTTTGAAAGCCTCATAAATTCCTCTTTCAATAAAAATACGGGAACCGCATAAACAAATTTCACCCTGGTTTGTAAAACTAGACCTAACACTTTCTGCAACAGCCTTTTTAAAATCACAATCAGCAAAAATGATATTAGGATTTTTACCCCCCAATTCAAGTGAAAGTTTTTTAAACAATGGAGCTGCATTTCGAGCAATTTCAGCACCGGTTTTAGTACCACCTGTAAAAGAAACTGCTTTGATATCAGGGTGAGTTGTCATGGTTGGACCAACTTTAGGACCTAAACCATGAACGATATTTAAAACACCTGCAGGCAATCCCGCTTCTATACAAAGTTCTGAAAAAAGAAAAGCCGTCATAGGAGTAATCTCTGAAGGTTTTGCAACCACACAATTACCTGCTGCTAAAGCAGGTGCGATTTTCCAAGTGAATAGATACAAAGGCAAATTCCACGGACTAATGCAAGAAACCACACCTAATGGTGTTTTTAAAGTATAATTGATTGCATGATCACCCATTGGATGAGCTTCTGAAGCAAAGTGTTCTATTGCAGTTGCAAAAAAATGAATATTGGCTTTTGCACGAGGAATTTCTCCCTTTTGTGCTAACCAAAAAGGCTTACCCTGATCTATACTTTCAGCCTCGGCTAATTTGTCGTTATTTTTTTCGATTAAATTAGCCAATCTAAGAAGAATTTCACTTCTATCGTTAGCTGATTTTGCGCTCCAGGAAGGGAATGCAGCTTTAGCAGCCTGAATTGCCAATTCAACATCTTCGGAAGTGCTATCGGGACACAAACTATAAACTTTACCCGTAGCAGGATTGATATTATCCATGAATTCCCCTTTTTGAGGTTCAATTAAATTTCCGTTGATATAATTTAGAATTTTCTGCATAGCGCAAATTAAAGTAATTGGTCTGAATTAATAAGAAGTTGAGATTTTTAATGAAACCAAAGAATCTGAATCATATAAAAATTCAACAAAAAATGAAAAAGTATTTTCTTGTAAATCAGAAAGATAATTTTATTTTTATGCTGATTAAACTATTTCAAAAAAATAACATCCAATTATAAATTCAATTTATGGAAAAGATTGACAGAAGAAATTTTTTGAAAGAATCGGCTGATGAACTTTTAGGAATAAACAACCAGGAAAAAAAGTTTGAATATGTTGATCCATCAAATAAAAAATTACCCGAAGGACTAAGAAAAACAAGCACAGGAATTGGAGCTTATACCGGAGTATTTGGAGAAAGTCAATTAATTCATTTACTCAGAAGAACCTTATTTGGAGTAAGTCAATCTGATATCAACTTTTTCAAGAATAAAACATTAAATGAAGTAGTAGATAGTTTGTTGTTAATACCAAACTCCCCTCCTCCTCCACCCTTAAATAATTATAGTTACAATACAAATTTTCCAGATGCTGAAGTTCCTGCAGGATCAACATGGGTAAATGCTGCAGTAAATCCAAATCTTGAAGGATTAAGAATAGCCTCATTCAAAGCCTGGTGGTTTAGTCAGATGGTTAATCCACAAAGAAACATTAGAGAAAAAATGACTTTGTTTTGGCACAATCATTTCGCTACTGAATCAGCAGTAATTCAAGATTCACGGTATTTATACAAACATCATGCATTATTAAGAGCCAATTGTTTAGGGAATTTCAAAGAACTGGTAAAACAAGTTACAATTGATCCTGCAATGCTGGTGTATTTAAATGGAGAGGACAATACTAAAACAGCACCCGATGAAAACTATGGCAGAGAATTGCAGGAGTTATTTACCGTTGGAAAAGATTTACCAATTCATTATACCGAAGAAGATGTAAAAGCAGCAGCAAGAGTATTAACAGGTTGGAGGAATAATAGATTAGGAATCAGTTCTTATTTTGATTCGAACAGACATGATACTACTAACAAACAATTTTCATCATTTTATAACAACACTGTCATTACAGGAAGAAGCGGATCAAATGCAGGAAATGATGAATTAAATGACCTGATAAATATGATTTTTAATCAGGAAGAAGTATCGAAATATATTTGCCGAAAATTGTATCGATTTTTTGTTTATTATTTGATTGATAGTAGTGTTGAGCAAAATGTAATAATACCTTTAGCTGCTTTGTTAAGAAACAATAATTTTCAAATCAAACCAGTAATTGAAACATTATTAAAGAGTGAGCATTTTTATGATGAGTTGAACCGAGCATGTATGATTAAATCGCCGGCAGATCATTTATTGGGATTAGCCAGAAATTTTAATTTAAGCTTTCCTGACCCAAGTAATGTTCAGCAATCATATGGGCATTGGTTATATGCTCAACAAGTTTTAGCCGTAATTGGGATGAATATAGGAGATGCTCCGAATGTTGCTGGTTGGCCGGCGTATTATGAAGACCCGCAATTTTATGAACTATGGATTAATTCAGATTCTTTACCCAAAAGAAATTCTGTTTGTGATAGCTTATTATATGTTGGATATAATCGATTTAGTTTCCAATTAAAAATTAACTGTATTGCTTTTATTGAACAATTTAGCAATCCAGAAGATCCTAATTTACTTATTAGTTCTTCATTAAAGTTATTGTACGCAATTGATATAAGTGCTTCACATATAAACTTAATTAAAACGAGTTTTCTATTGAGCGGACAAAGTTCAGATCATTATTGGACGGATGCTTGGTTAGCTTATAAAACGAATCCTACTGCAAGTAATAAAACGGCGGTAGAAAGCCGACTACAAGGCATGTTTAAATATTTATTGGGATTACCTGAATTTCAGTTGAGTTAATAAACTTTAGAAAAATGGACAGAAGAAAGTTTTTAAAAAAGGGAGTTGGTGCAGGTATTTTACCTGTTGTAATGAATGGATTTAGTTTAAATGCATTTGCTGAAAACCCATTGGTGCAATTTTTAGGTAAAGCCGGAAATTCTGACAGGGTACTGGTTTTAATTCAATTAAATGGAGGAAATGATGGTTTAAATACGGTGATTCCTTTAGATCAATATTCGAATTTAAGTACAGCAAGAAGTAATATTCTGATTCAGGAAAACAAAGTCTTAAAATTAAATGGGAGCACTCAAACAGGATTGCACCCTATGATGAGTGAATTAAGGAATTTGTATGATGATGGTAAAATAGGAATTATTCAATCTGTTGGTTATCCAAATCCTGATTTTTCACATTTCAGGGCTACTGATATTTGGTTAACAGCAAGCGATAGCAACCAAAATATTGAAACAGGTTGGATGGGAAGATATTTGGATACAAAATATCCAAACTTTCCTACAAATTATCCAAATACAGAATTTCCTGATCCACCATCCATTCAAATTGGACCCATGGTTTCACCAGCATTACAAGGATTAAATGCAAGTTTAGGAATGAGTATAACTGACCCAACAAGTTTTTATCAATTTGTTAGTGGAACAGTTGATCCGGCGCCAAATACACCGGCAGGCCATGAACTAACTTTTGTAAGATTGGTTGCACAGCAAACTCAGCAATATTCTGGTTCAATAAAATCAGCAGCAGAAAAGGCTAAAAATCTATCAACTCTTTATCCTACTGCTGGACAAAACTCATTGGCTGATCAGTTGAAAATTGTAGCACAATTAATTGCAGGTGGATTGAAAACACGTGTATATATGGTTAGTTTAGGTGGATTTGATACCCATTCTGCTCAATCAGTAAATGGTGCATCAGATACAGGTACACATGCTGTTTTGCTACAAAAAGTATCACAAGCAATCAATGCATTTCAAGATGATATTCAGAAACTAAACATTGCTGATAAAGTATTGGGAATGACATTCTCTGAATTTGGAAGAAGAATTAAATCGAATGCCAGTTTGGGAACAGACCATGGTGCAGCAGCTCCATTGTTTATGTTTGGCAATAAAGTAAAAGGCGGATTGTATGGTACCAATCCAAATATTCCTGCAAATGTTGGAACGGGAGATAATTTACCAATGCAATTTGATTTCAGACAAGTTTATGCCAGTATTTTAAAAGATTGGTTTGAAGTTTCAGAAAATGAAATGAATAGCATTTTAATGAAAAGTTTCAATTCTATTCCGGTAATTGACAATACTGCAACAGGAATAAATGATTTCAAAAAAGACATTTTAGGTTTAGACAATTATCCTAATCCGGCAAATGATTATACAGTAATTCGATATGAAATTAATACAGGGGAAATAAGCATTTACTTATTTGATCATTCAGGAAAAGAAATTGGAATTCTGGTTGATGAATTTAAAACAGAAGGTGTTTATGAATTTAGGCTTGATACAACAGGACTTACTGAAGGAAATTATTACTATCAGTTAAGAACAAAATCGAGTACCCAAACCAAGATATTATTGATACAGCGTTAATTTATAAAATCATTAAAATTTAGAAAAAATAGGATACATTTTCAAAATGGTTAATCTTGCAATTCTTAAAAGTCAGGTTTGAAAAAAGTTAAGGTTTGCCATTTTTCTTCTGTTCATAAAATCGATGATACACGTGTATTTTATCGTGAATGTGTAAGTCTTGCCCAAGATTTTGATGTTACCTTTATAGGAATCGGGGATTTTACCGGGACCATTGAAGGAGTTAAAGTAATTGGCATTAAACCATCAAGTAATAGAATATTCAGACTTTTCACTTCGGGATACAAAGCCTTTTCTGAAGCAATTAAAACTGAAGCTGTTTTATACCATATTCATGATCCTGAAATGATACCATTTGGGATATTGTTAAGCTTTTCGGGGAAGAAAGTAATTTATGATATTCATGAAAATACTGCGGGCGATATTTTATTTAGAGAGTGGATACCTCAATATTTAAGAAAATTATTCGTAAATATTTATCAATTGTTGTTAAAAGCGGCCAGTAATTATTTGCATTTAATTCCGGTGATAGCAAATGATAGTTTTAAAGATAGATTATTTTTAAAAGAAGGAAATTATACAATCATTCAGAACTATGCTTCGATTCAACAACTAAAACCTTATAGAGTTAAAAATCGAAATCAGTTTTCTGAGATTAATATTTTATATGCAGGATTAATTCAAGACCACTATTATAATATCCACCCAATTTTGGATGCGTTAGAAAATCTTTCTAATAAGGGATATTCATTTAAGTTTCATTTAATAGGCGTTTTTGGATGGGGAAACTTTGAGGAAATTATGCTTAAACATCCCAATCTAAACAAGGGATTAATTGAATTTCATGGAAAACTTAAACCTGAAGAAGTTTATGAAATAAGCAAAAAGTGTTTAGTTGGAATTTGCTTGAAAAATCAACCCGACGAACTCGTTTTTTCTCACGAAAGAAAACTGTTTGAATATATTGGATTAGGCTTACCATCAATTTTTTGTAATCAAAAAATCTATTCAGAATTAAATAATAAAAGCGAAATTGGAATTTCTGTTAACTTAAAATCAGAAATTGAAATTTCGAACGCAATTGAATTATTAATTGAGGATAAAAATTTTCATCAAAAACTGAGTGATAACTGCATCGAACTTGCAGAAAAAATTACAAATTGGGAGACGGAATATTTAAAACTCCAAAACTGCTACACAAATTTAATAGCCGCCAATTAAATCAATGTTACGTTAGTTAAAACTACGAATTGATTCCGTAATTGGGAAAAACAAACAAAAAATCCCAAAAAAAAACAAGCAATGCGACATTAAAAATTGCTGCTTAAATAGATAATTAGTCAAAAAGTCGAAATTTTTACCCCATTCGTATAATTATTCCGACACTTTATATCAATTAAAAATATCTTGATTGATATTGATTGAGCGCAAACCGCTTAGTCTACAGAATTATACAACTTTTGCATATGAAAAAATCTATACTCAACAACAAAATTCTTTTACTGGTTTTTATGGCCATATTAGGATTTGTTTCGGATTCATTTTCACAAATCACCGGAGTGTCAATTTCGTCTCCGACAAGTATTTGTAACAATGGTCCCGGGGCAAGTATTTCTGTCAATATTACAGGAACACCTGTTGGACCAACAACTTTTCTTTGGAGTACAACTGGTGACGGAACTTTTTCAAATAGTTCTGCACAATCAACAACTTACACTCCGGGAGCAAACGATCTAAGCACTAAAGTATTTGCTTTATCAGTTCAAGTTGATGACAATGGCGATATTCACAACGCTACTGGTTTCTCTGTCAACATTAACAATGCGCCAACTATCTCAGCCATTTCCAATAATGGTCCAAAGTGCGAAGGAGTTACAATTGCATTATCAGCAACAACTGCTAATGGAGATGGAACAACATTGGATTTTGTTTGGTCAGGTTCAAACGGGTTCAGTGCAAATACCGAAGACGCTAATATAAGCAATCCGGTTAATGCAAATGATGGTTCTTACACATTAACTATTACTGATGACAATAATTGTTCTGCATCGTCAAGCACATCTGTAACAGTTTATCAAAAACCTTCAATTTCTGCTATTTCTAATAACGGACCTAAATGTGAAGGATTAAATATTGATTTAAGTGCATCAACTAGTGATGGAGACGGAGCAATCACAACTTATACTTGGGCTGGTTCTAATGGATTTGCCGCTTCTACTGAAGATGCTACAATTAATTCAGTTGTAAATGCACATGATGGAGCTTATACTTTAACTGTGTTGGATGCGAATGGTTGTTCAATAAATAA
>JBMLOK010000061.1:0-2373 GCA_049243005.1 Bacteroidia bacterium | reverse complement strand
GGAATTCATTTCTTTAATCCGGCTCCAATTATGAAATTGGTTGAAATCATATCAGGCGTTCAAACAAACCCACAAATTGCAGAAGATTGTAAGGAACTCATTTCTTCCATGGGAAAAACTTGTGTGATGGCTAAAGATGCTCCTGGTTTTATTGTTAACAGAGTGGCCCGCCATTTTTATGTAGAAGGTTTAAAAACCTTAGAAGAACAGGTGGCTCCTTTTGAAGATATTGATGCTTTGCTCGAAAGTTCAGGTTTTAAAATGGGTCCTTTTCGTTTAATGGATTTAATTGGAGTTGATACTAATTTCTCAGTTACCAGCAGCATGTATCAGCTTTTTCATTATGATGGAAAATTCCGTCCGAACCGCATTCAACAACAAAAAGTAGATGCAGGTTTACATGGCAAAAAATCTGGAAAGGGCTTTTACTCGTATGAATAAATACATCATTTTTTCCTTGTTGATTTTCATTTCCTTTTCATGTAAAAAGGATAAAACCAACCAACAAAATCTCGATTTCTTTGATCCTGTTTTTGTTGATTTTACTGTGAATATGGACCTACCCGATGCTGCTGAACTCAAATTTCCCAACGGTTACATGTATAGCACCAATGGTTACAAAGGAATCATTATTTACAATACAGGTTTTCCGGGTGCCGATCAATATGTGGCTTTCGATAGAGCTTGTCCGTATAAAACAGATAGTGCTTGTTCTATTGTGACAGTTGAAACAAACAACCTTTTTTATGTTTGTGGCAAAACGGTTAATTCCAAATTTGTTCCTTGTTGCGGTTCAAAATTCGCTGCACAAAACGGTGGAGTAGTTTCAGGTGCAGCAACAAGAGGTTTAAAACAATATTATGTTTATCAATTTGGTGCGCAATTACGTGTTACCAATACCCCAATTTAATTTATGAAAACAAACAAACTGCTACTATTAGCCTCATTTTTATTTTTTGGTTTGATAGTAAAGTCGCAACCGACTTTTGTTAAAGATTCTTTAGATAATTTTATCAAAAGAGAAATGGAACGCTGGCAAGTGCCGGGTTTGGCAATCGCGATTGTTAAAGATGGAAAAATTGTGGTTTCAAAAGGATATGGTGTAAAGGAATTCGGAAAACCGGAACAAGTTGATGAATATACTTTGTTCCAGATTGCATCAAACAGCAAGGCTTTTACAGGAACTGCCATTGCATTGTTGAATGATGAAAAACGACTGTCTTTAGATGAAAAAGTAACCAAGTACCTGCCTTATTTTAAAATGTACGATAAAAATTCGAGCGAATTAGTAACTGTTCGTGATGTACTTACACATCGCTTGGGCCTACAAACATTTCAGGGTGATTTTTTAAATTGGGGAAGTACTTTAACTCGTAAACAAATTGTTGAACATTTGGCATTAACCAAACCGGTTCATCCTTTCAGATACAAATATGGTTATTGCAATGCTGGTTTTATTACAGCGGGAGAAGTGATTTTAGCAGTAACAGATACTACCTGGGACGATTTTATCGCAGCTCGTTTTTTCAAACCACTTGACATGAAACATACCAATTCGTTTTATTCAGGAATGGTAAATGATGCAAATGCTTGCAAACCACATACACTTTGGAATGGCAAATTGGTTAGCATGAATTTAACCAATATCGACAATATGGGTGCTTCGGCATCAATTAACTCAAATGTGAGGGATATGTCGAATTGGTTGTTGATGCAACTAGATAGTGGTCGTTTCAATGGCAAACGTGTTGTTCCTTTTAAGGTATTGGCTGAAACTAGAAGGTCGAATATGGTTGTTGGTGATCCTTCATCGCGTTTGTACAAGAGCAAACATTTTTCTACCTATGGTTTGGGTTGGAGCTCTTATGATTACGAAGGAAGAAGAATCTGGGAACACAGCGGCGGTGCTAACGGATTTGTAACTAAAACAGAATTTATTCCTGAAGAAAATATGGGTGTTTTGGTGTATACCAATACCGATGCCAATTCATTGTATGAAGCATTGGCAAAACAAATAATTGAAGCATATTTAGGAGTTCCTTACAGAAACATTTCTGAAATCTATTTCAATGGTTCGAAAGCCGGTAGAATTGAAGAGCAAAAGTTAATTGATAGCCTTGAATTACAAGCATCAAAAAAGAATAAAACTGAATTGCCGATTACTGCATATTGCGGGGTTTACAAAAACGATTTTTATGGCACAGTTGAAATCAAGAATACTAAGGCCGGATTAAAAATGTACATGAGTAATCACCCCAACAATATTGGCACATTGCGTTATTTAGGAAACAATCAGTTTTTGTGTAATTACAGCGATTTGACCTGTGGCGTGCAGGTTTTTCCGGTTAAAATTGAAAATGGAGAAGTAAAATC
>JBMLOK010000060.1:0-1417 GCA_049243005.1 Bacteroidia bacterium | reverse complement strand
GAGGATTAGAATTCAGAGGTAAATTAGATGGCAATGCTGAATTGGTTCGTTTCTGTAAAGCTTTAGAAGAAGTATGTGTTGAGGTAGTAGAAAGCGGAAGAATGACCAAAGACTTAGCAGTATGTATCCATGGTAACAAAGTAAACCATGGCGAACATTATTTATACACTGAAGAATTCTTAGACGCCATTGATGCAGGTTTAAAAGCTAAATTGGCTTAATTTAAACTCAATATCTAAATCAAATCCCGCTTAAGAAATTAGGCGGGATTTTTTTGTTATTTTATTGATATGCATTTAAATTTATGCGAGCTTACATTTGAAAATTAATTGTTATCATGAAACCTGAAAACGCTAAAGAACTGATTCAAATTTCTATCAAACCTTTTTGGTCGCAAATGGATGTTTTGGGTCATATCAATAACTCTGTTTATTTTACTTATTGTGAGCAAGCAAGAATAGCTTGGTTAGAGCAGATTGGCTTCGGACAAAGTTTCAATGGAAAATCAGAAACAGGACTAGTAATTATCAATGCATTTTGTACTTTTCATAAGGCAGTGATTTATCCTTGTGATTTAACTGTTACACTCTTTGGTGGTGAATTAGGCAGAAGTAGCTTCATGACTTATTACGAAATCAAAGATGAAAACAACTTATATACCAGTGGAAGTTCAAAACTGGTTTGGGTGAATTATGCTTTAGAAAAATCGGTTGAAGTGCCTGATGAAATAAGGAAGTTATTGGTTTAAGAAAATTACCAATATCAAACACAATGAACAAAATCTACAAGGTTTTAAGAATATTCATAACCCTGATTCTTATTCTTTTCATGTTAATATTGATTGGTGATTTCTTTTGGGGAATACCTGCTGATATAACAGACCGCTCTGTTATGGAAGGCTGGGTTGAGGATGCTTCAAGAATATCAGTTGAAACTAAAATATCGAGGGTAAAAACTGGACTATTGTTTATTGTTGTGCTGATTATATTTGTGTTTGTTATCAAAAGAAAAAATAAATGAAACCTGCTTATATAAAAATTTCAACTCTTTTGGTTTTGATAACAGGTCTGATTACTGCTGTTGCTATTTATTTCTATCATGACAATAAAAAATTCTCAATGGAAGCAGATTGTGGCATGGAAAATGGTCCACTATTAGGAAGAAAAACTTTTGTAAATATTGGAACTGTTATAGTTGATGAATCGTTTAAAATACCCGGAGGAAATTTATTTATTTGTAATACTCCTGCCGAGGATTTAGAATTGGATAGCCTTGCTCCTATTCTTTTTAAACTCGATTCGAACGACCATGTGGTTTGGGCGGTGGAGTTAAAATCAGATAATGAAATAAATTTGTTTGCTATGGAAGATTGTCGACTTAATGGACATGAACTCCACTTTTTTAACAGCACACATTT
>JBMLOK010000059.1:16454-19538 GCA_049243005.1 Bacteroidia bacterium | reverse complement strand
CCGATTTAATGTTCCAGTAAATTAAGTACAATCCACAGGTGATGAATCCGAGGATCAATACAAGAATAGGTTCGTTTTTAAAACGAGGGATGGGTTTTTGAATGAGTTCCACTTGGTATAAATTTTAAAGAAATATATTACTTTTTAATTAAAACCCAAGCAGATAAATGAGAAATCCTACTATCAAAGTATTTAAATAACAAAATCAAAAATCTGCCGTTTGTCAATTTGCTTATAAAAATTTAATTTATTCTTATTGAATTTGCTCTACTTTTGAAACCGTGAAAAAGCTCACTCACATATTTTCGACAATAAGCCAGACTATCATGATGCTCATGATGTTTTTGGCATTGGTGTGGGCGCCATTAAGTCAGAGCTCTCAATCTCACACACTAAAAACGGCTGAATTTCACAAACAAAAGAAGACTGAGCTTTCAGGATTTATTAGCTCTTATGCGTTTGAAGAAATTGAAGAGGAAGAAGAATTTTCAGAAGAAGACAATTTCACTTTTCATGCTGCTTACAACTTCATTAGTCATTACACAGCTCTTCTTTTAAACAAAACTTACTGTAGTTCATTCTTTGATAATGAACATCAAACTAGCGCTGAAAGTAAGTTATTCATTCAAATCAGGTGTTTACTGATTTAGAATCCCTTTTCTACTTTTATTCGGCTGAATTTTTCAGCATTTAGGCACTCGCCAATTTTCAATTTCATTTATTATTAATTCTCATGAAAAAAGAACATGGTTCTTTTAATGAGTTTGATGTGCTGCATCAGATTAAACATTATCTGCCGGCCCAGGCTCCTTTAAAAGACTTTATTCACCATAATACATTGCATGCCTTTCAGTATCTCAATTTCTTTGAGGCATGCCGTTTAGCCAATTCATCATTTGGCTATAAAACATCTTTAAGTCTGAAGGAATACCGTCAGCTTTATTCCGAAGGAAAAATCAATCCTGAAATTATAAAAGCTTGCATCAACAGACGAAAAGGCGAAGAAAATCTCTCGGTATGGCTCAATAAAATGATTGAGAAAGAATACCATTCTCTTACTTTACCTAAAATTGGTTCAGTTCGTAAAAACTGGAAGAAGTTTTATAGAATCGACCTTGATTCATTGGTATTTCCAATCCTTTTCAGAACTCTTTGCAGCTATCTGGATCAAGGAATTTCAATCTGGAATTTCCCTGTTCATCACAAAGGTTTTTTATCCTCACTTAGAGAATTGGAAAAAAACTCATTCGTAAGTTTATTTAAAACTGAACGAGCAAAACACTTATTGCTTTCCTCACAGTGTTCAATTCATTCATTACTCGAATTACTTGTTGGAAAAGAGGAGCTTTATGAAGATTATTTATACGACCAACAATTTGCACATCAAGGTTGGTCGGGAATGGTATCATCTATTGAAGACAATCCAAGCGGATTATTAGACCATAAAAATATCAGCCTGCACGATTTCATTGTATTTGAATTGTTATTGGAAATTGATGCATTGGATGAACATTTTGGAGATATCTGGGCCCCACTTGGTTCAAGATTGAATGAGCCTCATGAACCTTTAATGTTACCTATTCAGGAATCAGAAATTCACAAAGTACTCAGGCTTTGGCAGGAATCATATGAATGGACATTTTATGATGAAGTGTTATGTGGAATACAAGGAAATCCCATTCATTATCATACACCAAAACAAAAAAGCTTTCAAGGATTATTCTGCATCGATGATAGAGAATGTTCTATCAGGAGACATCTTGAAGCAGAAGATACAAACTGCGAAACCTTTGGCACTCCCGGTTTCTTTAATGTTGAATTCTACTTCAAACCAGAGCATGGTAAATTCTATGATAAGGTTTGTCCTGCACCTATGACACCTAAGTTTTTAGTGAAAGAAATAGGCGGAAAAGGTCAGGGTGAAACTGATGCAAACTTTCATAAACAAACCAATTCTTTGTTTTTTGGCTGGTTGATTTCACAAACATTGGGACCTTGGTCTGCATTTAAATTATTCCTGAACATTTTCATGCCAAGAATGAGTCCAGCAACAGCCTCTTCATTCAAACACATGCATCATAAATCAGAATTAAGCATTGAGAGTTCTAATCCACCACAATTTGAACATGGAATGCAGATTGGTTTTGGCATTGATGATATGGTTCAAAGGGTGGAAGGTTTACTTAGAAGCATCGGACTTCTCGACAATTTTGCGAATTTGGTTTATGTAGTTGGACATGGTTCGAGCAGCGTCAACAATCCCTACTATTCTGCTTACGATTGCGGTGCTTGTTCAGGCCGACCAGGTGGTGTAAATGCCAGGGTATTTTCTTTTATGGCCAACCATAAGGAAGTTAGAAAACGTTTGTCTGAAAAAGGAATTCATATTCCTGATGAAACCATATTTGTTGGGGCTTTACAAGATACTGCAAGCGATGAAATTGCATTTTATGATGAAGATAAACTTGGCGAAAATTATCTTCAACTTCATCAGCAAAACAAAAAAAACTTTGAAAAAGCATTGGACCAAAATGCCAAAGAAAGATCGAGAAGATTGTTAACAACAAATTCTACTGGAAGTGCCGAATTGGTTCATGATAGAATTAAAAAACGGGTGGTTTCTTTGTTCGAACCAAGACCCGAATTAAACCATGCTACTAATGCACTTTGTATTATTGGTGGAAGAAATTTGACTAAGGGTTTGTTTTTAGACAGAAGGGCATTTATGAATTCATATGATTATAAAACAGACCCTGATGGAAAATACCTGTTGAATATTCTTAAACCTGCAGCACCTGTTTGTGGTGGTATCAACCTTGAATATTATTTCTCAAGAGTAGATAACCAAAAATTGGGAGCTGGAACCAAACTGCCTCATAATGTTATGGGTTTATTTGGACTTGCAAATGGTGCAGATGGTGATTTAAGGCCGGGATTGCCTGTTCAGATGATTGAGGTTCATGACCCACTTCGCTTGTTAATGATTGTGGAACATTATCCTGATGTCATTTTTAACTGCCTTCAACAATCACCTGAAACCTATGAGTGGTTCAAAAACGACTGGATAAAATTAGTTGCAGTTCA
>JBMLOK010000059.1:5689-16444 GCA_049243005.1 Bacteroidia bacterium | reverse complement strand
ATATTGGATGCAAAAATGAAGTGCCATAGCACAGTTTTTTGTATGTAGATAATGACACATCAGAGTTGACAAAAAATAAAGGACAAGCAGAGATACTTAAAGAAGCAGTTCCTTCCTTTTTGTGTTTGAAAAAGGAACATTTCTACCCTATCAAACAATAAAAACTGCAGTAGACATTCAAGATGTTTCAGATGAATTGTTTGAAAAAAATACCAATAATTTACCGGTATTTATGATGAAGGAGTTGATTGTATGATAGCTATTCTGCCATTGTTTATCATCTTACCATTACTAGGTTTTGGTTTGAGTTTACTGATTCCGGCTAAAAGTGAAAAATGGCTATCAAGAGTTGCTTTTACCTTTACAGGAAGTCATTTCTTTTTAATTGTTGGATTCACTGCATACTGGTTATTTCATTCACACCCTATATTAAACATCAAAGAGCTCGTATTATTCAAAACAAATACCTATGAGTTTTTTATTGATTTTTATTTTGATAAAGTAACTGCTGTTTACTTGTTTGTAGGGTCATTCCTAACTTTTCTTGTTACCCTTTACAGTAGAGATTACCTGCACAGAGAACCCGGTTACAAACGATTCTTTAATACCATTCTTTTGTTTTATACAGGATATGTTCTGACTGTTTTTTCAGGCAATCTAGAAACACTATTTATAGGTTGGGAAATACTTGGCATTACCTCTTTTTTATTGATTGCATTTTATCGCGACCGATATCTACCTGTAAAAAATGCAGTGAAAGTTTTTTCAGTTTATAGAATCGGTGATGTAGGATTGATTTTAGCTATGTGGATGAGTCATCATTTATTTCATGAGAACACTACATTCCTCAAGCTGAATAATTATGAAATGGTTCATGAACACTTTCAAAGTCACTCACTTATTGGAGTTTTTATCTCGATGATGATTCTGATGGCTGCATGTGTAAAATCAGCCCAGTTACCATTCTCATCCTGGCTACCAAGAGCCATGGAAGGACCAACTCCAAGCAGTGCCATCTTTTATGGTTCCTTATCTGTTCATATAGGAGTATTCCTTTTGATTAGAACATTTCCGTTTTGGGAGCACCAATATTCGGTTAGGGTTTTGTTCGGTTTGATAGGATTATCTACATCAATCGTTGCCACATTTATTGCTAGGGTACAATCATCTGTTAAATCACAGATTGCCTATTCTTCAATTGCACAAATTGGTTTAATTTTTATAGAAGTTTCTTTTGGATTGAAGGACCTGGCACTGTTTCATTTTGCTGGAAATGCCTTTCTAAGAACCTATCAGTTATTGGTTTCACCTTCTGTAGTAACATATAAAATCAGGGAGCAGTTTTACAATTTCGTTCCCCGAAAACAAACGCTGGAAGATTCGCTACCTAAACGAATTGAATATTCGTTTTACCTACTCTCACTCAAGGAATGGAATCTTGATACCATCATGTATAAATATTATTGGAATCCATTTAAGTGGGCCGGAAACCGATTGGGTTTTCTCACACTTAATAAAGCCATTTATTTATTTGTGCCCTTGTATTTACTGGCCATGGTGAGTTCCTTATATCAGGATTCTATTCCACAATACATACACCATTACCTGGCTGAGCTATTTGCCTTTATTGGTTTACTTATGGTTTTAAAAGCATTTACAGAAAGAAAACAAACCTTGTTGAGTTGGTTTCTGGTTGTTTTTAATCACTTCTGGGTTGCCCTGGCAATCTTATTCAATGAGCATTTCGGAGTCACAGAAGCAGCTTTTTATTTAGGTGGAATTAGCATTGCCGGAATACTCGGATTTATTGGTTTACGAAGAATGAAAAAACTGGAAGGCGATATTGACTTAGATCGCTTTCATGGTCATGTTTTAAAACATCCAAAAATGGCTTTGTTGATGTTAATCGCTTGTTTGGGTGTTTCAGGATTTCCCATCACACCAACTTTTATTGGTGAAGATTTAATTTTTAGTCATATCCACGAAAACCAGATTGTCTTGGCAGTTATGGTTTCCTTTAGTTTTATCGTGGATGGTATTGCATTAATCAGAATTTATGCACGTGTGTTTTTAGGGCCACACTTAAAGTCTCCGGAAGACGCGCCTTACAGATCATCTTAATTTTAAAAAACAAAACAATGATTGAACAAAAAATAAATATCAAATACTTAAGCGATAGTTTAAAAAATAACTGGAAAGAAGACCTCAGTTCAGGATTTATCATTTCATTAATAGCACTGCCTTTATGTCTTGGAATTGCTATGGCAAGCGGAGTTCCTCCGATGGCGGGATTAATTGCAGGAATTATTGGTGGTTTGCTTCTGAGTTTCAGTGGAGGTTCTTATTTAACGATTAACGGACCAGCTGCAGGATTAGCCGTAATAGTTTTAAGCAGCATGGAAGGCTTCAAGCAAATGGCGCCAGCAGGAATGACTCCGGAACAAATAGAAATGTTTGCTTATCAAAATACACTTGCAGTTGGATTGGCTTGTGGTGCTTTACAAATTCTGTTCGGACTGGTAAAAGCCGGAGTGCTCAGTAATTTCTTTCCATCATCTGTTGTACACGGAATGCTGGCTGCTATAGGAATCATGATATTTTCGAAACAAATTCACACCGCTTTAGGCGTAAAACCTGATGGGAAAGAGATGCTAGAAATCATAGCAGCAATCCCTTATAGTTTCATGAATATGAATCCGGATATTGCTATTATTTCAGGAATTAGTCTACTTATTCTCATTGGACTTCCTTTATTCAAAAATAATTTCATCAGAAAACTTCCTGCACCATTAATTGTGATATTAATTGCCATTCCATTAGGGCATTATTTTGATCTTGAACATGAGCACAAATACTTGTTTTTGCAAGACCATGAATACACATTAGGCCCAAAGTTTCTTGTAACATTACCCAATAATATTCTGGATGGAATTGTGATGCCAAGATTTGATTATTTGTTTACCGGATTTGGTATTCAAATGATGATAACTTATGCATTGGTTGCAAGTCTTGAATCGCTTTTAACAGCAGCTGCAATTGACAAATTAGATCCTTTAAAAAGAACATCTAATTTCAACAGAGAATTGTACTCAAAAGGTGGTGGAAACATGCTTTCTAGTTTATTAGGAGGATTACCCATTATTGCGGAAGTTGTAAGAAGTTCTGCCAATTTAAACAATGGTGCAAAATCACCATGGGCAAACTTTTTTCATGGATTGTTTTTGTTGATTTTTGTATTGTTTTTAGGTGGAATCATTCATCAAATACCATTGGCAGCACTTGCTTCTATGTTGATGGTTACGGGTTATAAACTCGCAGCACCAAGAGAGTTCTTCAAAACCTATAAAGCCGGAAAAGAACAACTAGCCATTTTTGTTTCAACGATTATTTTCACATTGGCAACAGATTTATTGATTGGGATTCTGGCTGGTATCATCATTAAACTTATCATTCATGTATACAATGGAATTCCTATAAAAAGTTTGTTTAAACCCTTCCTAACTATTGATATCATTGATGAAGAACACTACCATGTAGATGTTGAACACAGTGCTGTTTTCAGTAATTATATCGGATTTAAAAAGCAGTTGATGAATCTTCCACAGGGCAAACATATTGTTGTAGATTTTACCAATACTGTTTTAGTTGATCATACTGTCATGGAGAACCTGCATGATATTCAACATAACTATGAACGCAAAGGTGGTAGCTTTCAAATCGTAGGTTTGCATGATCATGAACCCTTATCGGCACATCCTCATGCATCAAGAAAAAACAAAAAGAAAAAATAAGATGAAACAAGTTAGAGTGATTCAAATGCTTTTGCTTGTTCTTTTGACTTCTATTTATACTACTTCCTTTTCTCAAAACTCCAAAACAGGTGAACTAGCTATTTCATTAAATGAAGATGGCAGTCGTTATTTCAAATTCGCATTAACCTCACAAGTATGGATGCGTTATCTGGAAAGTAATCCCGGCAGTACTTTGTTTGGATATGAAAAGAAAAATGGATTAGATATCGGTATCAGAAGAACAAGGATTCAGGCATACGGAATGGTTCAGGAAAGAACTTTTCTTTATACACAGTTTGGTATCAATAATTTCGGTTTTAATTCAGGAAGAAAACCACCCATTTTTTTCCATGATATAGCTGCCGAATATTATGTTCACAAAAGAAGTTTCCACTTGGGAGCTGGGCTTAGTGGCTGGGGAGGATTTGCACGATTCAGTTCGCCCGCTGTTATCAGTATCATGGGATATGATGCACCTTTATTCGAGCAAAACACCAATGATGTCAGTGATCAGTTCCTTAGAAAATTAGGTGTATATGCCAAAGGAAAATTAGGTAAACTTGATTATCGAATAATGATAGCCAACCCCATGTCGGTGCAAAACAGCAGCAATGTGAAAGCATTAAATTATCGCTCAGACTTTTCGATGAAGGCCCCTCAATTGCAGCAGAGTACTTATTTGATGTATCAGTTTCTGGATGAAGAAAGTAATCTCACTCCTTATACAACAGGAACTTATCTGGGAAAGAAAAAAGTATTCAATATTGGTCTAGGTGCACAATACCAGAAAAACGCCATGTGGCATTTGAGTGACAGTTTGAAGAAAGATACAATTGAAGAGGATTTGCGATGCTTGGCATTGGATATTTATTATGATGCACCCCTGGGAAAAAATCATGCATCAATTAGTCTGTATGCTGCATTGGTTCATACCGGATTTGGCAAAAACTATATTAGAAACTTAGGACCCATGAATCCTTATGATGGGGTTTTAAGTAGTTCAACAAATGCCAGCGGACCCGGTTCAGCATTTCCGATGTATGGAACAGGTAATGTGTTTTACTTTCAGGGAGGCTATTTGCTTCCTCAAACCAATGAAAAAAAAGAAACGAGATACATGCCTTATATCATGTTGATGCATGCCAATTACGATGCTTTAAAACAAAGTATGAATGTTGTTGATATAGGTTTGAATGTTTTCTTGCATCAACACAAAACCAAACTAAGTATTAACTACCAAAACCGACCTGTTTTTAACAAAAACATCTGGAAAGTTGATGAAAGAAAAGGGATGGTAGTTGTGCAGTGGCAGGTGGCTATATAGAATTTTCACAAGAAAGGCGGCCTTCTCAAGCCGCCTTTTCTTTTACCTATCTATAAACCTTAAACCAAAAAACATACTTAGTTAATGAAGTTGATTACTTCTTTGTTGAAGGTTTCGAATCCTTCCCATTGTACAAAATGACCAGCTTTGGGTATCATCACCAGTTTTGATTGTGGAATCTGTGCGCAGCCGGCTTTGGCAATGGCTTCTGTGGTGCCTCCGTGTAAATACCTGTTTGGAATGAGGTTATCGTTTTTACCATAAATTACCAAAACAGGTTGTTTAATGCGTTTTAAATCGTCGAAAACGGGTCGGTTAACCATTCCGCTTACACTTTGTGGAATCATGTAACAAAACGCATCAAAATCGTTTGCCTTGCGCATGGCCAGTCTGTCTGTTATCATAAAATCAGCATCGGCAGGCATTTTGTTGAAGTTGGATGCAAAATTGATTTGAATCTGTTCAACCGGTGTTAATGCTGTTGCTTTTGCTGTTACAGCTTCTCTAAACCAGGCTTTTTCTCCTTCGGTAAAGAGTTCAAATCCTGCTGGAGCTGCCAATACCAAACCTTTTACTTCATTAGGGTATTTCACCGACATTAGAATGGAGATTTGTCCACCCATGGAATGTCCTACCAGCCAATAGTTTTTAATACCCAGTTTTTCCATCATCAGGTGTACCGATTCAGCAAAAAAATCCATGGAGCCTTCATAAGCTCCTTTACTGCTTTTGCCATAACCGGGTAAGTCGATGGCAATACAATGGTACTTTTGAGAAAGTACATCCAGGTTCTTTTTCCATGCAGGCATATAACTTGCCAATCCATGTATAAAAACAAGGGTTTCTTTTCCTGAGCCCTGCTCGGTATATGCAATGCTGATTCCTTTTCCAATATCCACCTTTTTGGTTTCAAAAGGATAAGTTAAGTCTTCAATTTTATTGATTTTCGGATACTTGCTAAAAGGTGTCATGCAGGCGCTTAATAAAGTTAAAACAAATAAAATTCTGTATTGTGTCTTCATTGTTTTCAAAGCATTAAAACATTAACCATTTATAAACCAAAAATACTGTCCATGGATTAGCCGGTTTTGTTGTTACACCGCCATTTACAACCTGACTGTTATAATAATCACCCAAAGACAAATAAGCTGCATGTAATTCAAAATTCATGAGGATATTGGGTGTGTAGGATATCCTGAAATTGGCTTCAGTACCCATGTGGTTGCTTCCTCCTTTTGGTGCTACATTACTGATGGCACTTGCGAAAGAAACTTTTCCATTTAATTTATGCGGAATAAAATCTTTATAAAAAGAAATAACTCCACCTGTTAAACCATATCCAAGATTTGAAAAATCATTCACCAATGCAACAAATCTGTTCACTACATTTCCATGAGGAAACAAAATATAAGAACCACTTGATATAAAAATACTCACCGGAGCACCCCAATTATTTCCCGTCATAACACCTGAGTATTTATTGTCTTCAATACCATTGGCATCACCACTGCTATATAAAAAATCTGCTTGAACCACATCTCCAATAGTTTTGCCATAACGGTAACCTGATTTAACATTTAAACCAAATCCGCCTATTGATGCTCGTTTGTTCCAGCTATTCACAACAGTTTTGCTTAATGTATCAACCTTCCCGAAATTATAATTCAGAAAACCTGTTAACATCCAATTGTCTTGAACATAGCCTTGATTTCTAGTGAAAAATGTTCCGGCCCAAAGGATATCTCCTCTGTATTTACTGCCACTCATCGGAAAACGATAAGTACCGTTATAATCACTCAAAGAAGAATTCAAACCCTGACCCAAAATAGAGGGACCACCTTCTCCATTGGCACGGTCTCTCACATAATCAAGACTTGCACCCAGTTTAAACTTCTTGCTGATTTGTCTGTCATACATAAATTCATATCGTACCACATCATCATTTAGTTGAACTGAGTTTTCATAAAGTTGCCAGTATGCCAGTTTAAACTTTTGAAAATCCCCATCATATCGAACATTGATACCTGTTGCATCGGTTCCCCAATACATCAGTCTGTAACCGGTATTGGTAAGTTCATCAAACAAAGTTCTATAAGCATTTGAAGGATTGTCAAACATTCTTTGTAAACCCATATTGATGGCCCAACCTTTTGCAGGAATTAATTCAAGTTCAACATTCTGAGTTTGAATATTTACCTGATCACCAGATACAGCACCACCAAAGTTTCCACCTACCCCATAAGCCACATCACCCCAAGTATAATCTATTTCAAAAGAAGCGCGTAGTGTTGCTTTTCCGTTTAATAGTTTTGGTGAATAAATAAAAAATGGAAGCAATCGTTGCTCGAAATAATGTGTGGTTAATGAATCGGAAGTTGTAGTTGTATTTTGCCCGAATAACCTACCAAAAATTTGTCCTTTGAGGAAGTCGTTGGTAGGATAGTAATTGGCGTTTACAAACTGGTTATAATAATAAGCCAGAAACTGAAATTCTTTATCAACCTTTTTGGGTATGGGTCTGTCGAAAACAGCAATACTTGTATCATTGCTTGTTTGAGCCGAGGTGATTGTCAGCAGGCTTATAAAGACAATCAACAAACTAATTTTTCTATCAATAAACATCATGCTAATAAAAAAGAAAAGCCGCAGTTGTGTTATGATTTTTCTCAACTGCGGCTTCATCAATAAAAAAGAAACTAATTTACTTTGCGGTAGGTCTGAACATTCATCATACCTAAAGCACCATTGTTTGTAGAACCAAATCCTTTAGCAACAGTTGGAGGAGTAGCACCAATATCAGGAGTTGTTTGAACTACTTCATATTTCATCACACCATCAGTAATTTCAAAGATACCTTCTGTGCTTAATGCAGCAGGTGAAGTTTGATTGATTTTGATAGTATAAAAATTTCCTGTAGCAGCTTTAGTTTGAGTATAAGTACCAGATAAAGTAGCCAATTGAGTTTTAGTATTATCCCATTGTTTAACTGTATAAGTGTTGTTGGTATTGAATTCAGCATAGATAGAATCTAGTTTGAATAAAGTAACCAATAATGGAGCTACATCAGTACCTGACGATTCCCATTTTCCTTGAATTCCTGTAGCTGCAGGAGTTGTGTCTGTTGTTGTTGTTTCGTCTTTTTTACAAGAGGTGAATAAGGTGGCTGTTACAGCGAACATTGCCATTACAAATACGATTTTTTTCATGTGTTTAAATTGGTTTGATTTTGTTGAAGGTGAAGGTAATAAGCAATTGATTTTGATGTAGTCTATTTGAATTTTTTATTGTCCTGACTTAAATTACTATCAAAATTTCGTTAACATATTAACCTGTATTTTAATTATTTATGTATTCAAATTAAGTTCTGACTTAAGTTTTTTTATGAGTTGTGGCTGTTGGTGATAGAGTTGATTTAGTTGTTGATGAATGCGATTGGTACGTAATGGATCATTCATTAAAATAATGGCTGATGCTTTCATTTTTTCAATGGCCACTTTTTCGCTGATACTACCTTCCATAAATTCAGCCAAAGCAATATACCAACTCATGGTAGGTAAGTAATGCGCTTTTTTAGAGTATTGCGTTTCTTTATCTCTGAGTTTATATCTGTTTACCAAATACAATAAACGAGGAAACTTTTCGAGTAAAACTAAACTCCTGAAATATGCTGCAAAGAATAAATGCCAGCGCGTACTCATTACTTCTTTTAGATGTGAGCCTAAATAGTTTTCTGCAAAACGTCCAGCTTCCTTTAGTTTCCCCAAATCAATTAAACAATGAACATAGTGTGCAACAAAGCCAATTTTATTGTGATTGTCGGCAGTGTTTCTCATAGCCGGAAAAGCAGCTTTCATGTGCAACATTGCTTCTTGTGCTTCACCCATTCTTAACAATACCGAACTGAGGTTAATTACATAAAATAAATAATCGTTGGTATGATATCGCAAACTCAGATAGCCATAAAAACGTGCCTTTTCAAGCTCTTCTGTTTTTGAATGAAGTAATAAACTGTTTGCATAATAGTTAACTGCCAATCTTCTTCCGAGGTACTTATGTTTTACCATCATGGTTTCTACTTTTTGCAAAAGCGTTTTCATTTTTGCATAAGCACCTTTGTTCATATAGTAAAACCAAAGTCGAACAGCAGCAGCGTATCTGTTTAAACCATCCAAATCTTCTCTTTCTGTAATCTGAAGTAGTTTCTGTTCGGTGATTTTATCTGTGATGGTTAACAAGCCATATTCATCAATAATATCAGCAGTAAGCTGATGTAAGCTTTGAAACACAATTGAACTTTCAGCATAATTATCCGCATACTTATCAAGCCAATCATTCACCAGTGGCATGAGTTTGGTTCTGAGTCTGATTTGCAGGTATTGTCTGAAATGTAACATCAAACCATAAAAACGAAGGAATTGGTAATGCGAATTGTCATAACCACTCATCATCTTCACCAAACTTTTTTCTTCTTCTTGTGTGATGCTATCTGATTGAACCTTCCATTCGAATTCTTGTATAACCTTTAATGCATGATCAACATCACAGGCTTCGAGATTTTCCTGAATCCAGTTTTTTAGATAAGAGTATTTGCGTTTATCAATTGAAGCATCAAAAGCATAAGTGGGTTTTAGTGTATTCTTATTTGAATAAACTTTTTCCAAAATGCCTAAAAGCTGATTGTCTTCAAGATTACAATTCTGTTGAAGGTATTCAATTTCAATGGGAAGTAAATCTTCACAAAACTTAGAAAATATGGCCAGTTTCGGTTTCATGCTAAGCTTTATTATTTTGTTGATGTGTAGATTCAAACAAAAACTTCAATGATTTTTTATCAAGTTTCCCTGTATCATTTTTAGGTAATTCAGATAAATGAATAAACTGTTTCGGTATTTTAAATTTGGCTAATCTTGATAAACAAAACTCACGTAATTTTTCTTCTTCAATATTTACACCATGAAAGCTTGAATAATAAGCCAATCCTACTTCTCCCCATTTTTCATCTGGTATACCAATTACTGCAACTTCACTGATAGATTCATGTTGTCTTAATACTTTTTCTACTTCGGCAGGATATACATTCTCTCCTCCTGAAATAAACATGTTTTTCTTTCTGTCAACGAGGTATAAATATCCTTCCTCATCACATATCATCACATCACCAGTTTTGAACCAATCACCTGAAAAAGCATCCACACTTGCTTTGGGATTGCGCCAATATCCGGGAGTAACAACATCGCCTCTTAGCCATAGTTCACCGGGTTCGTTTGTTTGGGACTCAATTCCGGATTCATTCACTAATTTATAATCAACATAAAAATTAACGAAACCAATTGAACCTCTTTTACGAATGGCATCTTGTTCAGGTAATGAAGTAATATTCGGACCAGCCTCTGTAAGTCCGTAACCTTGCCTAATGAATACAGATTTATTCCCCCATGTTTCAATTACAGGTATAGGCAAAGCTTCACCACCAACAATATAATTTTTCAGGTAAGGAAATTTTGCAGTTTCAAAATCAGGATGTTCTGCCAGCATTTTTGTCATGGTAGGAACAGTCATGAACACACTGATTTTTTTATCCATTAAAGTTTGAATAGCAATTGCAGGCTCAAATTTCCTCATGATATAAATGGTGCCTCC
>JBMLOK010000059.1:0-5589 GCA_049243005.1 Bacteroidia bacterium | reverse complement strand
TATTCCAATTCAGGAACACTTAGTCTGTAATTAAGCGGGACCAAAATAATTCCGGTTTTTTGAGCTGCAATAAATAAGGTAAAACAAGCTATGCTGAATTCTGAAATCATAGCCAGTCTGTCACCTCTTTTTAATTTGTATTTGTTGAGTAAAACAGAAGCAAGTATTTCGGCTTCTCTGTTTAATTCAGCATAGGAAATAGACAAGCCGGTTTCTAATTCAAACAATGCTGTTTTGGAAGGCGTATATAAACTCCATTTCGAAATCCAATCGGTGCTCATATTGTTTTACTTTTAATTCTGTTGAATAAACTAAGAACAAGCACAGTAATTACAGATGCAAAGATAGCAAAAGATGCTGGAATAGCCGGATTTTTAACTTGTAATTGCATGTACGAACTAATAGAAAAATAGTAAACAGAAAAATGCACTAGCAAAGCCATAATAGCTGCAGTTAACAAAACATTAGCTTTTGTTTTAGGGAAAAATAATCCACAGAAAATAGGAATTACTGCTGATGCAAAGAATGCATAAACACCATTTTGCGCTAACATGGCAACAGAAAAGTTTGGATGACTAATTTGTTGCATGCTCCAGATTCCCGTGATAATTGCCATTAAAATAATCACCAATTTGTGAATACAAAACCATTGTTTATCATCTAAACCTTTGATATTTGGTTGAAGAATATCGCTCACATAGGTTGTAGAAAGCGACTGAATCAAACCTTCAAGAGTTGAGATTCCGGCTGATATCAAACCTAAAACAACCAATAAACCTACATAAACCGGGAAACGTTTTACAACAAAAGCTGACATGATTTTATCAGGTGATAATTTAACACCATTCACCATTAAATCAGGAAATTGAATTCGGGCATAAAATCCGGCAAACACAACAAGGAAAAATAGCAGTTGAACAAGCACACCAATAATCAAATATTTGTTTACATCAGCATCACTTTTAAGCAACATGGCTTTGGTAATGATATGTGGCTGACAAACAACTGCAAATCCTATAATAAGTTGTGCAATTACAATCTCGAAGAAGTCTCTGAATAATGGACTTTCGGGTCTTGTTGGGTTTGATAATTGTGGATCGATGGCAGCAACTTTATCAAAAAATCCACCGATGCCATTTTCGAAATTATCGAGACCCGAGCTTAATAAAATGATAGCAACAACAACCATTATCAAAGCCTGAATTGTATTGGTATAAACCAATGCATTCGCTCCACCAAACATCATGTATCCAAAGATAAAAATGATAATTACCCAAAGCACCAAAACTGAATCAGCGTTTAATGCTGTAGCAATAACCTGAGTTAATCCAACACAAATTAATACTAGAAAAGTAAGTAACAATAAAGATGTGTAAGCAAACCAATTTTTTAATCCATTGCTATTAAATCTGTTTCCAATCCATTGAGGCAATGTTTGTGCTTTACTTGCAGAACCATGTCTGCGAAATTGTTTGCTTAAAACAACTAAAGCCAGTAATGCTGCTAGAGGAAGAAAGATTCCATAACTTAAAAAAGCACTCCATCCGTAATAAGCTACGATACCGGGATTGATAATAAAAGTAGCAGCAGATGTCATGGCTGCAGCAACAGAAAGTCCTACCATTAAAGGAGAAAACTGGAAACTGCCCATGGCATAATCTTGCATGTTTTTGGTTTTAAGTGCGCCTTTAATCACCATAAACAAAACCAAAACCATGTAAACACCCAACATAATGAGTGTTGCATTCACATAACTAGTTGCCGATACTTCCATCTTTTTAATATTTAAAAATACTACCTGCAAAAGCAAGTCCACCACCAGAACCAATCATAATTACCCAATCGCCCTTTTCAATTCGTTTTTCACTCACTGCCCTATGTAAAGCCATAGGAATTGCAGCTGAACCGGTATAACCAAACAAATGCATATTGGTAATGGCTTTTGAATGTGGCAGACCTAATTGATCCATGGTTTCTCTAATGGAATGAACATTGATTTGGGTGAGTACAAACAGTTTTACATCAGCCAAAGAAATGCCAGCTCTTTGCACCAATAAATGCGTGATATCACACCACATGGCAGGATTTAATTCCTTAGGAAATTTTTTAACAAACTGTAATAAATGTTCCTTTTTATCAAAAGATTCCTGAGTAATCGGGAATTTGGTTCCTCCACCATAAATCCCCATCCAATCGTGGTACTGACCCTTTGAAATCTGGTAACCCGCTTTGTAACCTGAATCAGAATCAGCAACAGATTTTAATACAACAGCTCCTGCCCCATCAGCAAAAAGAGTAACTGTTTTTTTATCCTGAAGATTCAAATATTTGCTCATGGCATAAGCGCCAACTACTAAAATATAAGAATGGTTTTCATCGGCCTGAATAAATTTACAAGCTGTATCGTAAGCAGCAACAAAACCGGCACAGGCAGTATTAAGGTCGAAACTACCTGCATTTATAGCACCCAATTTGTATTGTAAAACCGACGCTGTTGAAGGAGAAATATACTCCGGTGTATCTGTTGCTACGATTACCATACTGAGTTGATCTGCTGAAATTCCGGCATTATTTATAGCTTCTAAAGCAGCCTTTTCGCACAAATCAACGGTACTTTCATTCGGTGCACACCAACGTCTTTCAAAAATCTCGACATTGGTTTGTAACCAGGTATCAACATCCTCTCCCAATTGCTGATTGAACCAGGAATTTGGAACTACTCTTTCGGGCACATAAGCACCTGTGCCAATAATTACAGCGCTATTCATGAGATGAATTATAAGGTGATACCACCATCAACACTTAAACAATGACCATTGATAAAAGAAGCAGCATCTGAAGAAAGAAAAACATAAGCATTGGCGATATCTTCAGGTGTACCTAATCTTTGTAATGGCGTTTTTTCGATGATGCCATTGATGACTTTTTCAGGAACCGTTTTAATCATATCAGTAGCAATAAATCCCGGAGCTACAGCATTTACATTGATACCTTTTCTACCTAATTCACGAGCCCAAACTTTGGTAACACCAATAAGAGCACTTTTTGCTGCTACATAATTACTTTGTCCGTAATTGCCATACAAAGCCACAACAGATGAAGTATTGATGATTTTACCCGAACCGGCTTGGACCATATATTGAGAAACAGCTTTGCTACAATTGAATACGCCTGTAAGGTTTACATCAATAACACTTTGCCAATCTTGAACAGTCATTTTCGCTAAAGTAGCATCACGAGTAATACCAGCATTATTGATAAGAATATCGAGTTTTCCAAATTGTTCAAAGCAGGTTTTTGCAGCCTGTTCACATGCCTCAAAAGAAGCAGTATTTACTTTAAAGAAATAAGCCTGAGCGCCTGTTTCTTTTATTTGAAGAATGGCTTGATTACCTTTTTCTTCCTGTACATCCCAAATAATTACGATTGCTCCTTCTGTTGCAAATCTTTTTGCGGTTTCAAATCCAATTCCCGATGCACCACCTGTAACGATAGCGACTTTGTCTTTTAAAATATTCATGTGAAATAAATTGCAGGGCTAAGCAACAACATTTTTATGTCAAGAGTAAAAAAAAATGATTTCTAAATAGTTGACATAAAACAATTATTAAGAATAATCTATCTATTTATTTTATTTTCAGCTTTTTACTGCATTAAAAACATATCCGACTAAAAAGAAATAAATCCCATGATTAAAAAACTATGAGCTTGTCGGGAATAAATTTTTTTATAAAAAAATGAATGGCCCATCATTCACCTAACTAAGGAATTAATTAATTTGTATCTTAGTTGTTACTATGAAAAAGTTCATACCCAAACATTCCATTCTTCTTCTAATTAGCTCTCTTCTAATTTCAATTGTTTCATGCAAACAAGATGCTAAAATTGTTCCAGCAGAATTACAAGAAGGACTTTATGATTTAGAAGTAATAGAGTCATCTAATTTTCCTGCAGATTCAACAAAATATCTGAAAGACGCACTTTTCTCTTCACAAATTTATTCAAAGCCATTATTCCTTATTCAAAAGGGTTTAAAGAAAAGGATGTATACCATTTGTGTTGCAACTGATATCTGGAGTAAAATGTGTGATGTATTCAATTGTCAAATAGATTTAGCTTATGTTTCTTCTGATTCTATTTACTTTCAAAAACCACCTTGTTATATCTATGGATTTAGAGAGGATTTTCAACCGAAAGATCCTTTTGGACCAAATTTTTTTGTTGATTCAACTTTGATGTATCAAGTTCAAATAAATAATCTAAAGCTACTAAATACCAAAGATTTGGTTGGTAATTGGAGAGAGATTATTCAATGTAAATACACAAGGAAAGATTCAGAAGGAAAAATAATCATTGATTCGATTGTAAACAGGCCTGTTTTTGCTAAAATAAAACTAAAATTTGTTAAAGGATTGCAATAAAAAAAGGCTGCAATGATTCAATTCCATTGCAGCCTTTTTCATAAAATATATTTTAGTTTTTTGATGCCAGGTGAAATTTCTTTTCACTAATCATTTCACCATTCAGGAACAATCTTAAAGCGTAGGAACCTTGTTTAAATTCATCGGTTTTAAAATCGATTTTTTGCTGATGTTTACCTTTGGTCATGATTTTATTTTTGATTAAATCACTGGCTTTATTGTTTTCAGGATCATACAAAATCAAAGATACTTTTCCGCTTTGTGGTAAATCGAACTGGTGATTGTGTTTTACCTGGTAAACCACTTTTTTATCAGGAGCACTTGCAATGGCTTCGGGTTCATTTACAACTGCAACTTCAGGTTTTACTTTGTTTTCAGAAGGAAATTCAGGCATTTCACTAATAACAGATTGTTCTTTTTGTTTAGGGAAATTTGGTTTCACTTTTTTGTTTTCTAAACCACGAATAGTTTTGGTTTCATCAGAAGCTTCACTTACGCCAATTTTTGCGAAAATACCTTTCCATTGTTCGTTTCTGTTCCAGTCTTTTACACCCATGTTCTCGATTGATTCATGGTCGCTCACAACATATATTGCTTCCTGAACACCTTCTCTGTCCCACAGTCCGTTTGTTTCAATTTCCATTGCCAAGTTTTGTAAATTCTTATCAGCCATTTTACCAATACTAAACTGATCACTTGCTTTTGGTTTGGCATCAAATTTTTCGCATCCTAAAGAGAAAATATCTTTGATAACAGTTGCAAAAGGAGGAACACGAACATACTCGGTTTTGGTTACCAATACATCACGGGTTGATGATTCGTAAGCAATAAAACGACGACCGGCTTCAACCTTGATAGCAATGGTAAAAGGAAGCGTATTTCTGATTTGTAAATTGGCTTGCTGGTAAGCAGCTTCATGACCGACAACCTTGATGCTGATAGCTCTGTTTTTAAAAGCTTCGTTCAGGTTCATTAATACTTCGGCATTCGAAATTTTTGGAGAAAAGGCGGCTAACATGAGCCCGCATAACACTACACTTTTCATAGCTTAAAGGGTTTAAGGGTGAATAATGAGAAAAGTGTAGATTTACTTATTGCATATATTTTTGTTTAATGTTGTTTAAAACGAGGAAGGATGATTTTAGTATAAATATGGTTGATTTTTTTG
>JBMLOK010000058.1:0-7913 GCA_049243005.1 Bacteroidia bacterium | reverse complement strand
TTTAAACTATCAATAGCAACACCAACTTTACCAACTTCACCTTCAGCCATCATGTGATCACTATCATAACCAATTTGAGTTGGTAAATCGAAAGCCACACTTAAACCCATTGTACCATTTGCCAATAAGTATTTGTAGCGTTTATTACTTTCTTCAGCAGTACTAAATCCTGCATACTGACGCATAGTCCAGAGTTTTCCGCGATACATATCGGGCTGAACACCTCTTGTAAAAGGCCATTCACCCGGTTGCTCTGTATTAGGAATTACTTCGGAATAAAGTCTTTCAATTTCGATACCTGAATCGGTAATAAATTTCTTCTCCATGATAAAAATATTTTATTAACCGAAAACCAAATCGAATTCCTTTTTAATAAAAATCAATGCTTTATGAGTTGGAACATGCTCCAGTTTAATCAATTGTTCAAATATGCTTTTGCTTAAATCTAGTCCAACTGCATTCGGACCTAAATCCTGGTAAGCAGTATTTATCAGGTTAATCATTTCTTCTTTAACAACTCTTATAACCTGCCAAGATTGGCCCGATACATATAATTGTTGTGACACATTATGATTAAACTCGGAATTAATCTCATTTATTAAATCAACTTTTAATTGAGTTGCACTTACACCTGGTTTATGAACACGAATCACTAAATTTTCAGGACTCATTCTTTCAAGCAATAAAATACATCTTTCATAAGCCTGTAATTTTAGCGGTTGCATGGTTTTACCCTGCTCGGCTTTTAAATCCAATAAGCGCTTCTGATATTCAGTATCAAAGAAAATTTTGAATTGGTAATAAGTAATTACGAAAACAATCAACGCAGGAATTAAATACTTGGTGATTTCCAAAAACAAAACAATTACATCATTCATAGAATAAAATTTGCCTCGAAAATAAGGCAAATCCTTGAATGAAGCCCAAAATGTTTTTTAAATTAGATAAGTTACATTCAAACTGTGTAAAGGTTTAGAAAAAATGAAATAATCGGCCTTAAAATTGGTAGATTCGCAATACGGCAAATGGCAAAAAAAACAAAAGAAAATAAAGTAATATTTGGTGACGTTCAGGAGTTTACTGAACCTGAAGAAGAAAAAGCGCCTAAAAAAAAGAAAGAAAAAAGTTCCGGACTTAAGGAATTGAAACCTTTACGTTTTTTAAAAGATGAGCGGTTTATTAAATCACTCGGACTCATTTTTATTTTTTCAGCCATTTTTCTTTTATTATCAGGAATCTCATTTTTAGTGACTTGGCAAGGCGATCAAAGTTTGGTAAAAGAAATGAGTTGGGGAACTTTGGTTTTAAGTGAACCCGGAATCAGCGAAAATACTTTAGGAATTTTAGGAGCCTGGATAAGTTATATCTTTATTTATAAAGGATTTGGATTGGCATCTTTTTCATTTGTTGTGATATTTTTAGCCATCGGAATTGTATTACTTACAAGTACTGAGCCAATTCCGATTTCGGCTACATTAAGATATAGTTTCTTCACAGGTATTTGGTTATCATTAAGTTTAGGCTTTCTTTTTGGAAATCAATTGCCTGTTTTAGCAGGCTCATTTGGCTATTTTGGCTCAATGTATTTAAGCGGATTATTAGGTAGTGCCGGAGCAGGTTTGGCTTTGGTTTTATATGCTTTGATATTTTTTGTTGCCGTATTTAATATCAAATTCTTTGAGCCAAAACTTGATTTAAATAAAAATCAGGAGCAAAAAAGTGAAAATACAATTGCAGGAATTGACAAACCAGAATTTGATGAACCTGAAGAACTTCCTGCTATAAATCCAGATGATTTCATCCTAAAAAACAAAGAAGAAGAAGTTGAAGTTGAAGAGGAAATAACAATTCTGGAACCGGAGGAAGAAACTATCGTTCAGGAAATTAAAGAAGAAAATTCTTTACTTGAAATTATCCCTTCAGCAGAAGATGAACCTGAAGAAGAAATGATTCAAGTACAAGTTCCTGAAGAAATTCCTCAAAATATTGAAGCCGAATTTACAGGAGAGGAAGAATCAGCCGCGCCAATTATAACAGGAAGTGGATTAGTTGTTGAAGTTCAAGACATTCAGGATGAGGAAACCAAAGAAGAAGGTACAGTAAGAAAAGACCATTATGGTTTAGATGAACCTTATGATCCTACTTTGGATTTCAGTAATTATAAATATCCGGGATTAGAACTTTTAAACGATTATGGTGATAGCAAAGTTAAAGTTGAAACAGCTGAACTGAGCGAAAAAACCCGCATGATTGAAGATACCTTAAAGAATTATGGTATTGGTATCAAAAAGATTTCGGCAACTATCGGACCAACAGTAACTCTTTATGAAATTGTTCCTCAGGATGGTGTTCGTATCGCTAAAATTAAAAACTTAGAGGATGATATTGCCTTGAGTTTAGCAGCATTAGGAATTCGTATCATCGCTCCAATTCCGGGAAAAGGTACTATTGGTATTGAAGTTCCAAACCTAACTCCTGCAATGGTTTCAATCAGGTCGGTAATTGCTTCTCCAAAATTTGTTCATGCTGAAATGGACTTACCTATTGCTTTTGGAAAAACAATTTCAAATGAAGTTTTTGTAACCGATTTGGCTAAAATGCCCCATTTATTAATGGCAGGAGCTACTGGTCAGGGTAAATCTGTTGGATTAAATGCCTTATTGGTTTCTTTGTTGTATAAAAAACATCCATCACAAATTAAGTTTGTTTTGGTGGATCCTAAAAAGGTGGAATTGAACATCTACAAAACCATTGAAAGACATTTTCTGGCAAAAATTCCAGGTGATCAGGATGCAATCATTACTGATACAAAACTAGTAGTGCATACTTTAAATAGTTTGTGTAAGGAAATGGATGACAGATATGATTTGTTGAAAGATGCACAAGTTAGAAATTTAAAAGAATACAATGCTAAATTCATTAGTAGACGCCTTCCGCCTACAGATAAAATTAAACATAGATTCTTACCATATATAGTTGTAGTAATTGATGAGTTGGCCGATTTAATGATGACAGCTGGAAAAGAAGTTGAATTACCAATTGCCCGATTGGCACAATTAGCACGTGCTATTGGAATTCATTTAATTCTTGCAACACAAAGACCATCAGTTAATATTATTACAGGAACAATTAAAGCAAATTTCCCTGCGAGAGTAGCATTTAGGGTTTCACAAAAAATCGACTCAAGAACAATCTTAGATGCAAATGGAGCTGACCAATTAATTGGTAAAGGAGATATGTTATTTAGTAATGGAAATGATTTAATCAGACTTCAGTGTGCATTTGTTGATACACCTGAGGTAGACAAAATCTGTGATTTTATTGGAAGTCAGGGAGGTAGAGAACCTTATCAATTACCACTCATTCAAACCGAAAATGATGAAGGTGGTGGTCATGAAGGATTTGATAGCAGCAACAGAGATGAATTGTTTGAAGATGCAGCAAGAATAATCGTTATGCATCAACAAGGTTCCACATCTTTATTACAACGAAAACTAAATTTAGGTTATAATAGAGCCGGAAGATTAATAGACCAATTAGAAAAAGCGGGTATTGTAGGGCCATTTAAAGGTTCGAAAGCTCGTGAAGTACAAGTTCATTCCGAAGTAGATCTGGAAGAAATACTTAGGGCAATTCGTTAAACCATTGATAATAAAAAGAATCTAAATAAAACAAAACAAGAATTCGGCATTATTTATGTAATAATGAGATTATTCATTTTTTAGTTCGATTTCTTATAAAATATTTGCATTGTGAAAAAACTCGGAATTATTATTTTAATCCTTGCTTCCTCTTTTTCAGGAATGTCTCAAGGAAAAGCCAATGAGGCTGAAAAATTGCTAGATAAAATCAGTAAAAGATATAAAGCTTTTAAAACCATCAAAGCTGATTTCACCTATACAATTGAAAACAAACAGGAAAAAAGTCAGGAGAAACAAAAAGGACAGATTCTTATCAAAGGGAATAAGTTTCGGTTGGATATTGCCAACCAGCTTATTATTTGTGATAACAAAACAGTTTGGACATTCAGCAGAGAAATTAATGAAGTTCAAATTAGTAATTATGATGCAAAAAAAGGCGCAATCAAGTTAGATGATATTTTTACTATGTATGGAAAGGGTTTTCTATACAAACAAATTGAAAGTAAAAAAGACGGTAACAAGGAACTGGTTTTGATAGAATTAACTCCCAAAGACAAAAAAAAGAAATACTTTAAAATCAAAGTTTGGGTTGATAAAACTAATCAAACAATCTTAAGCTCACAGGTATTTGATAAAAATGGAAGTATTCATACTTATACTGTAAATAATCAGGTTCCAAATTTAATTTTTCAGGACAATCAATTTATTTTTGATGTGAAGAAATTCCCAGGATGTGAAGTGGTTGATTTACGATAAGTATTTGAAAATTATAAAAAGGATTTCTTAACAACTATTCTAAAGAAATCTCTCAAACTACCTAATAAAAAAGAGGCTAAACTTCTACAGTTAAGCCTCTTTTTTTATAGGGTAAATCTCAAGGATTAAACCTCGAAATAAAATTTAAAATCCGCCACCAACATCAATTTTAACAGGACTATGTGGTTCAGTTGGAATCTCTTCAACTGTACCTTTTATGGTTAGTTGAATTGTTCCGTTTGTAGCATTAGAATAAACTGTAATTCCTTTTCCAAACTGACCTTTATAAGAACCTGGATTGTAAATAGCCTTAATTTTAGCTTTTTGTCCAGGCATAATTGGTTCACGAGGCCATTCAGGAGTAGTGCAGCCGCAACCAGGTTGAACATTGGATAATACCAATGGCACTTTCCCTTTATTTGTAAAAACGAACTCACAAACAGCAGGTTTTCCCTGATAAATTTTACCAAAATCATGAACCGTTGATTCGAATTCAATTACAGGTTTAACTTCTTCTTTTTTTGCCGGTTCCTGTGCAAACATGATTACTGAAGAAATAATCAGTAAGAAAAATACTTTTAATGTTTTCATTGAATTTTTATTTCGAAAATAGTGATTAGGCATAAAAAAGCCTGCACAAAATTTGTGCAGGCTTCAATTATTTTAAAGAAATTACTTTTGTTCAGTTGGTTTTACATCACCTTTTAAATAAAGAATGATGGTTGAGTTTGTTGCATTACTCATAACTGTAACACTTTTTGTGAAAGGACCAGGAGCAGCTGCATTATAAGTAGCTTTTACAAATCCTTTTTTACCTGGTTTAATAGGCTCTTTAGACCAATCAGGAGTAGTACATCCGCAACTTGCAGAAGCATTCGTAATAATTAAAGGAGTTTTTCCTGTGTTTTCGAAAGTGAAAGTGTAAGTAGCAGGAGTTCCTTGAGGAATATTCCCGAAATCATGAGTTTCTTTTTCAAATTTCACTTCAGCCTTTTTTTCATCAGCTTCAGGACTAGTTGTTGTTTGAGCATTAGCGGCAAACATTCCACCAATTGCAATTACTGCGGTTAAAATTAACTTTTTCATATTTTAAATTGTGTTTTTACTTTAATGATGAGACTGGCAATTTAATGTTTGCGTTGCAAATTAAAACCATTCTTCAACAGATTTTTTTATATTAAGCATAGCAAATCCTATTCCAAAAATATTGGTCAGTAATTTTTTTTCATAATTTACATCTATAATATTTACTTAAGAATTGTAATACCCACTGTAAATCAAGGCAATTAGGCTCATTAATAAATTTGAATTAAATAAAATTCTTTATTTCTAATGAATTTTTGGGTCAGGCTTTTTGATGAACTGCAAAAATAGTTTAGGTTTGAGAAATTAAGAGAACAAACAAATGAGCAGTGCGGTAAATTCAGCAGACAACACTTCAAATTATCAATCCATTGTTCTGGAGGATTACAGAATAGCAATTCAAAGTAGGTTAGCAAGCTTACTTGGAAGAAAAGAAGTTTTAACAGGCAAAGCTAAATTCGGAATTTTTGGCGATGGAAAAGAATTGCCACAAATAGCAATGGCAAAAGCCTTTAAAAATGGCGATTTTAGAAGTGGATATTATAGAGATCAAACTTTTATGATGGCAGCAGGCTTGCTTACAGTTCAAGAGTTTTTTGCTCAATTGTACGCACATACCGATGTGGCAGCAGAACCTGCAAGTGCCGGAAGAATGATGAATGGTCATTTTGGCACAAGACTTTTAGATGAAAATGGAGAATGGAAAGAACTTAAAAACAGCAAAAACTCATCATCCGACATCTCTCCTACTGCAGGTCAAATGCTCAGATTAGTTGGTTTAGCCCAAGCTTCTAAATATTATCGTCAAAACTGGGATATTATTGGTGAAAACAATTTCTCTGATAAAGGAAATGAAGTTGCCTGGGGAACCATCGGAAATGCAAGCTCAAGCGAAGGTCACTTTTTTGAAGCCATAAATGCTGCCGGTGTTTTACAAATTCCTATGGTTATTTCAGTATGGGATGATCAATTTGGAATCTCAGTTCCGGCTAAATATCAAACAACAAAAGAAAGCATTTCTGAAATCTTAAAAGGATTTCAAAGAGATGAAAATAACAATGGCTATGAAATTATAGTTGTTAATGGATGGGATTATATTGAATTAGTAAATGCTTATGATAAAGCAGGGAAAATTGCCAGAGAGCAACACGTTCCTTGCCTAATTCATGTAAAAGAATTAACTCAACCTCAAGGTCATTCAACCAGTGGTTCTCATGAAAGATATAAAAGCAAAGAACGTTTAGACTGGGAAACCGAAAACGATTGTATCAAACGTTTCAAAGAATGGATTCTTGAAAATAAATTGGCAAGCATTGAAGAACTGGATGCCATAGAAAATGAAGCTAAAATTCATGTGAATGTTTCTAGAAAAAATGCATGGGAAGCTTATATCAATCCTATTAAACAAGAAATTGATACTTGTGTAAATCATTTAAATCAATTAGCACAAAGTAGCGCCAATAGCCAATTAATAGCAGAAGTTTCATCACAACTAAAAGCAATTTCAGAGCCTATTCGTAAAGATATTGGTATGGCTATAAACAAAGCCCTTCGTTTAACTTATGGTGAAGATAGTTTTGAAAGACGTCAGTTGGTTTCATACAAAAATCAATTTTTAAATGATAACTCAGATAGATATAATTCTGCCCTATTCTCAAACTCTAAGCAAAATATTTTCAAGATAAACGAAACCAAACCTTCTTATTCAAGTGAAAGTAAAATGGTTGATGGCAGAGAATTATTGGTTGCCTTTTTTGATCATATACTAGGAAACGATCCGAGAGTTCTTGCATTTGGTGAAGATTTAGGAAAAATTGGAGACGTTAACCAAGGTTTCGCCGGATTACAGGATAAATATGGAGAAAGCCGTGTTTCTGATACTGGAATTCGTGAACTTACTATTATTGGTCAGGGTTTAGGAGCTTCGTTAAGAGGACTAAGACCTATTGCGGAAATTCAATACCTAGATTATTTGTTATACGGACTTCAACCATTAAGTGATGATGTTGCTACTTTGCAATACAGAACTAAAGGTGGACAAAAAGCCCCATTAATTGTTAGAACCAGAGGACATCGTTTAGAAGGAATTTGGCATTCGGGCTCTCCTATTGGAATGATATTAAATTCAATTAGAGGTATGCATGTTTGTGTTCCTAGAAATATGACTCAAGCTGCAGGTATGTACAAAACACTTCTTCAAGGTGATGAACCTGCTTTGGTAATTGAGTGTTTAAATGGTTATAGACTAAAAGAAAAACTTCCTGACAATATTGGTGAATATAATGTTCCATTAGGTATTCCTGAGGTTGTTAAAGAAGGAGAAGACCTTACAATAGTATCTTATGGTTCAACATTAAGAATTGTTCAAGAAGCTGCAGAGCAATTGGAGGATTTTGGAATTAACTGTGAAATTATTGATGCACAGACTTTGTT
>JBMLOK010000057.1:0-1020 GCA_049243005.1 Bacteroidia bacterium | reverse complement strand
TGGCAAAAATTCAAAGCAAATTGCTACTTCAAACCATTCTTATGAGATTCATTTTATTACTTTTATTATCAGGCTTTAGTTTCTTAAGTAATGCACAAAAATTGCATGAATTGGTAAATCCTTTTATCGGAACCGGTGGCCATGGACATACTTTCCCAGGAGCTACAGCTCCTTTTGGTATGGTGCAATTGAGTCCTGATTCGAGATTAGATGGCTGGGATGGTTGTAGTGGTTATCATTATAGTGATTCTGTTATTTATGGATTTTCCCATACTCATTTAAGTGGAACCGGTTGCAGTGATTATGGTGACGTGATGTTAATGCCAGTAATGGGTGATTTCAAAGACAAAAATGAAGTATTCAAGCCAACTGTTTATTCATCTAAATTTAAACATGAATCTGAAAAAGCACATGCCGGATACTATCAGGTAAAATTGGAAGATGATCAAATTCTTTGCAGAATGACGGCATCTGAAAGAACTGGTTTTCATGAATATCAGTTTCTAAACAAAGGCAAAGCTTATTTGGTATTGGATTTATTACATAGAGATGAATTACTTGAATCCAGAATAAACATCGTCAATAAAAGAACCATTGAAGGTTTTAGAAGAAGTAAAGCTTGGGCAACTGATCAATGGGTTTATTTCAGAATAGAATTTTCTAAAAACTGCATTGAACAAATAGAATACACTGGTAAAAAAGGATTCAAACAAACAGGTATTGCATTCGGATTTAAGATGAAGAAGAACGAAAAGTTACTTGTAAAAGTGAGTTTAAGTGCAGTAAATGAAGCTGGTGCCGCAAATAACATGAGTAAGGAAATTCCTCATTGGAATTTCAATCAGGCACTGACTGAAACAGAAAATAAGTGGGACAAAGAACTGGGTTTGATAAAGGTTGAAGGGAATACCAAAGACAAACAAATCATTTTTTATACAGCTTTATATCATACATTCATTCAACCAAATATTGCTTCTGATGTTGATGGCAAATACAGAGGTCGTGATAATTTAATTCATG
>JBMLOK010000056.1:0-9005 GCA_049243005.1 Bacteroidia bacterium | reverse complement strand
GCAAAAATAAGTTTAATTGTTCAAAATCAAAATTTTTGGACATTTTTTTTTGATTTCCGCCTTCTTGCGCAATGTAAGCTTGTTTTTTGGTATTTTTTTATAATTCCTTAGATTAATGTTTTGTTGATGGTTTCGTCCTTTTGAGTTTAGTTATTTTTTAAAAAAGCTTATTACCTTTGAATTTAATGAAAACTCAGATTTTAAATCACCAACAAGTTTTACAAATCCTGAAAAGAATGGCTTTTCAGATTGTTGAAAGGAATTTTGATGCCAAAGAAATTGTTATTGCTCACATTTCAGGTCAAGGTAAAGCTGTTGCAGATTTACTTGAAAAATTCTTAGTCGAAATCACTAAACAAAAAATTACCCGATTAACTATTCAAATTGATAAAACTTCACCTAGTGCCGATAATGTTATTTTGGATGCAAGTGTTAAATTCAAGGATTCAAGTCCCATTGTTTTAGTTGATGATGTGCTTAATTCCGGTAGAACGATGGTTTATGCAATGTTGCCTTTTTTAGAAAAGAGAGTTTCTAAAATTCAAATTGCAGTTTTGGTGGATAGAAGTTATAAGAGTTTTCCTCTTGAGGCGAATTTTATTGGTACTTCATTAAGCACTACATTACAGGAACATGTGAGTGTAATGTATCAAAAAGGTAAGATAAGTGTCTTTCTTGAATAATTAAATTCAACTTCTGAATGTATTTTGTACTTTTATTTTGAGCCAATCTCCTTGCGATTTAATTCAGATTTGAAATAAAGCTATGTAAACTTTATAACCTTTATCAAAACATATTCAAGGCTCAATTTAGAGCAAAAAAAAACTCGACTAACTGTCGAGTTTTTTTTATAGTACGTTTTTAACTTACTTAACTTTAGCTTGTAAGCCTGCACCAGCTTTAAATTTAACAACTTTCTTTGCAGGGATGTTAATTTCTTTTCCAGTTTGAGGGTTACGTCCTTTACGTGCAGAACGTTTAGTTACTGAAAATGTTCCAAAACCAACTAAGATCACTTTGTCGCCTTTTTTCAAAGCAGTTTGAGTTGAACCCATGAATGCATCTAATGCAGACTGAGCTTGAACTTTAGTGATACCAGCAGCTTTTGCCATTGAATCGATTAAGTCTTGTTTGTTCATATTTATATAGTTTAAGGGTTATTGTTGTAACAAACTTAATAAAGACAGCCAAAAAATCAAGTGCCTTCAAGCTTTTCTCAAATATTTTTTTTTCGACTTTGCACAAATTATTAACAAAATTTAAAAAATGAGTCAATTATTAGTTTCATTTTTGAAGCTATAAAATGCCTGAGATGCCTGTATAATAAAGGTTTTGCTCGATTTTACAGGGATGTTAATTTGATAATGCGCTGTTTCAAAAATTTCTTTTCTGTTTCCAAAAATTTCTGTCAATTTTTTTAAAATCTGTCCTTCATTACTACCTGAAAGTAAGGGTCTTTTGGAATTATTTTCGATTAATCTCTTGTTTAATAGTCCTAATTCTGCTTTTAGATATATGCAAAATCCATTTTCTAGCATCGTTTTATTGTTTTGATTAAATACCGGAAAACCACCACCACAAGATATCAGAACTTTATTAAGATTTAAGAATTCTTCTAAACTTTTCTTTTCAAGTTTTCTGAAATATTCTTCACCATGCTTTTCGAATAGTTCGCTTACTGATTTGCCTTCTGCATTCTCAATATAATTATCACTATCTATCCAATCAAAATTTAGTTCTTTAGCCAGTTTTTTGCCCAATGTAGTTTTGCCTGAACCGGGCATTCCCCAAATAAAAACTAAATCTTTAGAAGGCATTTTAATTGATATATTTATTTAATACTTCCGGACTTGGTAAATTATAACAGCTCCATTTTTTTATAACCACATTATCCTTCAGTAAAATTAAACCTGGATTTGATCTAACCATAGATTTCAATGGAATTGCATCCATATTAAAATGGAAGTAATTTAAATTATGTTGATTTTTATACGCTTTTATATCGTCTGTTGAACTTGAACTGAACGCCCAAAAGTTTCCTTTGTTCAATGATAAAAAGTGGTCTACAGTAGCTTGAATAGCTTTCTCCTGACCCTTTCTTCCTTCTTCTAATTTTGTTTGAACCAGAACCAATTTATATCCTTTATCTGTGAAGAATTTTTCTGTATACTCAACACCTGTTGAATCATAAATTTTGAAATCATGTATAGGTGGATGATATCCTTTTTTAATTAATTTATCTTTCCTGTCTACATAGGTAAATCCATCTTCTTCTGAAGGCAAATGATTCATGTCAAACTCAAATTCTTTACCACCTTTTTCATAGATGAATATCATTTCAATGATATCTTTTTCTGCATTTTCTGGGGTAAGTGTAAGCTCGTAAATGTTGTTGCCAATTTTATAGGGTAAAAAATCCTTTACAGGTAAAAACATGTAAGTGTAGATTGTAAAAAATGTCGAAACCAAAAAGGCAGTAAATAAACCTATATGAACTATAGCTTTATTGAATAATGGTTTGATGTGATTTACTCCAAAGAAAATGATTAAAATTAACACAAGTAACACTAAATCTTTTTCAAAACTTTGTACCGGAGTTAATTTAATAGCATCTCCAAAACAACCACAATCTGTAACCTTATTTGTTATTGCACTATATCCAGTTAAAAGTGTAAAGAATACGATTAATAATAACAATAACCAGGCGTTTAATCTTGCGTAAACACCTAGTAAAAGTGCAAAGCCTGATATAATTTCAAATATGCAAATAACCATTGCTAAAGGAACTGCAAATGGCACAAAGGCTGTGAAATTAAAAATTTCGAAGTATTCAACTAATTTGTAACTAAAACCAATGGTATCATTTGCTTTTATTAAACCTGAAATAATAAAAAGTATACCTACAAAAGCCCTGCTTATATGTGTTAAAAGTTTCATGCTATTTTATTTGTTTATCTTCTGAAAGTCTGATTAATGCGAAAATGGAATAGTTTATCATATCCATAAAATTACTATCAATTCCTTCACTTGCTAATGTTTTTCCTTTATTGGAAATTATTTGATGAATACGATTAATACGCATTAACAACATATCTGTGAAAGTGCTTACTAACATTGAACGCCAGATTTCACCATAATCTTGGTTTTTTTGTAACATCAATGTTTTTGTGTTTTGAATATAGTTATCGTATGAATTGATTAAATCTTCATCAGTGCTGATATATCTTTCATCTTCGTTTGTTTCTATTTGAATCATCGCCATTACACAATAATTGATAATGCCCATAAACTCACTTTCAATGCTCTCTCCAACCATGTTTATCCCATTCTCTTCAATGTTTCTAATCCTGACTGCTTTAATATATATTTGATCAGTTACAGAACTAATTCTCATGATTCTCCAGCTTTGGCCATAATCTTTATTTTTTTTAATAAAGAGCTCTCTGCATAAATTAATTACCTCGTCGAATTGGTTTGATGTTTGATTTCTCAATTTCGTAGTTTTTATTTGTCGGGGTACAAAAATAATCTCTATTAACGTTTTGCAAGCATTTCAAACTAAATTTACACTTAATTGTGCTGGTCGGCTTCTGGATTTGTCAAAACCCGGAGTGATGGGAATCCTTAATTTTACTCCGGATAGCTTCTATTCTGGCTCAAGAATTAGTGGAGTTGACCAGGCTCTCGAAACTGCCGAAAAAATGTTAAATGAGGGGGCCATTATTTTAGATATAGGTGCTCAATCTACTCGTCCGGGTTCAAATCAAATTTCATGGATTGAAGAAAAAAGTAGGCTGGAAACGATTGTTCCTCAATTGGTGAAAGCTTTTCCTCAGGCAATTTTTTCAATCGATACATACCATTCAAAAGTTGCAGAATTTGCCATTAATGAAGGTTTTCATATTGTGAATGATGTTTCGTCATTTGATGATGACCAGGATATGCTTCCTTTTTTAAAATCTGCGAAAATTCCATACATCATGATGCATAAAAAGGGAATTTTTGAAACAATGCAAAAAAATCCTCATTATGATAATCTGATTATTGAAATATTGGATTATTTTAAAATAAAGGTTGAATTGTTAAACAATGCTGGTTTATCTGATATTATTCTGGATCCGGGATTTGGTTTTGGTAAAAATCTTAATCATAACCTGGAATTATTGAGGTCATTGGAATCATTTTCCGTTTTAAATTTGCCAATTTTGGCGGGCTTATCAAGAAAAAAGATGGTAAGAGATATTGCAAATGTTGAAGTGGAAGATTCTTTGAATGCCACTGTTGCAGTAAATATGATTGCTTTAATGAATTCAGCAAAAATTCTTCGGGTTCATGATGTAAAAGCGGCGGTTCAAACTATTAAGATTTACAATGCTGTTTTTCAGAAGTAAGTGTAATCAAGTTAAATTTATTGTTGCTTTTTGTATATTGTGAAAAAAAACATTTGAATGGAATTTATAGAATTAGCAAAATACAAGTTTACTTTAATCAATTTAATTGATTTACTGCTTGTTATGCTTTTATCTTATCAGCTCTTCAAATTGTTAAAGGGGAGCTTAGCTTTCAATATATTAATTGGTTTAGCTACGATTTATTTATTTGGCCTTTTGGTTAGATATTTTGAAATGCCTTTGTTGGAAGGTATTTTAAGTGAGTTTACAAAAGTTGGAATTATCGCAGTTTTAATAGTATTTCAACAGGAAATAAGAAAATTCCTTTTAATTATTGGTAACAGTTCTTTTTTAGGCGAGAATAAATCATGGTGGAATATCTTTCCATGGAAGTGGAGAATTGAAGACTCATTTGTAACTCCTTTTGACGAAATTTTAGAAGCATGTTCTGAATTAGCTCAATCAAATTCTGGGGCAATTTTAGTTTTTCCTAAAACCTCAGAAATGAAATTTATAGGAACCTCAGGTGAAATATTAAATGCCAATATTACAAAGCGTTTGTTGCTGGCAATTTTTAATAAAACAAGTCCTTTGCATGATGGTGCTGTTATTATAGCAAAAGGACAAATTAAAGCAGCAAATTGTGTTTTACCGGTTAGTGAAAATCCTCTTTTAATAAACAAATATGGATTACGTCACCTTTCTGCAATTGGAATTACAGAACAAACAGATGCAGTAGTTTTAGTTGTTAGTGAAGAAAAGGGTACTATAAGTTATGTTTCAGAAGGTAAAATCAGGGATGATTTAAGTGTTCCGGAAATAGTAGAAAATTTAACCAGAAATTTCTCCAAAGAAATGCTAGGTGTAGCTTAATCTCTAAAGTTTTCAAATTGAAGTGGAATTTCAAAATCTTGTTGTCTTAGATTTGCAATTAAAGCTTGTAAATCATCAATTTTTTTGCCACTAATTCTTAGTTGATCATCGTGAATCGCCGGTTGAACTTTAATGTTTAATCCTTTAATATGGTTCATTATTTTTTTACCAAGTTCCTTTTCAATTCCTTCTTTTATTTTTATTTCCTGGTAAACCAATTTCCCACTTGATTTTATTTCACCACTTATATCTAGTGATCTAACATCTAATCCTTGTTTGCTGAATTTGCTTAAAATGATATCTGCAATCGAAGAAATGGCCATATCCTGTTTTGCCTGAACTTTAATAATTTTTGATTTTTTATCCAAATCAATCTCACATTCTTCGTCTTTTAGGTCATATCTGCTAAATAATTCCTTTTTAGCAGTATTAATTGCATTGTCAATCTTTTGTAAATCTATCTTACTTACTACATCAAAACTTGGCATGTTATTGTTTAATTTGTCTTAATACTTTGATAAAATTTAAATGTGAAGGAACTTCGGAACAAATATCACATTTAAATTCAAAATTTATTTCTAAAATGCATAATTAAAATAAGGAAGAATAAGATGAAAAATATTTTATTGATAATTTCAATTCTATCACTGTCTTTACTTGGATGTAAAGATAAGAATGTTGTTAATCCTGATGGAAATACGAGCATTAATCTCTTAGACACATTAACTCAATTCAATGGTTTAGTTGTGCCTAGTGAAGGAACGGTTGAAATAAACCTTAGTCATGTTTTTGCTGATAAAGAAATTACCTTAAATACTGCAAATTATATTAATGCCTCTCAAGATACCTTCAATATTGAAGATTTGAGATACTATTTCACTAATTTATCTTTTCAAAAACAAAATGGTGATTGGGTTAATTTGAAAAATTATCAATTGGTTGATATTAAAACTTCATCTAGTCAAACTTTTACTATTACAAAAGTTCCTGCTGGCCACTATAAGGCAGTAAAATATATGTTAGGAGTTGATAGTGTGAGCAATTCAAGTGGATTACAAGATGGAGCTTTGGACCCTTCATGGGGCATGTTTTGGACATGGAATAGTGGTTATATCTTCTTTAGAATAATGGGTAGAAATCCTACTTCTGCAAGAGCTTATAGTTTAGATTTAGGTGGAAATGAAAATCTTCCTTCGGTTGTAAATGATTTGAATACATATAAATTGAAAAACAAAAATCCAAAAATTTACTTTGAAATGGATATCAATGAAATGTTTCAAAATCCTTCAAATTATAAGTTTGAAACTGATGGTTGGGCAATTCATACTAATACGGCATCTGGAGCTTCTAAATTGTCTTTGAATATGATGGATATGGTTAAAATTAAAAAAATCGAATAATGAAGAGATGGCTTGCAATATTTTTTCTATCCTTAACGATTTATGCATGTAAAAAGGATATAAAAATAGTTGATTCAGATGCATATTCGTATGATCCGACACCTTATGTCTTAAATATACCGCAAGGCTTTGGTTGGAAACCATTTCCTATTCCCTCAAATAATCCATTAACTATTGCGGGAGTTGAATTGGGTGAGAAATTATTTAAAGAAAAATTACTTTCAGCAAATAATACCCAAAGTTGTGCAACATGTCATCATCCTGAATTTGCTTTTTCAGATTTTGGGAATCAGTTTAGTGTAGGTATTACGGGGGAAATGGGGAATAGAAATGCTCCAGCACTTTTTAATATGCCTTGGGCAGATTTGTATAACCAAACTGGTCATCGGTATTTTTGGGATGGCGGTAAAGGTGATTTAGAGCAACAGGCTATTGGTCCCATTACTAATCCTATTGAAATGGCCTCAGATTTAAAAGATGTTGTAAGGAAATTACAAGCACATCCAGAATATCCCGGGCTCTTTAAAAGAGCTTTTGGTTCCGATTCAATAACAAGTTCGAAAATAGCTATGGCTTTGGCCCAGTTTGAAAGAACCCTAATAAGCTCTAATTCCCCGTTTGATAAAGCTGAAAGGCGTGAAAGACAAAGAACCCAAAGTGAATATAGAGGAATGCTTTTGTTTAATTCTGAGGGAGGTGGAGATTGTTTTCATTGTCATGGAAACTTAAGTTCTCCATATTTTACCAATTTCATGTTTCATAATACTGGACTCGATGAAAGCATTAAAGATTCAGGCTTGTATAGAATTACCGGTAATCCTGCTGATATAGGAAAGTTTAAAACACCTAGTTTAAGAAATTTAGTTTTTACCGCACCTTACATGCATGATGGAAGATTTAAAACCTTAGAGGAAGTGATCGAGTTTTACAATTCTGGTGCAAAATTTAGCCCTACATTAGACCCCAATATTAGTAAACATATGATTGAAGGAGGGCTGCACTTAAATTCTCAGCAAAAAGAAGATTTGCTCAACTTTTTGATTTCCTTGTCAGATTCATCATTTATTAAAAGGTAATACAAAATGTATTTATTTTTTGAACTAATTAGTGTCTGATTTAGGTAGTTTTATTAGTATTCTTTCCCAACATTAGATTAAATTTTTTTAAGGTTGTTTTAATTGTTTCATTAAGACATTGATTTCTTAAGAATTACGATAAGTTTAAGAGTTTGAAATTTTGCTTATTGGTAAATTTTCATAAATTTGATAAAAATATATAATACCCGAATTATGAATATAAGTTTTACTAAGCTAAATCTGAGGTTATTGGTTGTTGTTTTGATTGGTTTTTTCTATTCAATCAAATCTAATGCCCAATTAATCACAGTTGGAACTGGTACTGTTGTTCAAGGTACAACAGGTGCCACTCCTTATGGTGCTCTTTATGAGGATGGAAGAGTTCAATATTTAATATTGAAATCAGAATTAACTGCACTTGGAATTACAACGCCGGGTCAAATCACGTCCCTTGCATTTGATGTAACAGGACTTCCAAATCCAAGTTTAGCTGGATTTAATATAAAGATGGCCCATACAAACCTTACTACTTTAGCTGGTTATGCAACTGGTACATTCACAAATTGTTTCACAAACTCGAATGTAGCTCCTACCTTGGGATGGAATACATATGCATTTACAAGTCCATTTGTATATAATAATGTCGATAATATAGTTGTTGAGGTATGTTTCGATAACGCATCTTGGGCAACTAATGGTACTGTTAATTCAACAACTACTGTTTTTAATTCAGTTTATGGTACTTTTATGGATGGTGGCACAGGTTGTGCCGGTGTAGCTCTTACAAATGTTACAACTAGTACAAACAGACCTAATATGCGTTTAATGTTTTTAGTAAGCGCAGGTTCACAAGTATTACCTCCAATTGCTGGAATTTACCCAAGTATGGCAACTCCAAATCCAACAGCAGGTATGGATACCGTTTGGTTAAATAGCCCACAAAAATTGGTTAGTACAAGTACAAATGCTGGTCGTAGCTACTGGGATTTACCTAATGAAACATTTTTAGAACCTGGATATTCACGCACTCCGGTTAGGTTTACAACCCAAGAATATATTGATACCGCTAAATACAACCAGAGCTTTACTTATACATTTAAAAGAAGAGGATTTTGGCCTGTTAGATTACTTGCAGTAGGTGTAACAAGACCGGATTCTCTGCGTGATAGTACTACCCGTTATATTTTTGTAGACACACCAGGAACACCAACAGTAAGTAACTTCTTTACACCACGTCGTAAAATCGGATTTGGAGAATATACTCC
>JBMLOK010000055.1:5924-7089 GCA_049243005.1 Bacteroidia bacterium | reverse complement strand
GAGGCACTTCCCTTTTAAAAAACACAAATCCACCTTTTCTGTACAATTCCTTCATCTCTGCATTTACGTGGTTTTCGAGATTACCTTCCTTTAAAACAAAATAGACTGGTTTATCAATTTTACCAGACATCAACCAAGATTCGTCTTCTGATTTTGCATGCCAAGGCTGAACCTTTTTATAGAAGTATTGCGCATAACTTTTAAACCCAACTGTTTCTACATAACAATCTTGGTCTTCAATGCTTTTGTAGAATTCAATCGCAGAGTTTTGAGAATAAGTTTCAATTCTTGGTGCAATTACTTTTAAGACGATTGGTATAAAAAACGACATAAACAATAAAAGCAGAAAACTACCTTTCAGTGTTTCATGCTTAAATAGCTGAGCAATTGCCATTAAAACTGTAATTAAAAGAAGTACTCCAGGATAAGCTTCATAACCTTTCCAGCCGCCATCTAAAGAAAGATTTCCTTTGGCAAACTCATCATTAATTGCAGGTAGTAAATCAATTTTAAACGAATCTATAAATGGAATTACCATAAAAATCATTGCCAATAAAAAGCCAATTAAACCAATCAAACCGGTTTGCCAAATGGTAAATGGTTCAGCTTTTTCAAACAAAACAATGATTTGATAAGCAGCCATAAATGTCAATGGAATATAACAAAGAGAGCTATAATGAACAATTTTGGTAGTTACTACACTGAACAAAATCAAAACTACCCAAAACATAATTTGCATCATTCCTAAAAACCTAGCATGCTCAGTTTCTTCATTAGACTTACTTCGATTAAACAACATTTTTAATGCAATAATTGAAGAAGGAAATGCTCCTAGTAAAAGTACTATTGGATGGTAGTAAAAAGGTTGTCCATGACCTGCAACCGGATTTACAAAAAGATCGACCTGATATTTAAAAAATTCAACTAAAAAAGAAGGTCCATTTTGCAGGGTTTCGTAACCAAACCAAATTATACTAACCAATAATGATGAAACAAAAACTCTCAGAATATCTTTCCATGAGAAGAATAGTTTAAATCTGTTTAAAGCCCAGTAAACAATAAAACTAAGCAGAACAATAATTACAGCAACAGGTCCTTTGGTAATAATTGCCAATCCCATAAACAAGCCCATTAACCAAGCATGTTTGGTTTTATTTTCATTTCC
>JBMLOK010000055.1:0-5824 GCA_049243005.1 Bacteroidia bacterium | reverse complement strand
CCAAAAATTTTCATTGAAAGTACCTGTAACCAAAAGAACAATGGAGGTTTCTCCATAAAAGGAACAAAATTTATTTGAACCTTTTGGTAGTTTCCGGTGAGCAACATTTCGCGAGCTGACTCTGCAAAATTGATTTCATCCCAATCAAAAAGATGAACGGAACCTAAAAAAGGAATAAAAAGTAAACAAGCCCAAATAACAACAATCAGCCAATCGAACTTTTTTATAAACTCACGAATTTGCATACTTCTTAAAAGGAAATTTTAAATCTTTTATAAAAATCAAATAATAAAACAGAAAGGCAAAAGTGCTTCCAAAAACAGAACCTACAAGAGTATCTATTAAAAAATGTTGAAGCAAATACACTCTGGTAAATGCAACAAAAATTGCGAGCAAAACAAACAAAGATTTCAGCCAATGTTCCTTGAAGTAAAGAGCAAATACAATAAAAAAAGAAAAAGCAGCTGTTGTATGTCCTGAAGGAAAACTATTGTGGTAATTCATTTCAACTCCATCAACAATATGAATTCCTGAAATTTCAGACAAATAATGTAATGGGCGATGAAAATCTGAAAAAACAGTATGCTTTAGTGTTTGCACTAACCCTGAGCTAATTGAGTATGATAAAAGAATTGTGACAGCCAATTTTTTATCAAAAAAGAATAAAAGTATTGCTATTAGAATTACAAAAAATCCATCTCCAAGATAGGTTCCGAATTTATTGATACTATCTAAAATAGGCTGATGAATTGAATTAACAGCAAGACTGATTTGGTTTTGAGTAAAAGTGACTGAGAAATAAGCTCCCAGAAGGAGAAAAAGTAAATAAGGAACTAGTAAACCGACCTGAGCTTTTATATTCATACACTATTCTAAAAGCAAAAATGCAACTTCAAAAGTTATGAAGTTGCATTTTTTCGATAAATTTTTAATAAAACCTATTTACAGCCACCCTTAAATTTGGGTTGTTCTATGGTTCTGTCGAGCGCTGAGGTATAAACTTTTCTTCTAACAGTACATTCTATTTCTTTAACTTTTTCAGAAGGTTTCAAACCAAAAAATTCACGAGGAATCATTGTCAATGAGAACATTCCTGTTGCTTCATCCTTCATCATTTGAAGTTTAGGATTATTTGCTGTTAAAAAGAAAGAAGCTGGTTGATAAGTAACAGTAGTAGCTGATACCGTATCAGTGGCAGTGCATTTAATCCACATAAAGGCATCACCTGCAGCTAAATCTTTCATACCCGGATTTGTATCAACAGGATTGTTATAAATCAAAGTAGTTAATTCATTTTCATTGATGATTGCGGGGAATTGATAGATGAAACCTCTAACCAATTTAGGAGCACTGATATTGATAGTAAAATCCTCAGTTTTTAAATCAGGTTCACCGTAACCACCACCATCTTTAGGTTTAACAAGAAATTTAATTCCTTTAGAATAAATTTCAGAAGCTGGAACTTCATAAAATTCCGTTGGAATCATTTCATAATACCAAACTTTGGGACCTTTAGATTCATCCTTTTTCATGACAAGAACATCATTTGAACTTTTCCATGGTTTATCGCCGGTACCATTAACTTTAGGATTATCACCTTTTAATTCAACAGGACTCCATGTCCAGATATGAAAGGGACCAGGTAAATCTTTACAAGAAGTATTTGTTGTTTTATCTAAATCAACATATAGTCTGACAGGTTGAGTAACATCCGGATCTTCTGGTTCAACCCATGCAGCCTGACCAAAAACACCTAATGAAAAACAAGCCATGAAGGCAACAGTCAAAATTCTTTTTATTGAGTTCATGATTATTTTCTATTAAAAGTTAAAACAAAACTTGAAGCAACTGCAGGAGCTTTATCGGTTTTACACTGAAGAAAAACTTCACGCACCAATTTCAAATTATCTTGTGGACGAATAGGGCCTCCTAATTTTAAAACCACAGTATTTCCTTCAATAGACTTAAAGGTAATATATAAAGGAGCATTAGGATCATCGAAAGACCAAGTTCCTGAAGTACCCCCGAAATAATTTACGGGAACACCGGTTGTATCTACTGTAAATGTATTATCAGTAAAAGTAACATTTGGCATATTACCTTTTGAGCTGAAATAATTAGTTAAATTATAGGATTCTCTGGTTAAGGATCTTTCATCAACCTGAACAGCTTGAACCATTGTCCATGATGCTTTTATTCCCTCAACTTTATTAGCAGGAGCACCAATTTCTTTCAGCTCCTTTTTACAAGCTGAAAAAATCAGACCTGTAAGTAATGTTAAAACAAGTATTTTTTTCATAAAAATTAAATTATTCGCAATTACCTTCTTCATTAAAAACAAAAATGCTGGTACGTTCATTTACAGGAAACTGTAAAGCCAATCCCGGGCAATTCCATCTTGAATCACGGATTTTAAAAGTAGAACCAGTTGGATCTTCTTTAGCACCAATTCTTTTCAAATCCTGAGTACGCTCTCCTTCAATTGGAAACTCTAAACGACGTTGTTTACGAGCCTCTGCAATGATTTGTGAAGCAGAAGCATTAGCAGGTAAGTTATTTACATTCGAACCATAAGCTCTGCTAATAATTGCATTCACATCATCAACAGCAGTGGTTAAATCAGAACCCAATTGAGCATTAGCTTCTGCACGCATTAATTTCAACTGTGTTAAATATATCATTGGCACGCTTAAGAAGTCAAAATCAAACTTTTTAATGCCATAAGTTTCGGTGCTTGTTCCAGCATTAAATATTGCATAAAAATTTGAACGTCTATCAGCAGCATCAGCAGTACCGGCTAAATACATACTTCTAGATAATCTGTATGGAGCAGGGTTTGCCGGATTAACAATTCTAAAATTACCGATAAATCTTGAAGCACGGTTATCCTGAGGACCAGTGCTTACAAAACTGAAGATATTTTCAGTAGAAGTTAACGCATTTTCGAAACGATTTAAAGTTGTATCCATAGAATAAGCAGGAATAACTAAATCACATAATTCTTTAGTTTTTGCATAATTATTCATTTGGAAATATACTTTAGCCAATAAAGCTCTAGCAGCATTTTTATTCGCATAATTTCCATTTGATTCAGGGAGATTAGCTATAGCATCATTTAAATCAGAAATAATAAATTCGTAAACTCCACCAACAGATGTGCGAGGCAAAGGTTCTGTATTTGTGCTTCTTTTAACTACAATACCAGGATGAGTATTATCCGGAGTATAACCATAAGGTTGTGCCCAAAGACGAACGATATCGAAATGAGCTAAAGCTCTTAAAAACTTGCCTTCAGCAATCATTTTTTGTTCTGAAACAGGATCAACTACTATGCTTTTTTCATTCAATTTTTCTAAAAGATAATTGATACGGAAAACCGGTCTGTACATTTCAGTATATAAACCACCTACATCAGCATTAAAAAAATTGGTTGTTCTTAAATAAATTGGAACAACAAAACCACTTTGAGGTTTTTCTAGGTTATCACCTAATAATTCATTGAACAATTGAACCTGTCCGTTGTATTGATTAGCTAATGCATCGTAAGTAGAATTGAGTAATGCTTTTAAATCAGCTTCTGTTTTTACGGCATCTTCTTCCAATTGCACACCTTCCGGCTTCACATCTAACCATTTGCGGCAAGAGCTAAGTGAAAGAAGGGCTAATGCTATTATAAATATTCTCTTCATAATTCTTTTATTTACTTTTTAAGACAAACTAATTAAAACTCAAGATTTAACTGAATAGTGTAAGATTTTTCCTGAGGTGGTGTCAAATATGTGATGTTTTGGGCACCCATATTCCTTGAAGTATTTAATGCACCTGTACCTCCACCTTCTGAATCTCTTCCAATTTCTGGATCTAAACCATCATAATTAGTTAAAGTGAAAATATTGGTTGCAATAGCAGAAATTCTTAAGCTAGCAATGTGCATGCGTTTGCAAGTTGCAGCAGGAACATTGTAAGCTAAAGTTAAGTTTCTTAATCTGGCATAACTACCATCTTTTAACCATAAAGTAGTATTACTCCACTCATCAGGCAATCCATAAGTACGGAAATCTTTAGTTAAACGAGGGAATTTAGCAACATCACCTGGAGTTCTCCAACGGTCATAAACTCTAGGATCCATGTTCCAATCTGTAATTAATGAAGCCTGACGTTTTTGAGATGACTCATAGATATTACTTCCAACACTAAACACAACTAACATACTCAAATCCCAATTTTTGTATCTCAAATTATTGGTAATACCGCCAATTGCATCAGGAAGAATTTTTCCAACAGCAGTTCTATTATTATTATCATAAACGAATGTTTCATTTCCGTTAATGTCAAGGTAAATAGGTCGACCTGTTGCCGGATCAACTCTTGACCAACGAATTAAATAGTTGGTACCAACAGCTTGACCAACAACAACGCGTGTATCATTTGTTCCACCACTCACCGCATCTTCGCTATAAACACCAATAGATGTAATTTCATTATAGTTTCTTGCTACGTTAAAATTGGTACTCCATTGGAAATTTTTGGTCATGATATTTTTTGATTTCAAACTAAACTCAAAACCTCTATTTAAAATACCACCAACATTACTCCAATAAGTAGGGAAACCAACAGAAGCAGGAATACTTAATTCCATCAAAACATCTTTGGTTCTTTTTTCGTAGTAATCAGCTTCAATAGAAATACGGTCTTTTAAGAATCCAACTTCTAATCCAACATCAAAGTTATCAGAAGTTTCCCAACGTAAGTTTGGATTTGGCAATTTGGTTGGGAACAAAGTTGGATTTCCGTTATAAGTAATGTTATTTGATGCAGAAGAATACGTTCCGTAACGAGCATCATCAGGAATACCAGAATTACCAGAGCGTCCCCATCCGGCACGAATTTTTAAGAATGAAATATTTCTGTTGTCTTTTAAGAATTTCTCTTCTGAAATAATCCAACCTGCAGATAATGATGGGAAAGTTGCCCAACGGTAATTTTCACCAAAACGAGATGAAGCATCTACACGATAAACTGCTTGAACATTAATTTTTCCTTTGTAATCGTAATTAGCACGACCAAAATAACTTAAGAAAGCCCAATTGGTACCATTATCTACGTAAACTGGAGAAGTCAATAAAAACTCAGGACTTTTCACATACATATCAGGAACATCAGAAGCAAAAGTTCTTCTTCTTAAAGTGTTTGCTCTCTGGTATTCATTACCTGCCATAACTGAAAAGCTATGATTTTCGCCAATTTTTGATAAATAAGTAGCTGTAGCGTAGTAGTTAAAGTTTTTCACAAAAGCCATTCCTCTGTAAGCATCACCATCATCAGCCCTTCCAGTAATTTCAGATGAACGCCATTGGTCGTCTTGTAAGTTCATATAATCATAACTAGCTTGTCCACGAACAATTAAGTTTTTAACCGGAGTGATATCAACACTAATTCCATTTAATGCTCTTAATTCTTCGGTTCTCCATTTCATATTGTTCATATCACGAACAGGATTGCTACCACCTCTGTACCAGGTTCCATCAGCATTTCTTGTAGGATAAATAGGCAAAGCAGTTGACATAGCTGCACCAAGTCCACCCGACCAAGCCGCATTAACACGATTATTTACACCACTGCTTAACGAAGAATTGTAGCCAAACTTTAACCATTTGTTGGCTTTATAATCCATGTTTAAACGACCTGTAGTTCTTACGAAATTATTTCCTCTTAAATAAGAACCATTATCGTCATAAGAAATATTCATTTGGGTGTTTAACTTTTCGCCACCTTTAGCAGCACCGAAAGTATATCCATGTTTAAAACCGGTATGAATTGTTTC
>JBMLOK010000054.1:0-6832 GCA_049243005.1 Bacteroidia bacterium | reverse complement strand
AAATTGAAGATTAAATTCATTGCTTGATGTTTGCTCAAAAATTACTGAAACTTCCCTTCCCAATTCATCAAATACTTTCATTTCAACAGGGAATTTATTATCAAGATTAATTAATTGAATAGTGGTTTTTAAATCTACCGGATTTGGCCAAATATGAACATCTAATTCCTCTATTGAATTGTTTGTTCCACAAATCATTTTTGAATAAGTAAATTTAGAATCAAAATCAATTTCTTTGACTCTAAAACACCTATCAGTTAATTCAGATGGAATCATACTTGAATAAGTGTTAATCCCTCTTGAAAATTTATAATCAACAGAATTTAATTCAATCCAAGTATTGTTATCAAAGTACTCAACTACATATCTGCTAACATTCACTTCATTTGTAACTAACCAAATCAATTGGGTATAAAGTTCAGATGATTTCAAAAACACATTTACAAAACGAACAGGTAATGGATTCAATAAAGAATCAGAAGCCAAAACAAAATCTCTATTGAGCAAACTTAGATTACTACGATTCGCTACTTTTATATTACCCAGGTTATTAAATGGAATATGCGTTCCACTTACATTCCAATTTAATGACAAATTTGGTCTCGACAACAACCTTAAACCAGAAACATGGTTATTGGAACGAAATTGGTTAGCATGAAACTCGGCAGAATAATTGCCAGTAAAATTACCATTTACAAGTTTTAAACGCCAATATCCATCAATAGCTGTTTTGTTTAATTGTTGATTTAAACCTGCCGTTGTATCAATAAGCGGAAGTCCAAAATTGTTTGCAAGACTTGTATCAAATTCAGCCCTTATAGTTCCTGATAAATTCATAGAACTGATATTCAATTTTACCAATTGAACTTTGTTTTTCGCACCAACAGGAAACATAACAGATTGTGCATTCGTCATGAAAGAATTAAGACGTCTGTCGAATTTTTCGGAAACATAACCGCTATTCCACTGCAAAATACCTGGTTCAGCAGGCGAAGAACCTAATGTAAATGTATGCTGATTGGTTTGGATAACTGATTGAAGAAGTAATTGATTTCTAACAATAACATTTCCCAAAAGTAGTTTATTGGCACCACTGACTTCAAGGTTATAATAAGATGCAGAGGGTATTTGTTGAACCAAGTTTGTATCAGAAAAAACAGTATTAGAATTCAAAAGAAAATGTGATTTGTTAAAGGCGATAGAACCCAAAACCTGAAGTGAACAATTAGAAAACAAAACAAATGAATCACAGGCTAAACTAGCATTGTTAGATATGGTAAGTTTAGTTCCTTGTAATGAATCAGAAATCATAAAAACACAACCGCTGCCTGTAAAAAACAGATTTGAGTTTAAGGTAACCGCTTTTCTGTTTCTTAAACTAAACACCGTATTATTTTGTCCGAAGGAGCTTGGAGCAATACCTGTTCCATTTGTATTTACACCCCAAGTTGACAAACTATCTAAAGGACCAGTAGGTTTAGAATAATAAGTGATAACACAGCTAGAACTGCCAATTAATCCAGTATTAATTGTAGCTTTATTTAATAGAACCTGAGCTGCATGACTTGAACCATTTTGTCCTACAGCACCAGAAAAGTTAACGGTACCACCCATTGCATGAACATTGGTTGATGTAACATTACTAGTATACGGACCTGTAATTGAAGATTGATAAAACAGTTTAATTCTTCCACCACTTCCAGAAGCAGAAGTTGCATTTCCGGCCTTACCACCTTTAGCAGATAGAACACCATTACTCATTTTAATATAATTCGATTTGATAAGTATACCGCCACCAGCACCACCACCACCGGCAGTACCAAAAGAAGTTGAAGACTGACCATCCTGGCCATTCATTGAGATACTACCTGAAAGTAAAAAATGGGTACAATCAAATTCAATTGCACCGCCACCAGTACCTGCTGAATTTCCGGTACCACCCATAGTACCTGTTGAACCACCTGAACCCATTTGAATATCTAAACCGGTACTTGTTCCATAAGCTAAAGCTCCAGCAATTGCACAAATATTTCCTACTGCTTGTGTACAACCTGCATTACCTCCATAAGAACCAGCACCACCTGCTAAACAAGTTGTTGCCACAACACCTCCACCAGGTCCGGAACCGGGACTACAAGCAATATTCTTGGCACCGGCAAATCCTCTTGCATCTCCAATTATATTACCTCGTATAACAACATTCGCTGCCTGGATGCTTAAAATTTGTCCAATTGGTGTATAAACAGTGGCCCCGGGTTTAATCTCAAACCAATCGTAACTTAAAGAACCTGAAAGCGTATCCACTCCTGAATTCAAAGAATAAACCGATAAAAATGTATTAGCGAAAGATGAAAAGTTAATGGAGTTTGAGCCACCAAATGACAATTCTATATTCAAAGAACCGGTTGATGGAATAGCAGGAAGTCGAACCCAAACATTTGTTTCAGAAGTATTCCATGTTGCAGTATCAATCCAAAAAGGCAAAAAACTACAACAATTTGAACCTACTCTCAAATCATTTCCTGACAATTTCAATTGGTTTTGTGAAATATACAAAGCCGAGTTAAACTTAATCAAACCAAGGCCAGCAGGAATGATACTCGCAGAGGAATTAGTAACTGTTATAGGCAGTTTATAAATATTATCATTACCACATTGAGCAAAAGTACCTTCCACAAAAAGGAAAGTAATAAGGGCGAATAAAAGTGATTTCATAGCTAAAATTGGCCTGCAATTTAAATTCAAAGTCTCAGTTTTAAAAGTAAAGAAATTAAATATTTATCCCTTAAACTATTAGACAATCTCTTTAATTTTTTAAGAAACTAATCATGCTGAAGATAATGTTCTCCTGAAGTAAATAGCTCTATAATAAAAGAATAATTGAGTTCGCTAAAAGTAAAAACAACCTCATTCATAAAATCTTTAATTAAATTCGAACTTTACAATTTAGCTGAATGAAATTTTATTCAATTCCATTTTTAAATTACCCCAATCAAAGTTATTCATACAAGCTTTCAAAAAAAGAATTGTATGAAAGGCTATCCTCCATTTTTGAGCAAAATTCCAAAGAAACAAACAGCAGTCAGTATTCAGGAAATTTAAGCTCTAATGATACATTTGAATTGGAAATTTCACAGATTGCTTTGATAAAAGGTTTCCTAGGAAAGACAAAATTGGTGGGTCATATATCTTCAGAAGGTGTTGATCAAACAACTATTGAAATCAACATAAAACCTGCAATTGGATATTATGTATGGTTTAATCTGGGGATTATTTTTGGAATAGTTTATATCTTTCAATTTATAGATTCAAGAAATTTAAACTACTTATTTGCATCCGCTTTTTCTTTATTAATTGTTCCCATTCTATTTGTGCAAATTTTCAAGGGTTATGCCAATGCTTTGAAAGAAAGATTTGAAAAGCTTACAGCTCCTTTAAATAAACTAAAGAAATAATCACCTATCTTTACATTGGAAACACACCCATCGCAATGTACAAAAAGAACACAGACGAATTGTATTATTTTCACTTGGATGTGATGGGGAGTTTGGTTGCTATAACAGATGAAAGTGGTATTTTATTAGAGAGCCGTAATTATGACCCTTGGGGTAAACCAAGAAACCCTCAAACGCTTTCTTATACTTTAAGCAATCCATTTGGTGAGAGCAGTAGTTCTTATACTTTACGCGGTTATACCTTTCATGAACATTATGAAATGTTTGATTTGATAAATATGAATGGGAGGTTATACGATAACCAAATTGGGCAGTTTATCAATGCAGACCCAATTTTAGCCGATAACGAAAACCTACAAAATTATAACAGGTATTCGTATGTAATGAACAACCCTTTGAAATATACCGACCCAAGCGGATATGTTCCTAAAGGTGGTGGTGGCCCAGGGACTTATGGATCAGAGTCTCAATTGCAATCAGTAGAAATTTTGTCTAAGCAAACTGCTGATTCCGAAAAAGGATTCCATGAAAGGCAAGAAAACATGAAAAATGAAACTTTGGCTTTTCTACTTTCTTCGGGAGCAGGACCCATTAACCCAGATGTTTTAGGCTATATTTTGCCAGAATTTTCAACAGCCCCAACAAAAGCAAAACAATCTGGGACAAATTTTTCTTGGGCACAAAGTTTACAACAAGCTGGGAATTATTCTCCGTATTATCAGATGGCTGGTGGAAATGGAAACATAGGAGGTAATTGGTATGATTACAAAATTGTAGATAAAGGAAATAACACTAACACCACAATTGGTATATCCACTGGTTTAGTTGGAGGAATGTGGGGATATTCGTCAGCAAATACCTATACCTATGCTCAAAAATTTGGTAACCTTACAGTATCAGCTGGGCAGTTAACAAAATTAAATGCAATAAATGCTATTAAGGTTGCAAATTTCTTAGGTAGGGTAAATTTTGTTACTGGAGCAATTGGTTCAACCTATTCCCTAGGTAGATATTTTACTTCTGGTAAAGATGCAAGGACAAAAGATTTAGTAGATGGAATTGTTGGGGTCGGAGGAACAGTAATTGGAGGAGCTGCCTTATTAGGAATAGTATCTAACCCTGTTGGCTGGGGAATTGGAATTGGTGTAAGTATTTATTTTGGAGCCCGTTTTATTTACGATTTAAATAATCCATAAAAAATGAATTGGTATTTATTTATGTGGCTAGATGCTATAGAGAAGGTACATAGTGTACCTTCCATTAAAAGTAAGGAGGATAAGAACTTCGGATTATTAGTATTTTTTGCATTTACTCAAGTAACAAATATTATCTGTATTCATATTATTTTGACTCTACTAAATATTGACTTTTCACCTTTTGTTGTAACTAAGGATTACTTTGTCAACTTTCTTTTTTTGATTTTCATTCCTTCAATATTCATTGTCATAAATCAAATTATTTTTTTCTATAAAAAAAGATATGTTGCCATGTTAAAACTTAAAGATAAAAATAAAGGAGGAAGAGGTTTTATGTATTATTTATTCATTTCATACGGTGTTTTTATTTTTTTATTGATTCTTTACCATTTCCTTTATGTTAATACTAAATAAATATTAATCCTTAAATTTTATTGAGGTTGCAAATTTTTTAGTCAAGGTAAATATAGTTACTAGAGTTTTAGGAACGGCCTATTCAGGCACACGTTTTACAAGTGATATGTTAAATGGAAAAAACCATAGATTAAGGGATGGCCCAGATGCGCTTGTTTGAGGAATTAATACATTTGTGGGGATTGCTACTGCTAAGGGACTAACTTTTGCTGTAATAATTCAAATCCTGATGGGAAGGAAATTGGCTTAGCTGATGGAATCTATTTTGGGGCAGGATTTTTTTATGATTTAAATGAATGATAATTTTATGAATTGGTACTATAAATTATGGGTTGGAGCAATACAAAAGTCGCACAATAATAAGGGCTCTATTAAATCTGATAAGGATAAAAATTTTCAATTATTAATGACTTTTACTTTGGCTCAGGTATTAAATTTGTTTCTAATTGATATTATATTTTTTGTTTTAAAAATAAACTTCAAAATACTATTCCTTTCAAAACATCTAAATATAAATCTACTATTTTGCAGTTTGTATTTTGTTGCATTCTACACCTTGAATTATCTACTTATATTCTATAAGCAAAGATGGAAATCAATAAAATTTAAGGATGATGAGAAGATAAATGGAGACTTAATGGCCTGGTATTTTTTGGTTTCCTTTTTATTGTATTTTTTAATGATGATTATATTATATTTCAAATCATTATAGAATTGAATTATACATTAAAACTTCAAGTGTTCTTAACCACTAAAAATTCAAACAGAAGCACACCCAGCACCATTCACAAAAAAGACACAGACGAATTGTATTAATTTCCCTTCGATGTGATGGGAAGTTTGGTGACTATTGTAGAATATGTAGTCTAATTATATTAAACAACTGTCTAGTTTGTAAGCATTAATAAATTACTTAAATTTGTTTATGGAAATTTCTGAAAGCAACTTAAAACAAATCAAGAGCTTATGTATAGAGAATGATGTGAAATCATTATATGCTTTTGGCTCTGTATTAAGAAGTGACTTCTCTGCTATATCAGATATTGATTTAGTTGTTGATTTTAATGAAAATGATCCATTTAAATACACTGATTTATACTTTAATCTGAAATTAAAACTTGAAGAACTTTTAAAACGCCAAGTTGATCTTCTTGAAGAAAGAGCAATAAAAAACCGTTTCTTCAGAGAACAAGTGGAAAATACAAAGGTTAAAATATATGGAGTTTAGTATCAAAACTTGTCTGCTTGATATTCAACAAAGTATCAATGAAATTTTCGAATTCCTTGGAGAAAAGAGAGATTTTAAAGCTTATCAGAATGACCTTAAAACAAAAAAAGCAGTTGAAAGAAATCTTGAAATAATTGGAGAGGCCGTTAATAGAATTTTAAAAGTTGACAAAGATTTTCCAATTGAAAATGCTAAACAAATAATTGGAACCAGAAATAGAATCATTCACAGTTACGACAACATTTCAGATGAAGTATTATGGACTATTGTTTGCAGAGAATTACCAAAATTAAAACTTCAGGTTGATCAGTTAATCAAGTAATAGTCTTGAAAGAATATTACGTTTTGCAGATTTGCAATGAGCGTGCGTTTGAACTCAAATTAAACTTAGAGAAACGAAATTTACAACCACAAAAATCCCATCAAACAGAGATGAAATATACACCTATTGTAAATTTGCTGTTATGCTTTCGGCTTTCATTTCTGTCAGACGAGTTTAACAAAGTTGTCTTCAAGTTTTACGTTAAAATTAATCTCTG
>JBMLOK010000053.1:21335-29154 GCA_049243005.1 Bacteroidia bacterium | reverse complement strand
TAAAAAGCGTTATGCTAAAAAGTAATTAGATGCTTAATATTGTAAAGCCTTCCAAATTGGAAGGCTTTATTTTTTTAATCCTATTTGAATGAATTGCATTTATTTCGATCCAAAAAAAGAAAGGAATCAATTACTTCCTTTTACATTTACTCGTCCAATTGCCAAAATCAGAATAGGCATTCTTAATATCGACGAAAAGTGGGAAAAATACCTACAAACAAACAAAACTTCCTATCTCACAGAATCTTATCTCTCCGAAAAATATCCTCTAATTGTTAAAAGTGAAAATCTTTTAATCAATGGTTCTATTTGCCCGAATTCAATCATAGCAGATGAAATCAAACAATTAAAAACAGGTGAAGCACTGTTTAAAAACGATACTTTAATTGCTGCAAATATTAAAGAATCTGAAATCAGTGAATTTAACTCAGAAAATTTCTCAGGAATAAAAATTCAGACTAAATCTGAAAATATTTTACAGGTTAGCCAGGTTTATGATATTTTTTCTAAAAATGCTCAGGCTATTGAAGAGGACTTTGAATTGATCTGTGCCGGAAGACAATCTGAACCTATTCCAGCAGGAAATCAAGTAATTAATCCTGAAAAAGTATTTATTGAACCGGGAGCAAAAGTTCTATTCTCAATTTTAAATGCATCATCCGGACCAATTTACATCGGAAAAAATGCAGAAGTTATGGAAGGATGTAAGATTCGTGGTCCATTCGCCTTATGTGAAGATGCCGGTTTAAAAATGGATGCGAAAATTTATGGCGCGACTACAGTTGGTCCTCATTGTAAGGTTGGTGGTGAAGTAAATAATAGTGTTTTCTTCAGCTATAGCAACAAAGGACATGATGGTTTTGTAGGAAATGCAGTGATTGGAGAATGGGTTAATATGGGTGCCGATACAAATAATAGTAACCTAAAAAACACCTATGATGAAGTGAAACTTTGGCAATATAAAAGTCAAAGGTTTGAAAAAACAGGCTTAACTTTTTGTGGATTGATGATGGCTGACCATGCAAAATGTGGTATTAATACCATGTTTAATACAGGAACAGTAGTTGGAGTTGGAGCCAATATATTTGGTTCAGGCTTCCCTAGAAACTTTATTCCAGATTTTAGCTGGGGAGGAGCACAAGGATTTGAAACACACGTTTTAAATAAATTCTACAAAACTGCAGAAGCAATGTGTGGCAGAAGAAACGTAGTATTTGGCGATGCAGACAAAGCTTTATATAAAAAGTTATTCGAGATGACAGCTGAATACAGATTTTGGGAAAACAAACTTTAAATAACCTATATACCCATGAGAAAAAAGATTATTGCAGGAAACTGGAAAATGAACAAAAACTTCGAAGAAGGCATGGCCCTTGTTTCTGAAGTATCAAATATGGTAAAAGACGAATATAGCGGAAGTGCTGAAGTTGTATTCATTCCTCCATTCATTCATATTAATGCAGTTGGAAGAATGATTTCTGATGCCAAAAATCTATTTGTTGGCGCACAAAACTGTTCTAACCATGCATCTGGAGCTTATACCGGAGAAACAAGCGCATCTATGCTTAAAAGCTGTGGTGTAAGTTATGTTATTGTTGGTCATAGTGAAAGAAGACAATATTTTAATGAAAGCAATGATTGGTTGGCTAAAAAGGTTGATGCTGTTTTAGCAAATGATTTAAATCCAATTTACTGTTGCGGTGAAACCCTTGAAGAAAGAGAAAGCAACCAGCATTTTGATGTTTTAAAGAAACAAATAAGTGAAGGATTATTTCATTTGGATGAAGCCGGCATGAGAAAAATTGTGATTGCTTACGAACCAGTTTGGGCAATTGGTACAGGTAAAACGGCATCAACTGAACAAGCTCAGGAAATTCACGCTTTTATTCGCAATTTAATTAGCGAAAAATACAATAATGATACTGCTCAATCTATTACTATTCAATATGGTGGTAGTGTAAAAGCAGACAATGCAGCAGAACTATTTGCAGCTCCTGATATTGATGGAGCATTAGTTGGTGGAGCCGCTTTACAAAGCAGAAGCTTTACTGATATTATTAAAGCAATGAAATAAACAAAATTTAGGCCATTTGAGGATTCAATTAATTACTCAAATGGCCTGATTTTCAAATAGCAACTCTTTCACCTCAATTTCTTGAAGTTTTCGTTATATAAGGCTTAGGCCTTTTTTTTGTATATTGGTACACTTAACACGCAAATGAAAAACAACATTTTTCTCATAATCTTTCTATGTATTTCAGGAAGTTTAATGGCTCAACGACCAACAAGTTTTACTGTAAATCCAACAGCCTTTGGTGATGAATTTGAAAAATATATTTCAAGTTCGCCTAAAAAAGAAGTAAAGGATTTAGCTGAAGAATTTGCTGGATATTATGCTCAGGGAAAATATACACTTGCGCAAAAAAATCAGTTGATAAAAGTATGTAATGAAATGTTACAAACCGGTTCTCAAATTAGTCCGGAATTTGAAAACTACCTCTATTCATTAAATGCATTAACCAAAGATAATATGTTGGGTAAGTTTGATTCGTACCACAAAGCAATGTCTGTGGTTATGAGAAAATCAAAAGAAGACTTTCAAAAATACCTCTTGGTTTCGAAAAATATTCTGGTAGAGAAAAAACTTGCTAGCCTTGGATATACCTGGCTTGTTAGTAATTCTGAAGTTGAATTTAACACAGAAGCAGAACCAAATTTTACCTTTAAAAGGGTAGATTTAATTTGTATAACACCCGGTGATACTTTTGAGTTATACAATACATCTGGAAAATTTTTAAGCAGCAAAAATATTTGGCTAGGCAAAGGCGGAAAAGTTGACTGGAGCAGGGTTGGTTTAGATTCTTCGCGTGTATATGCAATCATCAAAAACTACAAAATTGAATTAAGTGATGGTTTACTTGAAGCAGATTCAAGTATATTTTACAATAAGGATTTACAAGCAAAACCCATGTTGGGTAAAGTGATTGATAAGCCCATGGGAAAATCTCAGGGTGATAAATCAATTTATCCTCAATTTGAAGGCTATTTTGCAGAATTCACAGGCGTTACATACGGGAAAGCGAAGTTTAGAGGTGGATTTGGAATGCGTGGAGCACTGGTAATCGGAAAAGGAAATTCAAACAGAAAAGCAGAACTCTGGTTTAGTTTTAAAAACAAACCTTTTTTAAGAATCCAATCTCCTGAATTCTATGTAAGAGAAAACAAAATATCAGTAGAAAAAGCTGAGGTTACTATATTTTTAGATAAAGATTCAATTTACCATCCTCAACTTGCTTTCAGTTATTTAATTAATCAGGATAAAATTAGTTTATACAGAGACAATAAAATGGGTATTTCATCTGCACCATTTGTTGACTATTTCCATAATTTAGAATTTTATGTTGATGAAATTAAATGGGATTTAAACAGTCCGAAAATTGAAATAGATAACCTGGCCGGGGATGCACCTGTAAAATTTGAATCTATCAATTATTTCAGAGATGTAAACTATGAGCGCATTGGTGGTGTTTTAAGTTATAATCCCTTACAAAGAATTAAACAATTTTGTGAAGATTATAAAACCAATAGCTTCAATGTAGAGTTTTATGCTGCAAAATTTAAGAGCAATATCAGTGAAATCAGAATTCAAATGATTGAACTGAACGACAAAGGTTTTGTGAATTTTGATGGACCGCGTAACATGGTTTATGTGAAAAGAAAATTGATAGATTATGTTAATGCACACAATGGTAAAACAGATTATGATGCCATTTCATTTAACTCAACCATTAGTGCAGTATCAAATGCTCATATCAGTTTAATTAATAATGATTTGGTTGTACAAGGTGTTCCAAAGTTTTTCTTTAGTGATTCACAAAATGTATATATTATTCCAAGAGATCAGGTTTTAACTGTAAAGAAGAACAGAACCATGGATTTCAGTGGTAAGCTAAGAGCCGGTATGGCCGATTTTTATGGTAACAATTTTGCTTTTGATTACAATAGTTTTAAAATCCGTTTGAACAATGTTGATTCATTAAAATTCTTATATCCCGATGATTCGGCAGGAAGGTATTTACATATGAAAAGTGTAATTCAAAATATTTATGGAACATTGGAAATCGATTATCCTTACAATAAATCAGGGAGAAGACATATACCTAAATATCCGATCTTCACCTCAGAAGTTGGTTCAAAAGTATTTTACGATTATCCAAGTACTCAAAGTGGAAATTATGATAGAACCAGATTTTACTTTGATGTAGATCCATTTTCTTTAGATAGTTTGAGTGATTTGAATTTATTGACATTGGCATTAAAAGGAAATTTTGTTTCCGGTGGGATACTGCCCGAAATGAGACAGGAAATTTATATGCAACCTGATAAATCATTAGGGTTTTATATCCCATTTGATTCAAGTTATAAATTCAATTTATATGGAGGAAAAGGAACAGCAACACAAGATTTAAGATTAAGTAACGATGGATTAATTGGTTCTGGAACTCTTTCTTATCTCGCTTCGAAAACCTATTCAAACAGGTTTATCTATTTACTCGATTCAATGAATTCAAATTCTTATTTATTTGAGAACGACAGAACTTCCCTCTTCCCTACTATTATTAAATCACCAAATGTATATAACCATTGGTTGCCATACCGGGATACCATGTTTATTAGCAACAAAGGGGAACCAATGAAAATTGCTTACGATGGCGCCAAACTATATGGAACCATTATTTTAACACCTAAAGCAATGAATGCAGTAGGCCGAATGGATATTGAAGGAGGAGAATTACAAGCTAGTTTATTTGAATTAAAACCTGTGGAAGTTTTATCTGATGACGCGGTATTCAGACAAAAAAATCCAAAAGACACAACACAGGTATCATTTGAAACAGGCAAGGTAAAAGCTTATGTAAATCTGGAACAAAAATTTGCCGAGTTTACATACAAAAACTTCCCAGGTATCAACAACACTTTTGTTCTTAACAACTATGCAGGCTCATTCGAAAAGTTAAAGTGGAATATGATTCCTAAAACGCTTGAATTTAATGGCCCAGTAAATGCCAATAAAGCTGATGCTGCAAGTTATTTATTATCGAAAAGACCCGGTCAGGATTCATTGCAATTTGCTGCAGGAAGTGTATTTCTTACCTTGGGTGATTATGTAATGCAATGCAAAAAAATCCCACATATAATAATTGCAGATTCTAAAGTATTACCTGATAGTGGTAAAGCAGTAATCAGGCAAAATGCAGAAATGGATTTATTATTAAATGCTAAGATTATTGCTGATACACTGAATAAATTTCACAAAATTGATAAAGTAAATATCAAAATAAATGGAAGAACAGATTGTAATGGTTCAGGAACTTATTCTTATTACGACAAGAATAAAAAAGAACAGAAATTCTATTTAGACCAAATTTATGTTGTAGAGAAGAAATTCTTAGAAGGAAAAACTTTAATTCCAGATACGAATAATTTTATGGTAGGACCAAAAGTTGGATTTAGAGGAAATACGATTTTACATAGTTTCAATAAAAATCTAGAGTATAATGGGTTCTTTAAAGCGAATCACAAATTACCATTACCTAGAACAGATTGGTTTAGATCGGCAGCAACTATTAATCCTGATTCAATTTACATTCCTTTAACACCACCAATTACAAATTTGAACAGACAAACCCTGAATAATGGTTTTTATGTTTCGAATGATTCTACTCATGTGTACGCAGCTATGTTTTCTAGGAAAAGAAATACCAGTGATCAGGAATTGCTAAAATGTGAAGGTACATTCACCTATAATGAAAAATTTGATGAGTTCAGAATTGGAGACATCAATAAAATTTACGGATTAGGTAGAAGAGGCAATTTCTTAGCCATGAGTGAGCAAAAGAAAATTATATACGGTGAGGGAAGATTTAATTTTGGACTAGAAACACCGGGATATACTGTAAAAGCAGGCGGTTATGGAAGTGTAAATTTGGGAGATACCACATTTAGCATGAAGCTAAGCATGAGTATTGATATGATTTTACCAAATCAAGCAATAAAAATGATGTATGATTCATTAAATGAACAATCAGCTGCTGCTTCAAGTAATTTCTTTGATGAAAAGTTCTTGAAATTTAGTATTCCAAATATGGTTGAAGAAAAAACCTATAATAAACTGAGTGAAAATCTTGAGGATGAGTTATCAAATAAAAACTTAGAGGAATTACAAAAGACTTTCTTCATTACCGATTTACAAATGGTTTGGGACCAGTCGAGAAGAGCATTTACTAATAGTACAGGTGATTTTGGTATAAAAAGTATTGATAAATTTTTAATCGAAAGAAGACTTACCGGAAAAGTTGAAATCGTTAAAAAACGTGGTGGAGATGAGATGACAATTTATTTACAACAACCTCAGGGAAGCTGGTATTTTTTCAGATATCAAAAAGGAATAATGGCTGTTTTAAGCTCAGATATCTTGTTTAATGAGGTGATAAAAACTAATATTGATAAAGTTTCTAAAGAAAAAGAAGGTTACCAAATAAGGCAAGCCAATATTTCTGATAGAAATAAATTTGTACGCTCATTAAAGAAATAATGGATATTTTATTTTTAGTAGTTGGCTCATTAGGGGCATATTTATTAGGCTCAATTCCTTCAGCTGTTTGGATTGGAACCACCTTTTATGGAATTGATGTTCGTGAACATGGTAGTGGTAATGCAGGTGCAACAAATACCTTAAGAGTATTGGGTAAAAAGGCCGGTTTTATTGTACTTTTTGTTGATTGTCTTAAAGGATTAGCTGCTGGAAGTATTGCATTAATGCAGAACAAAATATCTTCAGGCTCACCCGATTTTCATAACATGCAAATGATACTTGGAGGATTTGCAGTTTTGGGGCATATTTATCCGATTTTTGCCGGTTTTAAAGGCGGCAAAGGAATTGCAACTCTCCTAGGTGTTGTCATAGCAATTAGCTGGCCTATTTCCTTGATGTGTGCTTTAACTTTTGTAATTATTGTCTGGATAACCAGGTATATTTCTGTAGGTTCTATGCTTGCTTGTGCTTTGAGTCCGCTTTACGTTTGGTTATACTACGGCAATGAGCAGGTTTTTATTTATTTTTGCTTGGTAATTGCATTAATGGTTGTTTATACACATCGTGCAAATATTAAAAGACTTAGAGAAGGAAATGAAAATAGGTTTTCTTTCTCCCAAAAAAAGAAAATAGAAAATGAAGAATTGGTTTAAAACCTATCAAAATAATTTTGGAGGCAATCCTAAAGAAAAAGAACAGGAAGATGTATTAATTCTTGAGGATGAAGACCAGGAATCAAAAGTTGTTTTATACAATGATGATGTAAACTCTTTTGATTGGGTAATAGAATGCTTGGTTGAAATTTGCGAACATGATTATTTACAAGCAGAACAATGTGCACTTTTGGTTCATTTAAAAGGAAAAGCCATAGTAAAAAGTGGATCTCAGGAAAAAATGAAAAGTATTTGTCAGGCTTTGTGCGACAGGGATTTATCAGCAATTATTGAATAAGATGTTAAAAAAAGTAGTTAATAATGCAGAAGAAGCCATTTCAGGAATTAAAGATGGCGCTACCATTATGTTAGGTGGATTCGGACTTTGCGGAATACCAGAAAATTGTATTGATGCTTTAGTAAAATCAGGAATCAAAAATCTTACTTGTATTTCAAACAATGCCGGTGTTGATGATTTTGGGATAGGATTACTTTTAAAAACCCGTCAGGTAAAAAAAATGATTTCATCCTATGTGGGTGAAAATGCTGAATTCGAAAGGCAATTGTTAAG
>JBMLOK010000053.1:0-21235 GCA_049243005.1 Bacteroidia bacterium | reverse complement strand
AAATGATTTCATCCTATGTGGGTGAAAATGCTGAATTCGAAAGGCAATTGTTAAGCGGTGAACTGGAAGTAGAATTGATACCTCAAGGTACACTTGCCACGCGTTGCATGGCTACAGGTTATGGAATGCCCGCAATCTTTACACCGGCCGGAGTTGGAACAGAAGTTGCGGAAGGAAAAGAAATCAGAGAATTTAACGGCAAACAATACCTTTTAGAGAAAGCTTTTGATTCAGATTTTGCCATAGTAAAAGCATGGAAGGGTGATACGCACGGTAATTTAATTTTTAAAGCCACATCAAGAAACTTCAATCCTTTGATGGCAATGGCAGGCAAAATAACCATTGCAGAGGTAGAAGAATTAGTTGAACCGGGAGAATTGGACCCTGATATGATACATACTCCGGGAATTTATGTCAATAGAATTTTTCAAGGTACAAACTATGAAAAACGAATTGAACAAATAACTACTAGAAAACGTAGTTAAAAACATCAAAACAAAAAAGAGGCTGTTTCTAATATTGAAACAGCCTCTTTTTTATGCTAAGATAATTGCCAATCTATGGTGTTGGAGGATTATTAGAATTTGGGTCTTTGATTTTCATTCCCGGTTTTAAACCATCAATAATTTCAATATTGATTCCATCACTTAAACCTCTTTTTACTTCAAGTTTTTCAAAAACCTGATTTGATTTTTCAACTTCAACAAAAGTTTTCTCGTTTTCGAAAATCAATACACTTTCTGGTATAGCATAAACACTGTCTCTTCTATCTAAAACTATATCCGCATTAGCACTATATCCTGCTCTTAAAAACGAGCTCTTTTTAAGTTCTACCTTCGCTTTTATCTGAAACTGAATTGCACCGTTTTCCTTAACACCTTTTGGAGCAATGTATTCAAGCCAAGCTTTAAACTTATCCGAATCAATTGCACCAACTGTAAGAATAAGTTCCATTCCTGGTTTAATTTTTCCTACTTCACTCTCATCTACTTTACCTTCAAAAATCATTTCACCCATATCGGCAACAGTTGCTATTGTGGTACCTTCATTAAAGGTATTACTTTCAATAACGCTGCTACCCTCTTTTAATGGTACATCTAAAACCATACCTTCTATTGTACTTCTTACAATTGTATTCGTTGATTTGCCTGATGATTTACTAACACCTTCACGTATTAATTGGATGTTGTTTTCGGCAGCATCAAGCTCCTCTTTTGAGTTATTAAAAGCCAATCTTACCGTTTGAAAATCTGCCAATGAAATCAATTTATCTTCAAAAAGTTTTTGGGTTCTTTCGAATTCAATTTTTGCATTTTCATAAGCAAGTTTAGCACGATTCACACGAGATTCCGCATTAGCCAAATTAATCATATTAGGTATAATTCTGATTTGTGCAATCATATCACCTTTACGTACTTTTTGTCCGGCAACTACATAAATCTTTTCTATAATTCCTGAAACCTGAGGTTTGATATTTACCTCTCTTCTTGGAACAACAGAACCGGTTGCAACAGTCTTTTTGATAATGTTTGTTTTAAGCATTTCAATTGTTTTAAAAACAACAGGCTTTTGTTCTGATTTTTGATAGAGGAACCAGATAGTGTAAATAAACAAACCCACCAATGCCAGGCCCAAAACCCATTTCATTATTTTTTTCATAAATTACTATTTTCTATTATTCATTTCTAAGTGCTTCAACAGGACTAATTGATACTGCTTTTCTAGCAGGAATAATTCCGGCTAAGGCACCGCATACTATTAATATTGTCAAAGCTTTTAAAGCCACTGCAATTTCAACACCAGGTTGATGAAACATACCTGTATCTTGTCCTTGTATCGCCACATTTATTGCTTCCATTAAAAAAATCCCGGAAACCAATCCTAAATAACCTGCTAGGGTTGTAATCAAAATAGACTCGGCAATAACCTGACTTATGATACTATAAGGAGATGCACCAATTGCTCTGCGAATTCCAATTTCTTTAGTTCTTTCATTTACAATAATCAGCATGATATTACTTACACCGATAACACCTGCTAGCAATGTACCAACTCCAACTACCCAAACCAATAAACTTATCCCTTTAAAAAGACCAAGAATTTTTTTGAATTCAACTTCACTATTCCAACTCCCAATTGCATAAGGATCATCCGGAGAAATTTTGTGGCGGGCATACAAAAGTTTTTTCACTTTTGTTTCTACAACACTTGCATCATACTGAGGTTTTGCTGTAATACTAAACCATCCTATTCTTCCACCCCAGTTAAATGCTTGTTGAAAGGTAGAAAAAGGAACATACACTGTTTGTGTTTTTTCTTCAGCCTCTCCACCTCCACTTTCAACTGTTGTAGTTCCAATAATTTTAAAATAGGTACCATTTACTTGAATGTATTGACCAAGTGGATTCTCATCCTTTTCAAAAAGTACTTCTTTAACCCTGCTTCCAATCACACAAACTTTTCTTTTCTCAAGTATATCTAAATCATTGATATACCGTCCTTCTAAAATTTTAAATGTTTGTATGAATATATTTTCAGGAAAATCTCCTCTAACAGCAAAGGGACCAGTTTTTATACCACGACTCACATTGTTGTCTCCTCTATAACCACCCAATTGACAAGAAGGCGCCAGGTATTCAATTTCAGGGATATTATCTCTAATAGCCTGCACATCATCTACAAGAAAATTATAAGTTCTACCTCTTGGTAATCCTTGGTAAGCAATTGTGGTTGATTGGGTCCACATATAAATTGCATTGGTAGCGGAACCGCCAAATGATTTAGTAACTCCATTTTCAAGTCCTTTGCCTGAACCAAGCATAATCATTAACATGAAGATACCCCAAAAAACACCAAAAGCAGTGAGTCCGGTTCTGAGTTTATTTTTACTCAGAGTTTGGTATATTTCGTTGAATCTATCGCTGTCTATAAACATGTTTATTCGTCTCTTAAAGCTTGAATCGGATGAATACTAGCCGCTCTTTTTGCCGGAAAATATCCTGCTAAAAGACCTGCAATTACCAACATTAGCATAGCCAATAAAGCCACTTTCAAATCAACCTCAGGATTTCTAAAAAAATCGGAACCAGGCACATTTGTTTTAAATAATTCTAGTAGAAAAATTCCTGCAATCAAACCAATATATCCAAAAAGCGAAGTAATAAAAACAGCCTCCTGCATCACAAGAAATATAATACTTCTTGGACTTGCACCTAAGGCTTTTCTTACGCCTATTTCCTTGGTTCTTTCCTTAACAACAATCATCATGATATTACTTACACCAACAATTCCTGCAATTAAAGTACCTATTCCAATCAACCAGATAAACAAATTAATGCCGGTTATCAAACCCATAATCTTTTTGAATTCTGTCAAATTATTCCAAACAAAAACTGCTTTTTTATCATTGGGATCAAAATGATGTCTTCTAGCTAACATCGCTCTTAATTCATCTGTAAAAGCTTCACTTTTTTCCATATCATTCTCGTTAATTGTCATAACAATCTGGTCGATATGATTGGTGCCGGTGAACGCTTTTTGTGTAGTAGTTACAGGTACGTAGGCCCTTCTATTGTCCTCTTCGTTTCCATCATCAGTAAAAACTCCAACAACTTGAAAAAGAATACCATTGATATTTATTTCTTTACCAAGAGGCTGCTCTCCTTTTAATAAATCATCGGCAACTTTTTTACCAATACATGCTACTTTTCTACAATCTTTTAAGTCTAAATCATTGATAAATCTGCCTTGAACAACTACAATTTTTTCAGGATAAATCATTCCGGGATGCACACCCTTCATGTTAAAACTTCCGTACCTATTTTTATAACTGAATAATTTCACATCCCACATATGCATTCTTGCACTGGCATGTTCCATATTTTTGTAGTTTCTATTTACGAAATCAAAATCTTCATTGGTAAATCTAATATCTCTTCCCGGTTGGTATCCATCGTAAGCAACAGAGGTTTTTCCGGCATTTAGCCAAATACTATTCACAGCATCTCTATTAAACTGATGCCTGACACCATTTCCCAATCCATTTCCGGCACCCAGCAAAACTATTAGCATAAATATTCCCCAAGCAACGCTAAAACCTGTTAAAAAGGTTCTTAGTTTATTGCGGGAAAGATTTGCAAATATTTCTTGCCATTTATCTAAATCAAACATGCTTATACTATTAAACCGTCTTTTAATCTGATTGTCCTTTGGGTCATTTCAGCGATATCATGTTCATGAGTAACAATAACAACTGTAATACCTTTTGAATTGATATCCTTCAGTAAGCTCATTACCTCATAACTTGTTTGAGTATCCAATGCACCTGTTGGTTCATCAGCTAAAATCATTTTAGGTTGAGAAATAAGTGCACGAGCAATTGCAACTCTTTGTTTTTGACCTCCAGATAATTCATTAGGCATATGATTTGCCCAAGCTGATAATCCTACCATTTCTAAATATTCCATAGCAAGACTATTTCTCTTTTTACGAGGTACTTTTTGGTAGTACAATGGTAATGCTACGTTTTCCATAGCATTTTTAAAAGATATTAAATTGAATGATTGAAAAACAAAGCCAATAAACTGATTTCTTAATTTAGCAGCTTGAGTTTCATTCATGTGTTGAATAAGCTGGCCGTTTAAATGATAGGAGCCGGCATCATAATCATCAAGAATTCCTAGAATATTTAACAAGGTAGATTTTCCACTACCTGAAGAACCCATAATAGAAACCATTTCGCCCTTTTCTATATCTACATTTATTCCTTTTAAAACCTTTAGGGAATTACCACCAACGGAATAACTTTTCTCAATTGATTGAAGTTTAATCATGAATTACTTAGAAGTATTTGTTGAAATTCTACCACCAATATGTTTAGCTAAAAAGCGTTCCATTGAACCATAAAAATCAAACTGATTTTCTTCATTGGCAAAACCATGACCTTCATTGTCTTTAACCATATATTCAACTTGAATACCACGTTTTTTAAGTGCTTCAACAACCTGATCACTTTCTGCTTTATTTACACGTGGGTCGTTTGCACCTTGGGCAATAAATAAAGGAGCTTTAATTTTATCTACATAAAAAACAGGAGAAACTTCTCTCAAAGCAATTGAATCCGCTTTAGGGTTTCCAACCATTTCATGAAACATTTCCTGGTATGGTTTCCAATAGGGAGGTATGGTACCCATGAAGGTAAACATATTTGAAACACCAACGTAATCTACGCCGCAAGCATAAAGTTCAGGAGTAAAAGTTAACCCTGCTAAAGTAGCATAACCACCATAACTAGCACCATAAATTGCAACTCTTTTCGGATCGGCAATTCCTTCTGAAACCAACCAGTTTACCCCATCTGAAATATCCTGCTGCATGGTTCTTCCCCACTGTTTGAAACTTGATTCCCAAAACTTTCTGCCATAACCGGTTGAGCCCCTGAAATTCATTTGTAAAACAGCATATCCTCTATTGGCCAAAAACTGAACTTCTGGATTAAAACCCCAATAATCTCTAGCCCATGGTCCACCATGCGGATTTATAACCACAGGTAAATTTTTTGCATCCAATCCTTTTGGTAAAGTAAGATATCCATGAATAACTAAACCATCTTTTGATTTGTAGGAAATGGGTTTCATTTCACTCATTTCATTTTCATTAATCCAGGGAGCTCTTTCAATAATTTTAGTCAATTCATCATTGGTAATATCATAAAAATAGCTAGTTCCCAGTGACCTATCACTCATGGTTCTGACTAAACACTTATCTTCATTTTTATTCGAACTGGTTATGATAATTTCATATTGATTACCCAGCTTTTGTTTAAGTTTTGCATAGATATCCTCTGTGGTTTTATCCAAGAACTTCATTTCTGTTTTTTCTGTGTGATAGGTAATTGAAGTAAGAACCTTGCGCTTTCTTGAATAATCAAGATTTTCTAAATCAACATCCGGATGTTCAAACAATACTTCAATTTCTTTACCTTTAGCAATATCAAATTTTACGATTGCTGATTTATCACGATTTAAGTTTGAACATGCATAAACATACTTATTGTCGAAGCTAAAAAACAAGGGATTTACTTGTTCCTTAAAAGATGTTTGGAGCACCACTTTAAAAGGACTTTTTTCATTTTCACGATAAAGCAAATTCGACCTTACTCCATCAGTTTGAACAGCAACACGAATGGTTCCTGTATGGTCAGTAATCCAGTTGCTAATACCACCCGGATTCTCTGCTACTGAAATCATGTCACCAGTTTTAATATTCAGCCTGTAAACGTCGAATAATTCCGGATTACGTTTATTCATTTCTATCAAAACTTCATCTTCGTAATCAATCAATTCATCAACAATTTGAACTCTGACATTTTTAAATGGAGTTAAATCTTTTTGATTTTTACCATCTGCATCTACAGCGAAAAGGTGAAAATTTTCATCTCCCCCATTATCTTTTACGTAAATAATTCTGTTATTGTTTTTCCAGAAATAAGAACTGATATTTCTATCTTCAACAGCAGTTACTTGAAAAGTATCTTTTGACCCAATTTTGGTCACAAAAACATTCATTCTGTTTTTGTATGGCTTTGTGAAGGAAATTTTATCTCCATCAGGAGAGAGTAAGATATAAGCAATATCTGGATTCCTAAAAAAGTTGGTAAGTGGAATAATGGGCGCTTGCTGTTGTTTTCCTGAATTATTTGCGCAAGAAACCAGCAAAACCGAAAACACAATCAAATAAAACAATCTAAAATTTAAAACCTTCTTCATAATCTTTTTCTCCAATCTGAACGTTTGGGTTAAGCTATAAAAATTAACATTTTAACCCGAACTAATCAATAAAACAACAAAGAATATTAAATAAAAACAAGCTTTAAAAGTTTTAAATATGACCATCCGACCTATTTTTTGATAAACGGCCCTAAAACAAGATGCCACCCCTATTGGAGTGGCATCAATATTAAATTATTGCAAAAATTACATTGAAATTCTCACAGGAAAATTGATATCTAAATCAGATTCTGATGAAGGATTATTGTCTTTTTCTACTCCATCGTAATGACTTAAAACCACATTTAATTTGCCCAAAATCGGCCAGCTTGTATTGGAACTATTTACTTTGATTTTAAAACTTAATCCAAGAGGTCTATTTTTTGAATCAAAATCTAAATATGTTGTACTCCACATATCTTTTATCTCACTAGAAGCCGTAAAGAAGAATCTATGTTCATCGGCCTCTTTTTCTATTTCAGCAGAAACTGTATCTACAGGATTTTTTGATTCATCTAATATTAAAACATCAACCTTATACTCACTGTTGTTATTCAAAGTAATAGTATCAATTGAAGGAGCATTTCCTCCATCACCATCCAAATCTTTCCATTTTACAAGATAAGTTTCGTTTACATTAGACTGATTTACAATGCTTAAATAAACAGATGTAATTTGCTCCTGAGCATTATTCTCCTCAGGATTTTTTGCCTCTTCTTTTTTACATGCAGCAAATGAAATAATTGAGAAAATAAATAGATATAAAAATAATTTTTTCATGACGTTTTTGAGTTTAACTCTTAATTTTTTTTGATTGATAATATTGAATTGGGAATTGAACTGATAAATAAAAATTTCTTCCGGGTTCATCGGTGAAATACCTGAATCTATTCATATAATCCCGATATGAATTGTTCATTAGATTCCTTACTCCTACCACAAAACTCATGTTTGATAACTTTGTCTGAATGGTAAAAGAAGTTTGAAGATTAATTAAAAAATAAGAAGGTGGTGGAACAGCATAATCAAGACCATCTACAAATCTATTTTGCCTGAAAACCGATTCAAAATCTACACTTGAAAAAACATCTGTAAAGTATTTCCATTTTGACTGATTGAATACAATGGAAGATTTAAATCTATTAGCAGGCATGTAAATTAATGGTTGATTGTTTGTAACATCATTAGCATACAAAAACGAGTATGATAAATTCACCAAAAATCTTTTTGATAATGGTTTTGCTACCTGCATTTCGAATCCACTTAAATCGGCATTGGTTTGAGTAAACTTAAATGTTGGAAATGCTCCACGTAATGTGAGAGTCGGACTCGTATCTGGTTTTGCGTAAATGAAATTTTTGATTGTATTTTTAAATAAATTAAAATCTATTGATACAAAATCTGTTTTCCATTTAAAAGCTAAATCGCTGTTATAAGCAAATTCCGGAACTAAATTTTCATTCCCAATTTCAAATGAAGCCAAGCCATTATGTAAACCATAACTATAAAGTTCATTTACTGCAGGGGCTCTCCAAGCAGATGATTGAGTGAATTGTATTTGTAATTCAGAGCTCACATGAAAGGCAGAGGAAGCTACAAATGTTAAACCTGAATAATTTTTATTAATCTCATTTATGCTTGTATTTGAAATCCTTTGATAAACTGATTGAATACGTGAATCAAATCTCGCACCTGCTTCTAAATTCCATCTACCTGATTTGTATTTTTCGAAAATAAAAACACCAAATGTCTGGGCAATAAAATTAGGAATTATTGGCTTTTGAGTACCTGAACTGATATTACTTTGAGTTAAATAACTTGCTCCTATTTTACCTGTAACTTTTCGGAACTCCTTGTGTTCAAATTGTAAATCAAAATTACCGGAATACAATTTCAAATCGTAGGCAGGTAAAGTATGAGTTAAGGAATTCGGATTCCAGCTTACACCTCTATCATATTCCATCCTATGGTTCATTTGGTAAGCATACATTAAACGGATTTTACCCAATTGAGGATAGTCGTAATTTAATTTTACTGCAAGAACATTATGAGTAACATCCTGTTTGGGCCTATTGATTTGGTAACTAAACGGGAATTCAATTAATGGTTTTGAACTACTAATTGCCTTCTTCAAATCACTGGTACTTGAAATATGTGCAGCCCTCATAATTCCTAATTCATTATGGAAATAAGAACCTGTAATTTCAATCCCAAAAGCTTCTGATACTTGGTAAAGAGAGGAGAAATTTAAATCCGTTTCTTTAAAACCTGTATTAGAAATCACATAATCCGGAGCTTTAGAATCGCCCCCAACTTTGTAACTACTTTGAAGCCTCCAGTTAAAATGTCTTTTGATTCCATGTGTACCATTTAACAAATTAGAAAACGCAAACGCTTTGTTATTTGAATAAGCATTCATAGAAACTACACCATCTATTCCATCCATTTGTCGGTAGGGTTTAGGTGAAATTTTTATCACACCACCAATTGCCTCCGGACCATATTCAACAGAAGCAGCACCCTTAATTAACTCAATTTCATTGGCACTAAAAGGATCAATTTCAGGACCATGTTCTGCACCCCAATTTTGTGACTCAAGTTTAGTACCATTATTAAACAATGCAATCCTATTGCTATGTAAACCGCGAATAATTGGCTTAGAAATAGCGGGACCTGAACTTAAAGTTTGCATGCCGGGAACCTGTTTAAACAAATCAGAAAATACCAAAGCAGATGTTCTTTGAATTTGCAAAGCACTTAGTTTTATTCTCGATTGGTTTTCAGAACCAAACTCAGTCAGTTCATGAGAATGCACAGTATATTCATGCAAATGAAAATTAGTTGGACATAATAAAACCTCCAAAATCATATCGGCCCTTACATCCAAAACCTTTTCAAAAGAATGATAACCAATAAAACTCACCTGAACAAGATTTAAACCTGATTTAACCGAATCAAGTTTCACTAAACCATTGTCATCAGTGAAATGGAAATGCTTATGTTTACTGATTTGAGCTGTAGCAGCTGGAAGCGGGGACCCACTTAAGCTATCCAGCACTTTCAGTTGAATTTTATAGTATTTACTCAGAAATTTATCCTGAGCAAAAACATTAGAAAACAAAAAAGTAAACACAAGCACCCATATAAAAACAAGTGCTTTTTTCAAAAAAGTAAATTTTAATTAATAATAAAACCCGAAAGAAGAATAAGCCTCAGTTCGAAGCTTATTTAATTAATAAGATAATGATGGTGGTCCTTTATTAAAAAGAACAAAAATTGAAGATTTAAATAAATGAAGTTTTGTTTTTTGAACAATTGCCTTTCCTTTTCCTACAAAAAAATCTGAAACAGGAACAGTAATTTCGAAAACTTTATTGAAATGAAACTGGCAAAAGAAACAATCAGGAGTAGATTCAGCCAAATGGCTTTGGTGCTTACATTGATGATTTTCAAGTAAATCATCCTGACAGGCATAATCATCTAATTTACAATGATGTGACTCATCGTTTCCAACTACAGCAATTCTGTGCAATTCATCTTGGTGGTGATGAAAAGCATTATATGGCAGTAAGCTTATAAAAAATACTGCCAATAACAGAAAACCGAAAATTGCCTTTTTATTCAAGATTGCAAATTTAATAAAGCAAATATGAATTCGAACTAATTGGGATAAATGGCAATAAAATGAAAATTAAAAATCGAAAACTTGGTAAAAATTAATTTTTGCTCGATTTTATTACTTATAAGAATTGACAAATAAGGTTTAAAAACTAAGTTTGCCAAAAATACCAATCATGAACAAAAGAGGAGATTTACATGCTGCAACCGGAAGTAAAATTAGTTGCAAAGGATGGGTTCAGGAAGCTGCATTAAGAATGTTACATAACAATCTTGACCCGGATGTGGCTGAAAGACCTGAAGATTTAATTGTTTACGGAGGAATTGGAAAAGCTGCCAGAAACTGGGAAAGTTTTGATTTAATAGTAAAAGCTTTACAAGATTTGGAAGATGATGAAACTCTTTTGATACAATCAGGCAAACCTGTTGGTATTCTTCCAACCCACCCTGATGCGCCAAGAGTGATCATATCAAATTCAATGTTGGTACCAAAATGGGCTAATTGGGATACTTTTCATGAATTAGATAAAAAAGGATTGATGATGTATGGCCAAATGACAGCCGGAAGCTGGATTTATATTGGTTCACAAGGAATTGTTCAAGGAACTTATGAAACTTTTGCCGAAGCTGCTCGTCAACATTTTGGTGGAAGTTTAAAAGGTACATTAACAGTAACTGCTGGATTAGGGGGAATGGGCGGAGCTCAACCACTTGCTGTAACCATGTGTGATGGTGTTTGTTTAGCAGCAGAAATGGTTGAATGGAGAATCAAAAAGAGACTTGAAACTCGTTACTTAGATGTAATGAGCAGAGATATCGACCAGGCAATTGACATGGCTCTTGAAGCAAAAGCACAAGGTAGAAGATTATCAATTGGAGTAGTTTGTAATATTATTGATTTACTTGAGCGTTTAATCGAAAGAAATATTACTCCGGATTTATTAACTGACCAAACTTCAGCGCACGATCCTTTAAATGGCTATTATCCTGAAGGATTGGTTGAGGAGGTTTCGGACAGAATGAGAAAAACTGAACCGGAAAAATATGTAAGACTTTCTTTAGATACGATGGCACATCATGTTAAACTAATGATAACCTTACAAGAAAAAGGTGCGATAGTATTTGATTACGGGAATAATTTAAGAGGTCAGGCACACGATCAAAGAAATGTAAAAAATGCTTTTTCATTCCCTGGATTTGTACCTGCTTATATCAGACCATTGTTTTGTGAGGGAAAAGGTCCATTCAGATGGGTAGCATTAAGCGGAGATCCTCAGGATATTTATACAACTGATAAAGTAATGAGAGAATTGTTTCCTGAAAACACCTCTTTGCATCGTTGGTTAGATATGGCTCAGGAAAGAATTGAATTTCAAGGTTTACCTGCAAGAATTTGCTGGATTGGACAAGGAGACAGAGAAAAAGCGGCTCTTGCTTTTAACGAATTGGTTAGAACCGGAAAAGTTAAAGGTCCAATAGTTATTGGAAGAGACCATTTAGATACAGGTTCAGTAGCTTCACCAAACAGAGAAACAGAAGCGATGAAAGATGGTTCAGATGCAGTTGCCGACTGGCCAATACTAAACGCTTTAATTAATACAGCTGGTGGAGCAAGTTGGGTAAGTGTTCATCATGGTGGTGGAGTTGGTATGGGTTATTCTATTCATGCAGGAATGGTAATACTTGCAGATGGAACAGAAGCCGCAGCAAAAAGGCTAAAAAGAGTATTACATAATGATCCTGCAATGGGAGTAATCAGACATGCAGATGCAGGATATGACATAGCAATTGATACTGCTCGTAAGCACAGACTAGATTTAAAACAGAGATTGGAAGAGAAATAAGATTATAAAAACTAAAAGCCGGAGTTAAAACTTCGGTTTTTTTTGCCTTAAATTTTTAAAATGGTACCCCTATAAAAGAACCAAGGGCCGCTTACGCGGCCCCGGCTCAACCTTTACTCAAGCCATTCTTCAATGGCAAGCTCTTAATTTCGGGTAAATTAGGCTTAAGCGGGAGCTCTACAGTCCTTCACCCCAATTTATTATGACCTCCAATAATAGGAGACTCACAACAATCAATAAAAACGATATCAGGGCTATCTTTTTGGCTTTCATAATCAATATCCAAATATGCCCCTAATACTTTAAATAATTATTCAAACCCTTCAAATGGTTTGTATAGACTATTAATTGGTTAATAATTATATAATAGTGGAAAGATTTTCAAGACTTTTCAGAAAAGCCTCTTTCTTTCTCCTAGAAACCTCAACTTCTGCGCCATCTAACATCACTGCAATACCGCCCTCCCCTTTCACATATTTCTTTATAAAACGCAAGTTAATTAAATTTGAGTGATGAACCCTACAAAAATTATAATTTTGTAATAATTCTTCATATTCCTTTAATGTTCTGCTTACTAAAATTGGTTTTTCGTTCACCAAAAAGAAGCGAGTATAATTTGCATCCGACTCACAACGAATAATTTGATCAAGTGAAATAAACAAAATTCCTTCAGAAGTAGGCAAACTCAATTTATAATTCTGATTGTTTATTGCCTTCAGGTTATTAAGCAAATTCTCTATCTGAATTTGCCCTTCTTGTTTGTCCTTATTTTGACGTTTTAAAACTGCCTTATGCAAGGATGCCGACAATTCCTCCATGTCAATTGGCTTGAGCAAGTAATCGAGCGCACTAAATTTAATTGCCTGAATTGCGTAATTATTATAGGCCGTTGTAAAAATCACATCAAAGTTCCTTTTTGGCACTTCATTAAGCAAGTCAAAGCCATTTTTATATGGCATTTCTATATCTAATAAAACTAAATCAGGGTCGGTTTTGGCAATAATTTCAATTGCTTCATCAACATTTCCTGCCTCCCCAACAAGATTTACCAAATCAGGAAAATGGGTTAATAGAGACTTTAAAGCATTTCTACCTCTAATTTCGTCTTCAACAATAATTGTTTTAAGTGGCTCAGCCATGATGTATAGGTAATTTTAATATGACCATTGTTCCTCTTGCAATACCATCATCAACTAAATCGATAACTTCCACACTCGGACCAAAACCATATAGTTTTTTTAATATTTGAATTCTTTCATCAGTAATTCTCATCGCTTTAGAATCATGAGTTTTACCTTTCTGTTTTTTAATTTGCATGGCAGCCTCCCTACCTATTCCATTGTCCTCTATTTCACATCTTACAAAATCTTCGTCTTCCATTGAAAGATGGAGTTTTAGTACCCTGTGAGATTTTTTATACTGCAATCCATGCCAAATTGCATTTTCTACATAAGGTTGAATTACCATAGTAGGAATTTGGTCTTCAAGATTAACCGATTTATCCAAAGATAAATGAAATTCAAAACCATTATCCATTCTAAGCGACTCCAACTCAATATATAAGCGAAGAAACTCAATTTTTTGAGAAATACTAATAAAAGTATATTCTGAGTTATCAAGTATCATTCTAACAAGGCGAGCAAACTTGCTTAAATACTTAGCAGCTTCCATTCCCTGATGGTTTAAAACAAAATCTTGAATAGAATTTAATGAGTTAAAAATAAAATGAGGATTCATTTGAGCTCTGAGTGCTTTTAACTCTAATTCCCCAACCATTCCGCTAATTTTTAACTTTTCCTGTTCCTCGTTAATAACATTTCTAACTCTCCAATAAATGATTATTGTGATAATTCCTGCTAAAAATAAAATCGTAGTAATTCTAAACCACCATCTTGTCCAGAAAGGCTTTGCAATATAAAATGAAAGTTGAGCCACATTACTGCTAAAAACACCATCAGAATTACTCGCTTTTACTCTGAACGTATATGAACCCGGTGCCAACTGAGCAAAACTTGCAAACCTTCTGTTTCCTGCATCTGTCCACTCTTCATTTAATCCATCAACCTGGTACATAAACCTATTGTTTCCAGAAAGATTAAAATCAAGAGCTACATATTCAATATTGATGTAATTCTGGTCGTAACTTAAAAATATATCCTGCTTGGTATCGTAAATTTTATTGAATGATGAAAAAGATTTTATTGCTACTTGACAATTTGTTGTATCATCATTGATATCCGATGGATAGAAATAGCTGAAACCGTTAACTCCTCCAAATAAAATTCTTCCATCAGAAAGATTAGCAGAGGTTTTTTCATTAAACTCATTTCCCTGCAGACCATCATTTAAATCATAATTTTTAAATGTAAAGTCTTTCAAATTCATTTTTGAAACACCACTATTTGTACTTAACCAGATTTCATCACCCAAATTACCTTTTTGAACAGAATAAACATTGTTATTAGCTAAGCCATTATCTGTAGTAAAATTCTGTACGTTTCCATTCGATTTCTTTAAATACAAACCCTGATTAATCGTACCAATAAATAATTCTCCATTTTTGCTTTTTAGTGCTGATGTGACATGCAATTTTCTGCCATTTCTTGCCACCAAAATGGAGCTTATTTCGGAATTATCCTTAGTATAGTAATAGAGTCCTTTAGAAGTAGCGATAAAGAAATTGCCATTTTTATCAGGAATTAAATTTCTTACATTATTTCCACCTAAACCTGAATTACTAATATCGTAATTCATAATAATGGATTTCTGTCTTATATCGACTAGAAACAAACCTTCTTTTCCGGCCAGCCAAAACCTGTTATCTGTTTCTTTTAAGCAGGAAAGTACCTCTTGATTCACATACTTCTCCATACCACTAATTTGAATAAAATCAGCTTTACCTGACATGGAATTATACTTAAAAATTCCTTTGCTGGAACCCAATAAAAATTCGGTGCTATCAGTGTTAATTGGAGTGATGCAATAAATAGGATAAGGTTTTAAAAATGCCTTTTGCTCCAATTCATTTGTTTCAGGTGAAAAATTAAAAATTCTACCTTCATCTGTTGAAATAATAAAAGTATTGTTTGGAGCAGGTGAAACTGCATAAATATTTAACGAAGAACCTTGTTCAGAGCCTGTACTTCCGCTTATTGAGTTAAACTTAAATCTATAAGGATGATATCTATTTAAACCTCCTGAAGAAGTGCCTATCCATAAGTTTAAGTTTCTATCCTGGAAAATAGATAATACTTTATTATGTGATAGAGAAAATTTATTATCTGGCTGATGATAATAGTGCTTCAACCTAAACAAAGAATCAACTACAATCAAACCATTATCAAATCCTAGAAAGAACCTATATCTCCCACCAAAAATGGTTCTAAAAACACCTCCTTCAGGAATCGTAATACTTCTTTTAATCCTAAAATTTCTTTTGAATACAGAACCTACAACAAATTCATGGTTATCAGTAACCAGACAAACAACTCCTTTTGCATTTACCGATGAACCTAAAATTAAATATTGTGACTTGAAATTAACTCTTCTTACAACATTATTAAACAGGTAAATCAAGTAAATTTCATCGGGTGTAGAAACCAATAAAACGCCTTGTTTTAATAAAGAAATTCCGGTGATTGGTGCATATGGTAGAATAGATTTAAATCCACCACTAGCTTTATCTAATAAATATAGACCATTATCTGCACCCATCCATATTTTATCTTTTGTTAAAAATAAAAATCGTGGTTCATTAATAGTAAGTGGCAAAACATAATTTTTGGATTTTTTAGTATGTGTATTTACAATACTAATACCTGATTCTGTAAGCACGCCTAAACTCCCCGAATGATATGATAACTGTTTGATTCTTCCCGGATAAATAGAATTAGGATCATTTTCATGAAATCTTAATACATCAAAATTATAACCATCAAAACGGTTCAACCCATCCTCTGTTCCAATCCACAAAAAACCCTCATCATCCTGTGCCATTGAATGAACAGTGTTTTGTGACAAACCCAATTTATCATCGATTTGCTCAAATCGAAGTAGCTGTCCAAAACTTATTTGAACAAGACATACTAAACAAACAGCAAAAAGGTATTTAATTCGCAAGGGGATTTCTAGAATTTCTTACTAAAATACAATTTTACTGATATGAATAGCTATTTGTTATTTGAAATAATTTGCGAAGAGGAAATAAAAGACATGCTAATTGCCGAATTAGCTGAAATTGGCTTCGAAGGATTTCTTGAGGGAGACGAAGGTTTTGAGGCATATTTACCTAAAGAAGAATGGAATGAATCTGAATTCTTAGAGCTTTTAGAAAAATATTCAATTCCAAAAGAATCTGTTAAAGCCAATGAAATTGAACAACAAAACTGGAATGAACAGTGGGAAAGTGAATTTCAACCAGTAACAATTGAAAATGAAATAAGGATTTCCGCCCCATTTCATGGACTTGAAAAAGAGTTTCCTTATGAAATTATTATTCAGCCAAAAACATCATTTGGAACAGGCCATCATGAAACTACATTTTTAATTATGAAATTGATGTTAAAAGAAAATTGGCAAAACAAAACGGTTTTTGATTTTGGAGCCGGAACCGGAATTCTTTCAATTTTAGCCTCTCAATTGGGTTGCAAATCGGTTTTTGCAAATGATATTGATGATTGGGCTGCCGAAAATATTAGTGAAAATGCAACTTATAACAATATCACAAATATCATTTTTGATAAAGGTGGATTGGAAATTTTAAAGGATGAAAAATTTGAAATAATATTGGCCAATATCAACAAAAATGTATTGATGACAAGCTTTAAAAAACTTGCAGAACATGCACAAACGGGTACAAAATTATTTATTAGCGGTTTTTATGAAAGTGACTTGAAAGACCTATTAATTGAAACAGAAATTGCAGGTTGGAAATTCAAACAATCATTTGAGTTAAACGATTGGTGTGCAGCCCAATTTGAACTATAAATCAGCCGTTTATCATATTTAAAGTTTCTAAATTAAAATGTTTATACTTTTGTTAAATTAATACCTAACCATGAAAATTTTAAAGCGTATTTTATTTATTGTAATTGGATTAGTCCTATTACTTGCCATCATTGGCCTATTCTTACCTAAAACCTCTCGTTTAGAAAGAAGCATTACTATTAAATCAAAAGCAGAAGTGCCTTTTGAATTGATTAACAACCTGAAAGAATGGGAAAAATGGAGTCCATGGCACGGATTGGATTCTGCAACTGTTTGGGTTTTTAGTGAAAATTATATTGGAAAGGATGCTTATTATACCTGGAGTAGCGAAAATAAAAATGTAGGAAAAGGGAAATTAACCATCACAGATAGTAAACCTTATGAATTAATTGCAACAACCATGTTATTTGATGGTATGGATGCAGCAAAAGCAGATTTTATTTTTGAAACAAGTGGTGATGAAGTTAAAGTAAAATGGACACTAGAAAGTGAATTAGGATCGAATCCATTTTTCAGATACTTTGGATTAGTGATGGAAAATATGGTTGGACCTGATTATGAAAAAGGTTTAGCTAAATTAAAAGAGGTTTCTGAATTAAAAGCTCAAGGACCAAAAATCGCAGGATTTGATGCCGAGCTGAAAGATTTTGCAGGAACAAATTATTTTGGTATCAGAGAAAAATTAAAAGGAGAAGAAATTGGAGCTAAACTTGGTGAATATTACGGATTATTAATGGCTGAAATAAAAGCACAAGGTTTACAAATGAACGGCGCTCCTTTCACTATAAATTATTCAGCTAGTGGAAATACATTTGATATTGAAGCTGCCATTGGTTTTACCGGACAAGGAAAAGATAATGGTATGATAAAAGCTGGAAAACTTGATGCAGGAAAAGCCTTAACTGTTAAATATTATGGTGATTATATGAATACAGGAAAAGTTTATCTTCCGGCATTTGAATACCTAAGTTCTCAAGGAATGAAAGCAACAGGAGCACCCCTAGAATATTATATTACAGACCCAATGACTGAAAAAGATACCACCAAGTGGTTAACAGAAATTGTCTTCAGAGCCCAATAAAAATATAAAATTTGAAAAGGCCAACTGAATTCAGTTGGCCTTTTTTGTTAAAAAACTTAATATCGAACATGAAATACGACAGAATTAACTCAGACTTGTTTAAACTAAATAGAAGTTTATTCACAGCTAAATTGAAAAAAAACTCAGTTGCCATATTCTTATCAAACGACGAACATCAATGGAATGGAGATGCAACACATAATTTTAAGCAAAACTCAGATTTATTCTGGCTAAGTGGAGTTGATCAGGAAGATTGCATTTTAGTTTTATCACCGGATTGTCCTGTAATTGAAATGCGTGAGGCTCTTTTCATTAAAAGAACAGATGAAATGATGGTGATTTGGAACGGACATAAATTAACCCAACAACAAGCCAAAGAAGTGAGTGGAGTTCAACATGTTTATTGGATGGAAGATTATGAAGCAAAAATTCATTCTGTTATAAATTATGCTGAAAACATTTATTTGAATTTAAATGAAAATGATAGAGCAAGCATTAAAACTCCTTATAAAGATTTAAGGTTTGCTAGAGAAATGAAAGACAAATATCCACTTCATGAATTCGAAAGAGCTGCACCAATTTTACAAAGATTAAGAAGCATTAAATCACCAATTGAATTGGATTTAATGAATGTATCAATTGGTATTAGTGAAAAAATGTTTGCCCGCTTATTGAAATTCGTAAAACCAGGTGTAAAAGAATTTGAAGTAGAGGCTGAAATCATTCATGAATATTTAAAAAATCGTGCGAATGGACATTCCTTCCATCCTATTGTAGCTTCAGGTAAAAACGCCTGTATTTTGCATTATGTAGATAACAATGGCACTTGTAATGATGGTGAATTATTGTTGGTTGATAGCGGAGTTGATTATGCAAATTATGCAAGCGATATGACAAGGGTAATTCCGGTAAATGGAAAATTTACAGCTCGTCAGAAGCAAGTTTACAATGCCGTACTAAGCGTTATGAATGGTGCCAAATCTCTTTTAAAACCAGGAGTTCTTTTGATGGAATACCATAAACAGGTTGGTGAATTAATGGAAAAAGAATTGGTTGATCTAGGATTAATCAGTTTGAATGATATTAAAAATCAGAATCCTGCTTGGCCTGCTTATAAAAAATATTTCATGCATGGAACCAGTCACTTTTTAGGTATAGATGTTCATGATGTTGGAATGAGATATGAGCCAATGCAAGCAGGCATGACTTTTAGCTGTGAACCGGGTATTTATATTCAGGAAGAAGGTATTGGAATCAGACTTGAAAATGAGGTATTAATTACAGCCGATGGATGTAAAGATTTAATGGCACATATCCCGGTTGAAGCAGACCATATTGAAAGTCTGATGAATTCATAAAATGAGAAAAGAAATTAATTGTTTTCTTTTTGATATGGATGGCTTATTAGTTGATTCGGAGCCACTATGGAAAAGAGCAGAAAAACTCGTTTTTGGACAATATGGATTAAATCTTGATGATGATTTATTACGTCAGGTGATGGGATTTCGATTACCTGAAGTAATAGAACATTGGTATCGTTATCAAAATTGGCCGAATCCTAATTTTCAAAAAACAGAGAGAGAGATTATTGAGACAATGAAACTGCTTATAGAAAATGAAGCAGTTGCTATGAAAGGTGTTTATGAAGTATTGGAATTCCTAAAAAGCAAGGGTAATAAAATTGCCCTTGCTTCCTCATCATCAATGGAATTAATCGAAACCGTTGTTAAAAAACTAAATTTATCAGCCTATTTTGATCAATTACATTCAGCAGAAAAAGAAAAATTCGGCAAACCACATCCCGGAATTTTCATTACAGCAGCAGAATCAATGAATGCAAAAGCACATGAATGTTTGGTTTTTGAAGATTCAAAAAATGGTGTAATAGCAGCAAAAGCAGCAAGAATGGCGTGTATTGCTGTTCCAGAAACTCTTCATTTTAACGAAAATTGGTGGAGTATAGCAGATGCTAAAATTTCGAGTTTAGATGAGTACCTTGCAATTGAAAAGAACATCTTGCAATAAAATATGGACAGTTATTTCCTTGAGGTAAATTATGATGGCATTGTAGAAAATGCATATTCTTCTTTCACAGAATTGGAGGATATTGAAATAATTGCAGGAAAAGCTGTTAACGAACAACAAATTCCAAATGTTATCAAGCAAGTTATCAATGAGTTCATTCATGGAAATCAGAAGTATAAAATTGTAAAAAACCTGCCAGTTTCCGGAAACTTTTTTGACTTAAAGCTAATTGATAAAAACCAAAATTTTGTTTGCATTTTAAACCATGTTACCAGCGATGTAAACATTAAAACAGAGCTTGAAACCAATAAAAATGCTTTTAGAGTTTTGGTTGATAGCACCTTTGATATTATATGGTCGTTTAACCTGGACTTTAAATTAACTGCCGGAAATAAAGCCTTCTTCGACCTTAGAAAACGAGTTTACAATAGCAATATCGCTATTGGAGACAATATTTTTAAAGATGTAAAAGAAGAAGCAAAATTAAAATGGCTACCCATCTACCAAAAAGTTTTAGATGAAGCGATGCCTTTTAAACTCGAAGAAAAAAGATGGGTTGGAGAAGAAGAAACATACGTATTTATTTCTTTAAATCCGATTAAAGATGAAAAGGGGAAAGTAATTGGCTGTATGGGCATTACCCATGATATCACCCCCATAAAAAAACAAGAGGAATTCTTAAGAGACCACAATACTACACTTCAAAAAATTGCCGAGAAATTAAGTCATGATTTCTCTGAGCCAATTTTAAAAATCAACTCAATGCTCGATGGATCAAACTTAGGAGGTTTAAGTGAAGAACAAACTAAGGGTTTTTACGCACTTAAAGAGCTAACCAAACAACTTGAAGCAAGGTTAGAAGAGTTAAAAAACGATTTGGTAAATTTAATCTAGCGTCTTTTATTGATGAGTTT
>JBMLOK010000052.1:1995-4287 GCA_049243005.1 Bacteroidia bacterium | reverse complement strand
TAACAATTTGGTTATCTTGTTTATCCAAGTCTAACCAAAACCATGAGTAACTTAAAAACTGCTCCTTTAGCGCCTTCATTAACCAACCAAAATTCTTTAAAAACTCTGGTTGAAAACAGAACCATTTACAACCTCGAAAACTGTGAATTGAACTTGTTTGAAACCTATCAAGAATCGCAAAAAGTTGCTTTAAAATTCAACGACCTAGTTGTTACCAGTATGCTTAGAGGTAAAAAGGTAATGCACTTGTTTGATGAAGCAGGTTTTGACTACCTGCCAGGTGAATCTGTTATTATTCCAGCAAATGTTGAAATGAAAATTGATTTCCCTGAAGCAGCTTTAGATAACCCAACTCAATGCCTGGCTCTGGCTATCGACAACCAAAAAATTATCAATACACTCAATTTACTCAATGAAAAATATCCAAAAGATGGCCGCGATAATTTTTGGAAACTAGATGAAAGAAATTACTTCTTTTACAACAATGAAGACTTAGCCGAAACCATCAACAAACTCATTCAAATTTGTCAAAGTAAATCAATCACTAAAGATGTTTTGGCCGATTTAACTTTACAGGAACTACTTATTAGAATTATTCAAACCCAAACTTTAAAAGCATACGATAATAACGAGGTAAAAGAAACCAGCACTTATTTAGGTCAGGTTATTTCTTTGATAAAAAACAATATCGGCCAAAAAATAAACCTAAATACCATTGCAAAAAATGTTGGGATGAGTACCGCTACTCTTTACAGGTTATTCAAAAAAGAATTAGGTATTAGTCCAATTGAATACATCATGTTAGAACGTCTTAAAATCGCAAAAAAATTATTAAAAGACCAAAACCTCTATATTAAAAATGTATCCTTTGAAGCAGGTTTTGAAGATTGTAATTACTTCATTCGCGCCTTTAAACAATATGAGGGAATTACTCCTAGACAATACCAGCAAATGCAGGGATAATCAGAAGGATGTTTTCTTATTACAATTTTAATCCCTGCTTTTTATTCAGCAAGTTTCAATGGTTCTAAGTTATTTAACTCTTCTTCACTAAACATTCTGCTTTGGGTAATGAACCTAAATCCGGTTGGAATTTCCAAAGAAAAACTTGAACCTCTTCCTTTGGTAATCACGATATTCAATTGGGTATACTTCCAATATTCAAACTGGTCTTTACTCATCCAGAATTCGCAATCGTCGATACTGCCCAAACAAACATCACTCTCCCCTACTTTGAAATCACCCTTTTCAAAACACATAGGCTGCGAACCATCACAACAACCTCCACTTTGATGAAACATCAAATCACCAAAACGCTTTTTCAATTGTGCAATCAGCTCAGAAGCTTCTGCACTCACAGTAACTCGTTTTACCATTTTATAAAGATAAAAAACCGATAGACTTTCGCCTATCGGTTTGTATGGGAAATTGTGTGTAAGACTAAAAGAATCCTAATTTTTTCTTGTCGTAAGAAATCAACATGTTTTTGGTTTGACGATAATGTCCCAACATCATGTGGTGATTTTCTCTTCCAAATCCTGATTTTTTGTAACCACCAAATGGAGCATGAGCAGGATAAGCATGGTAGCAGTTTACCCAAACACGACCAGCCTGAATAGCACGAGGAACAGTATACAATTCATGTGCATCACGTGTCCAAACACCTGCACCTAAACCATACATGGTATCATTGGCAATTTCGATGGCTTCTTCAGTAGTTTTGAATGTAGTAACACATACAACCGGACCAAAAATTTCTTCCTGGAAAATTCTCATTTTGTTGTGGCCTTTGAATAATGTTGGTTGGATATAATATCCATTTGCCAAATCACCATCCAATTTTTGAACATCACCACCACATAACAATTCAGCACCTTCTTCTTTACCTAATTTTAAGTAAGATTGAATTTTTTCGTATTGGTCGTTTGAAGCCTGAGCACCCATCATAGTTGAACTATCTAAAGGATTACCCATTTTTATTGCTTTGGTTCTTTCGATTACCTTAGTCATGAATTTATCATAGATACTTTCATGCACCAATATTCGTGAAGGACAAGTACAAACTTCACCTTGGTTTACTGCAAACAATACTGCACCTTCAACAGCTTTATCAAAGAAATCATCATCAGCATCACAAACAGAAGGGAAGAAAATGTTTGGTGATTTACCACCTAATTCCATAGTAACGGGAATTAAATTTTCAGAAGCATATTGCATAATCAATCTACCTGTAGTAGTTTCTCCTGTGAAAGAAACTTTAGATATACGTGGAGATTGAGCCAATGGTTTACC
>JBMLOK010000052.1:0-1895 GCA_049243005.1 Bacteroidia bacterium | reverse complement strand
ACAGTGTTTTCATCATGCTCAGAAATGGTACCTTCTTCAGCTCTGATAACACCTGCGAAATAACGGAAATGGTCGATACATAAAGGTAAATCCACATTAACTGTTTCACGGATTGGTTTACCATTATCAATTGTTTCAATAGTTGCCAATAACATCAAATTGGCTTCCATTACATCAGCAATTTTATTTAAAACACTTGCTCTGTAAGTTGGTGAAGTTTTACTCCAGGTAGCAAATGCTTTGTGAGCTGCATCTAAAGCTAATTCAATATCCGCTTTACCCGAACGAGCTGCTTTTGCAATAAGTTTGGCATCAATTGGACTGTAATTTTCGAAATACTCTCCACCTACAGGAGCTACAAATTCTCCACCTATGAAATTATCATAATGTGGTTTAAAAGTTGGTCTTTGAGTTGACATAGATTTTTTGGTTAGTTGTTTGTAGAACAATGATGATGAAAATTTTCGTGCTGGTGATAGGACGATTCAATCAAATGATAGCATAGGAATTTTATGGCTTAAATATTTCAAATCAGGAATAAACCAAAAACTTTCAGTCAGAATGTTTTGTATTTTGCAAAGGGATTATTCTTATGTCAAATGAAATAGCAATTTTAGCAAAGCAGTTAAAGTATGCCTTCGATAGCTACTTTGATGCACCAATTGAAGCATGGATTCAGTTTGCGCAATTGTGTGAACCCATTTCATTTAAAAAGAATGAAATCATTAAACATGCAGGCGAAACAGAACAATATGGATACTTCATTTTAAAAGGTAGTGGAGGTGTATTCTTGTGGAAAGAGAACAATTATGTTTGTTTAGATATCATGTTGGAGAATAATTTCTTTGGTGATTATATGTCTTTAATTAGCAAGCAAAACTCGCCTTTGGAAACCATTGCCATTGAAGATTCCGAGATGTTGAAGATCTCATCTAAAAACATCAGTCAACTCAAACAAACAGGCATGGGGCAGTTGATTTTCCTGATATCAGCAGAAAGTAGTTTCATGGAAAAACAACAACAACAAATTGATTTATTACTCAAAACAGCTGAAGAAAGATATTTTGAATTATTGGAAAAACAGCCGGAACTAATCAAAAGAATTCCACAGAAATTTATTGCCTCTTTTTTAGGCATCACGACACAAAGTTTAAGCAGAATTAGGAAAGGGAAATAGATTAAAATGAATTCACAGAAATATTAATTTAATCAATTCCGTTTAATCAATTTATATTCAGCCATCTATTTATATCATCAAAGGCGCTATCTATATCAATGGTATTTCCCTCTAGCACTTGATTCATGCTATCGTTTATCTTATTCCATTGTTTATCGTTGAGTTTAAAAATGACATTTCCATTAAGGCAATTATCAATCAAAGTATTAATAGCTAACAAATAGGCCTCATCTTCAATTAAATTAATTTTGTTTACCAACATCTTTTTAAATTCAGAGTTACTCATAAGCTAATATTCTTTACCAAATTTATAGACTTCTTGATTAATTTAAAACGAATATCCGCATGTTTACCAGAAGTATTTTTTTAATCCACAATATTTTATTTGAGAAATAATTTCAAAAAGTTTTAGAAATTAAATTGCTCTATTCTATGATATTAATGACCCTGAAGGTGGTCACATGTTTATAGAAAAATGCTACAAATGAATTCCCCCCAAATCTGGACCACGCGGACCTTCGGTCCACGTGGTCCAGATTTGGGGGGTGGTGTTTTATCGTATTTAATTTTCTATAATAATGTCACCCATTCTGGGTTATAGAAATTTTTATAAAAAACCGGATTCCATTTTTAATTCATTTTGCCTTTATTTAAATTCAATTTTAAAATGTCTAGAGTTTTTCTAAAATAAATTATTGGTAAACATGCGGATATTCGT
>JBMLOK010000051.1:0-13505 GCA_049243005.1 Bacteroidia bacterium | reverse complement strand
TGGCAAAAACATAAAATCCTGTATTTCCTGTTTGAATTAAACGATAGGTTCTACCTGTAACATCAACAATAAGTGCACTTAGGTTCACCAACATATCTATGATAAGTTTATCAAACAAAACAAGGAACAAATCACTTAAAACTTTAAATGGTTTTACAAATACCGCATCATAGAATTCATCAACATAAAATTTATTTGATACCCATTTGCTGATTCCACTTAATTCTGAATCATTTTCAGGGATTACTTTTTTGCTGATATATAAACTCCAAGCATATCCAATACTTATTAAAGCAGCAATTGTAGCAATTCCCATTAACATCCACTCTGTTGAATGACTGTGTTCATGAGCAGCTTCTACCAATGTTTTCGAATCTGCAAAAACTGGAGCTAAGAATGTTTTAAATGAATGAATCTTGCTAAAAACAGCAGGCAATCCTATAAATCCACCTACAATAGAAAGCACTGCCAAAACCATTAAAGGAATTGTAATGGTTGCAGGTGATTCATGTAAATGATGTTTTTGTTCTTCGGTTCCTCTGAAATCACCATAGAAAGTTAAGAAAACAAGGCGGAACATATAAAAAGCAGTAATCATTGAACTGATGCTTAATAAAATCCAAACGATTTTATTGTGTTCGAATGAAGCTGCTAAAATTTCATCTTTAGAGAAGAATCCGGCAAAAGGGAATATTCCTGAAATTGCCAATGAACCAATTAAAAATGTGATAAAAGTAACTTTAGTATATTTTTTCAAGCCACCCATGTTTCTAATATCTTGTTCTCCGCTCATGGCATGAATTACACTACCTGCACCTAAGAATAACAATGCTTTAAAGAATGCATGGGTTAATACATGAAACATTCCGCTTTCAAAAGCACCTAAACCTAAAGCAGCAAACATTAATCCTAATTGAGATACTGTAGAATAAGCCAATACTTTTTTAATATCATTTTGTTTGATTCCAATGATTGCAGCAAATAATGATGTCGCAACACCAATAACCAATATGATTTCTAAAGTAAATGGAGCCAAAACAAATAAGATATTTGAACGAGCAATCATATAAATACCGGCAGTTACCATTGTAGCAGCGTGAATCAATGCTGAAACCGGAGTCGGACCTGCCATCGCATCAGGTAACCAAGTGTATAAAGGCAATTGAGCACTTTTACCAGTAGCACCAACAAATAATAGGAGGGTAGTTAAAACCAAAATGCCTGAACCTTTTTCCATGGTCATAGCCGATTGATTTACGATTCCGTAATCCAATCCACCAAAATAAAACACCAACATGAACATACCTAAAAGGAAACCTAAGTCACCAATTCTATTCATGATAAATGCTTTTTTAGCAGCATCATTGTATGCAGGATTTTTAAACCAGAAACCAATTAACAGGTATGAACAAAGTCCAACACCTTCCCAACCAATAAACATCACTAGGTAGCTATTACCCATAACAAGTAATAACATGAAGAAAATAAACAGATTTAAATAAGAGAAGAATCTGCTAAAACCTTCATCATGGTGCATATAACCGATTGAATAAATATGAATTAAAAATCCAATTCCTGTAATTACTAAAAGCATCACCAAACTCAATTGGTCGATTAAGAAACCAAAAGTAAGTGATGTATCTCCAAATTTAATCCATTCATAAACATCGAAATTCAAGGATTTACCTCCTGAAAGTCCGTTGAATAAAAAGAGAGAGCAGATAAAAGAAGCTAATATCATCAGACTAGCTATCCAACCGGAAGCATGTCCTAATTTTTTCCCGAACAGGGCTACCACGAAGAATCCGATTAATGGTAATAAAGGAACCATTAAAGCGGGTGTGATAAGCGATGTTAATTCTGTAATATTATTCATGTATACTTATCTAAAATTACCTACCACTTTAATTTATTCAATACATTGATATCGATACTACCAATATTTCTGTAAATACTTACCATTAATGCCAGTCCTACTGCTACTTCTGCAGCGGCAACTACCATGATAAAGAATACAAAAACTTGTCCTTCTGTATTTCCGCTATAAGCCGAAAAGCTAACCAATAAAAGGTTAACAGCATTCAGCATTAATTCGATACACATTAAAATAATAAGTGCATTACGTCTGAATAAAACGCCCATTACACCAATTGAAAATAAAACGGTACTTAATAATAAATACCAGTTTTGAGTTGTTTCAGGACTTTCCATTAGTTCCTTTCTTTTTTAGCTAAAACCACAGCAGCAATCATAGCAGATACAAACAATACAGATGAAATTTCGAATGGAAGAAGAAAATCGGTAAACAATTTCATTCCTACATTTTGCACATAACCAATATCTGAAACCTCAGGTGCTTGATAAACACCAAGTTTTTCAGCTTTTATTGAAGCCAATAAAGTAAGCATTAATAAACCACCACTTACGATGGCCATGATTTTGGTTAAATTCGTTTTATGTGGCTCCGTGCTTTTATTAAGGTTTAATAACATCACTGTAAACAACATTAAAACCATGATGGCACCTGCATATACGATAATATGAACGATTGCCAGAAACTGAGCATTTAACATTACATAATGCCCGGCAATACTGAAAAAACAAACAATTAAGGAAAGCACACTATAAATAGGACTTCTCGAAAATACTACAAACAATGCCGAAACAATCGACAGAGCTGAAAGTATATAAAATATCAATTGGGAACTCATGAGTTGATAGGTTTTTGATTAATCGTTGTGAACAATACTATAATCTTTTTTACGCTTGGTGATATCGATTCTTTGATCAACAGGTTCTACCAAAACATCTTTTCCAAAAACGAAACCTCCACGGGAGTAATCGGAAGGAACAATTCTATCTGTTAGATAAATCGCATCTTTTGGACAAGCTTCTTCGCATAAACCACAGAAAATACAACGAAGCATGTTGATTTCATACTTAGCCGCATATTTCTCTTCGCGGTATAAATTCTCTTCACCTTTTTTACGTTCGGCAGCATCCATTGTAATGGCTTCTGCAGGACAAGATACAGCGCACAATCCGCAGGCAGTACAATTTTCTCTACCTTCTTCATCACGTTTTAAAACGTGCATTCCTCTGTAAACAGGAGCAAATTCTCTTGTTACTTCAGGGTATCTTAAAGTTGCTTTCTTTTTAAATAAATGTTTGATAGTAATCAACATTCCTGAAAAAATAGCAGGTAGGTAGAGTTTCTCAACCCAGTTCATTTCCTTATGAACAACAACTTTTGATCTGTTGGTTAATTGCATATTGGTTTATTTCCTGTTTTGATTAATTGAATAATGTTAAAATTCCACCTGTAACAAGCATGTTTATAATTGATAGAGGTAATAATACTTGCCATCCAAGTCTCATTAGTTGGTCGTAACGGAATCTTGGGATTGTCCAACGAACCCACATAAAGACGAAAATGAAGAAGAATATTTTGGTGAACAAAGCACCAACAGATATAAAACTCACTACATTATTTGGCAAAACTGTACTCAGGTATTCTAAGCCTGGGAAATTGTATCCACCAAAGTATAAACTAGCTATCATTGCTGATGAAATAAACATATTGATGTATTCAGCAAATAAGAATAAACCTAATTTCATTGAAGAATATTCGGTATGATAACCACCAATTAATTCTGATTCTGATTCAGGTAAATCGAATGGAGTTCTGTTGGCTTCAGCAAAAGCACAAATAATGAATATGATGAATCCAACCGGTTGGTAAAGAATATTCCAATGCCATTCTTTTTGACTATCAACAATAGCATTAAGACTTAATGAACCATTTGAAATCAATAAAATAGAAATGATACTCATGCCCATTGCTAATTCATAGGAAATCATTTGGCTTGAAGCACGAATTGCACCTAATAAAGCGTATTTATTATTGGAAGCCCAACCACCAATCATGATGCCATAAACTCCTAATGATAAAACACCCATGATATAAAGAACACCAATATTGATATCAGCAACCTGTAAGTTAAATTTGGTTCCACCGATTTCAAGTGGCATTCCCCAAGGAATAATTGCACTTGTCATTAAGGCTGTAACCATAAACATACTTGGACCTAAAATGAACAACCATTTATCGGAAACATTAGGAATGATTTCTTCTTTTAAGAACATTTTCACTCCATCGGCAATTGGTTGAAGTAAGCCAAACGGACCTGCTCTATCAGGACCAATTCTATCTTGTAAAAACGCGGCTACTTTTCTTTCAGCATAAGTTGAATACGCTGCAATTCCAAGACTTACAAGGAACATGACAAGTACCAGTATTATTTTAAATATTAATGGATCCATTAGTTATTTCCTCCTTCAATTGCCAAAGGTTTAATTGTATTGATTGACAATTCTTTTGGCTTCTTTAAAAATTCGTAGTGATTAGCAGAAATTACTGAATGGTTATCCAATTTACGTGGACCTTCAATTGTCCAATCAGCAGTTTTCTTGGTTTCGAATCTACATGTATTACAAATAAATTCTTCAACTTCACCCCATTGGTCTTTGCGACCTGTTACTCTTAAAACATCTTCACCTTTATACCATAAAACCACTTTACCGCTGCATTTATCGCAATTGCGATGTGCATCAACCGGCTTGGTAAACCAAACACGACTTTTGAAACGGAAAGTTTTATCAGTTAAAGCACCTACAGGACAAACATCGATAACATTACCTGAGAAATCATTATCGATAGCCTCTTCAACATAAGTTGAGATTTCTGAATGATCACCACGGTTAATTACACCATGTACACGACCATCAGTGATTTGATTAGCCACTTTTACGCAACGGTAACAAAGAATACAACGATTCATATGTAATTGTACATAAGGACCAATATCTATTTTTTCAAAAGTTCTTCTTTCGAAATCAGTTCTTGTTTTAGCAGAACCATGTTCGTATGAAAGGTCTTGTAAATGACATTCACCGGCCTGGTCGCAAACAGGACAATCAAGAGGATGGTTTAATAAAAGAAATTCAACCACACCTTTTCTAGCCTCTGTAACTTTCTCGGAATCATTATTTTTAACTTCCATTCCATCCATTACAGTTGTTCTGCAACTTGCAACTAATTTTGGCATTGGACGAGGGTCTTTTTCAGAACCTTTACTTACCTCAACCAAACAAGTTCTGCAATAGCCACCGCTAGTTTTCAGTTTGCTGTAATAACACATGGTTGGCGGAGCTACATCAGGACCAATCATTCTGGCAGCCTGAAGGATGGTTGTACCATCTGCAACTTCTATTGTTTTTCCGTCTATCGTTACTTTAGCCATAGTATTTTCAATCAATCATTAAGGGGTTTAGCCCAATTCTTATTTCAATTTGCTTTTAGGCAGTTACCAAATTTTGAGTGGAATCGTAATGTTTTACTTTTTTAATTCCATTAGGATTTTTCACAAACTCTTCAAACTCATGTCTGAAATGTCTGATAGCACTTGCAACAGGCCATGCAGCTGCATCACCTAAAGGACAAATGGTATTTCCTTCGATTTTTCTTTGAATTTCCCAAAGCAAATCAACATCTTCCAAAGTGCCGTGTCCATCTAAAATTTTGTGTAATATTTTTTCCATCCAGCCTGTACCTTCTCTGCATGGGCTGCATTGACCACAACTTTCGTGGTGGTAAAAACGGGCAAAAGTATGCAGGTTTTCTACGATATTGGTAGTTTCATCCATTACGATAAAACCACCTGAACCTAACATGGTACCTGTTGCGAAACCGCCATCAGCAAGACTTTCGTAGCTCATTAGTCTCTTTTCACCATTGGCAGTTGTTAGAATTAAATCAGCAGGTAAAACCGGAACAGATGAACCACCTGCAACAACCGCTTTTAATTTTTTACCATTTAAAATTCCACCGCAATATTCATCGCTGTAAATAAAATCTTCAACAGTAATACCCATTTCAATTTCGTAAACACCAGGTTTATTGATATGACCTGATGCTGAAATTAATTTAGTACCACTTGATTTTCCAATACCGATAGCCGCATAAGCATCACCACCATCATTGATTATAGGAACTACAGCAGCAATGGTTTCAACATTATTAACTACAGTTGGACAACCATATAAACCGGCAATCGCAGGGAATGGCGGTTTGATACGTGGATTACCTCTTTTACCTTCAAGTGATTCTAACAAAGCAGTTTCTTCACCACAGATATAAGCTCCACCACCAACTTGTACGTATAAATCTAAAGAATAATCAGAGCCTAAAATGTTTTTTCCTAACCAACCATTTGCATAAGCTTCAGCAATGGCTTTTTCTAAGATTTGAGCAACATAATAATACTCACCTCTGATATAAATATAAGAAGTATTGGCACCTAAAGCATAACTTGAAGTAATCATACCCTCAATTAAAATATGAGGAATGCGTGACATCAAGTATCTATCTTTAAAAGTACCCGGTTCAGATTCATCGGCATTACAAACTAAGTAACGAGGAACACCTTCAGGTTTTGCAAGAAAACTCCATTTCATTCCGGTTGGAAATCCGGCGCCACCTCGACCTCTTAAGCCTGATTTTTTTACTTCTTCAACAAGTTCTTCAGGCTTCATCGTTTTGATAGCCTTTTCAACAGAAGCGTAACCGCCATGTTTTCTATAAACTTCGTACGATTGAATTCCAGGTACGTGGTCGTTGGCTAATAATAATTTCTTTCCCATTTTATTAGTAATGATTAACTACCACTTCGTCTAAATAAGTTTTACGTTTTCCATCAGCTTTCAATTTCTCTAAAATTGTATCAACTTTCTGGAAATTCAAATTTTCATGGAATTGAGCGCCACACATCATCATAGGAGCTGTTCCACATGAGCCTAAACATTCTACTGTTTTTAAAGTAAACATGCCATCAGCTGTGGTTTCACCTTCTTTGATACCCAATTTTTTCTCTATGTGCTCAACAATTTCATTGGCACCTCTTAACCAACATGAACTGGTTCTGCAAACTTCTAATAAGCAATTTCCAACAGGCTGTAAGTTGTACATCGAATAAAATGAAGCAACTTCATATACTTCAATTTTTTGGATTGATAATATTGAAGCTACATAATCCATTACCTCCGGACTTAACCATCCGTCGAATTCAGCTTGAGCCAAATGAAGAATTGGTAACAAGGCAGATTTTTGTTTGCCTTCAGGATAGCGGCTGATCATTTTATTGACCAATGCCATCGATTCTTCACTAAATTTAATTTCTTTCTTCTCCATAAAACCGAGATTTTAAGCGTCTAATTCTCCTGCAATTACATTCATACTACTCATGGCAACAATTGCATCACTTAAAGTAGAACCTTTAATCATTTCAGGAAATGCCTGATAATAAATGAAACAAGGTCTTCTAAAATGTAATCTGTATGCTGCTCTTCCGCCATCACTTACTAAATAATATCCTAATTCACCATTTGCACCTTCAATAGAATGGTAAACTTCACCAACCGGAACATCTGCTTCACCCATCACTATTTTAAAATGATAAATTAAAGCTTCCATGTTGTTGTAAACTTCAACTTTTGGAGGTAAGAAAAATTCAGGTACATCAGCAAAGAATTTTCCTTCAGGTAAATTATTTAAAGCTTGTTCAATAATTTTTAAACTTTCTCTGATTTCTTGTTGGCGAACCATGAATCTATCATAAGTATCACCATTTACTCCCACAGGAATCGTGAAATCGAAATCTTGGTAAGAAGAATAAGGATTCATTACCCTTACATCATAATCAACACCGGCTGCTCTTAAATTTGGACCAGTAAATCCATAATTCAAAGCTCTTTCAGCGCTTATTGGTCCGGTACCGATGATTCTATCCATGAAAATTCTGTTTCTTTCAAGAAGATTACAGAATTCAGCAAAAACTTTAGGGAAATTGGCTAAGAAATCTCTGATACTTTGAATAACTTCTTTACTGAAATCTCTTTCCATACCGCCAATTCTACCGATATTGGTAGTTAAACGAGCGCCGCAAATCGATTCAAAAATATCATAAATCTTTTCACGCCATTGGAATACATAAGTAAATCCGGTTAAAGCACCTGTATCAACAGCAATTACAGAATTACAAACCAAATGGTCTGAAATTCTGGCAAGTTCCATGATGATTACACGCATATAGTCGACACGTTTAGGCATATCAACACCTAAAAGTTTTTCGACTGTCATGTGCCATCCCATATTATTAATAGGAGAGGAGCAATAGTTTAATCTATCAGTAAGTGGAGTTACTTGGTAATAAGGTCTGTGTTCTGCAATTTTTTCAAATGCACGGTGGATATAACCAACAGTTTGCTCGGAATCAACAATGATTTCTCCATCCATTGTTAGGATATTTTGGAAGATACCATGAGTTGCAGGGTGAGTTGGCCCTAAATTCAGGGTAGTATATTCTCTTTTCTCCTGGTCGAGTGAAATTAATGTTTCGTTTTCCATGATATTATCTGCCAAAATAGGTATCGTCTTTATCGGTTCTGGTTCCATCTTCTAAAGGATATTCCTTTCTTAAAGGGAAATAATCCATTTCATCCACATTTAAAATTCTTTTAAGATTTGGATGTCCGTTGAAAATGATTCCGTAAAAATCAAATGTTTCTCTTTCCTGCCAGTTTGCAGCGCTGTACAAAGAGGTAATACTTGGAATAAATGCTTGATCTGTTGGCATAAAACATTTAATTCTTACTCTTAGGTTATGAATTAAACTATGCACATGGTATACAACACCTAATTCTTTTCCGGTTTGATGCGGATAATGAATGCCACACAAATCAGTAAGAAACTGCATTTGAAGAGTAGGGTGATTGTATAAATATTTTAATAAATCCAGAATTTTACCTGATTCCAATTCAATGGTTAACAAGCCATAAGGTTCATCCGCAGAAATAAGCGAATGACCAAATTCTTCCTGAATTTCCTTTAATAAGTATGCGTTATTAATTTCAGCCATTATTGTATGCCATAAGAAGCCAGCAATGCTTGATATTCAGGAGAATTTCTGCGACGCAAAGATTCACTTTTTACCAATTCCTGAATTTTGGTGATACCATCAATGATTTGTTCAGGACGCGGAGGGCAGCCCGGAACGTACACATCAACAGGAACAACCTTATCAATACCTTGTAAAACTGAATATGTATCAAAAATACCACCACTTGAAGCACAAGCACCAATTGCAATTACCCAACGTGGTTCAGCCATTTGCAGGTAAACCTGACGAACAACAGGACCCATTTTTTTTGCAATTGTACCCATAACCATCAAAAGATCGGCTTGACGAGGTGAAAAGCTTAATCTTTCAGCGCCAAAACGGGCCATATCGTAGTTCGAAGCCATAGTAGCCATGAACTCGATACCGCAACAAGAAGTTGCAAATGGCAAAGGCCAGATTGAATTTGCTCTGGCTAATCCAACCGCCTTATCTAATGATGTGGCGAAAAATCCTGCTCCCTGTAAGCCGGGAGGTGCATCTGCTAATTGAATAGACATGGTTTAAATTATTTTTCCCATTGAAGGGCGCCTTTTTTCATGATATAGACAAAACCCAACAAAAGTGTTCCTACAAAAAGTAACATTTCTACGAAGCCAATTGTTCCTAAAGCTTTAAAATTTACAGCCCAAGGATACATGAATACAACCTCCACATCGAACAATACGAATAGGATAGCTGTAAGAAAATATCGGATTGAAAACGGCATGCGCGCATTTCCTTCCGATTCAATTCCACATTCGAAAACCGCTAACTTGTCGGCAGTTTTACGTTTAGGACCAGCCCAGTGACTGACAACCATGGTCGTAACCACGAAGCCCATCGCCACTAAAAACTGTATAAAAATTGCTAAATAATCTGTTGGTGTAGACATATGCTTTATAAAAACCTCGCAAAAATAGATTTTTAGGGCTTTTATGCATCGTTTTTCTCAATAATTTATTGCCAAAACCGAGGAGTTTATCAACATTTGACAAAAGTAAAATATTAATAAACTAAAAGCTCTTGAAAATGAATAAGTTATTTATGAAATACTATTTCGGACTCTTTGAGAAAATTCTCGGATGCACTGACGTAAATCAGTTTTATTTGCTTCCATTGACTCTAAAATCTCAATTGTGGCTAAAACATGGGTTAGTTTTTCGCATTCATCTTTACCGTTAATTTCTATTTCGGGCTGATTTTCGTTCAAAAGTGCTTCTTCGGCATTTCTGAGTTCAATTAAACTGTAATTCTCTGCTAAAAACTTTATGATGGATACCTGCATGATTTAAGCTGTGTTCTTGTTGAAAGTAAAATATACTTAGTGTAATAATTACAATTATATACTTAGTGTAATTATTACACAATATATTATTAATTGTTAAACAATAGATTTTTCAATTAATTCTTTCAGCATATTTTCAACCGATTCTTCCTTGGCTGTTGTATCTCCTTTAATTAGTTCGCCATTGTTGATGATAGCAAAATAAGGAAGGTTACTAACACCGGCAAATCTTCTGGCAATCGGATTTTCTTCCGCATTTACTTCAATAAATTTGATTTCTTTATATTCATCTTTGTTAGATAATTTAGTAAATTTTGGTGCAAATAATCTGCATGAACCACACCAGTTTGCGAAATACTTCACAACAATCTTCTCCTGACTTTTTAATAAGTCGCTGAACTCTAAATCCGTAACTTTATGAACCATATGCTTTATTTATAACAAATTTTGAAACACGATATAAGTTCAATTGTTTTTAACATCACTTTTTTGTTTCTTAACTTGTTGATAGATAGCGTTTAATAGAGTAAATTTTTCTTTGCCTGATTCCAGATTTCATCCATCTCTTCCAAACTCATTTCTGTCAGGTTTTTTCCTGCTTCCTTGGCTTTTTCTTCAATATACATGAATCTTTTCTGGAATTTCTGATTGGTATACTCCAAAGCATCATCCGGATTCAGGTTATTCTTTCTGGCTAAATTAACCATGGCAAATAATAAATCGCCAAATTCTTCCTGGGCTTTTTGTTGATTTTGTTCCTTTAGTTCATGCTTAAATTCCAGCATTTCTTCATCAACTTTTGCCCAAACTTGTTCAGCAGTTTCCCAGTCAAAACCAACCTGAGCAGCTTTTTCCTGCATCCTAAGTGCTTTTACTATCGATGGTGTTCCTTTTGATACGCCACTTAAAACCGATTTGTTACCCTCTTTTAATTTAATTTGTTCCCAGTTTTCTTTTACTTGTTCCTCGGTTTCGGCTTTCACATCACCATAAATATGCGGATGTCGCACTATGAGTTTATCGCACAATGAGTGAATTACGTGGCCAATATCAAAGTGTTTTTCTTCGCTGGCAATTCTTGCATAAAAAACGATATGTAACAAAACATCACCCAATTCTTTTTTTAATTCAGTCAAATTTCCCTGGATAATGGCATCACTCATTTCATAGGTTTCTTCTATGGTAAGATGCCTCAATGATTCAAAAGTTTGTTTTTTATCCCAAGGACATTTTTCTCTTAATTCGTCCATGATATCCAATAACCTTGAGAAAGCTTCTAGTTTTTGTGCTTTTGAATGCATTGTGAAATTGATTAAGGGTACAAATTTAAGGCATTCTTGTAATGTTCTATGATTTCTTGTTGAAGTGAAAGTGGTTCAAGAACTTTCACTTGTTTTCCAAATCCCAAAATGCTGTTTATCAATTCAAATCCAATCCACACTTCTAATTCAATGATAAACTCCTTTTCCGATTCAAGCACAATTTTCTGGCTTTGGTGTAAAGGCTGACTTTTAATAAACGGAGCTTCATTGGGATGAAAACTCAGTTTAATTTTTTCCGGTTTTTGATTCTGTTGAACACTGATTCCAAAAGAATACCTGAAGTAATTTTCTGAGCTGAAATTTTTATCAATAATAAAATTCTCTTTTAATGGTTCCAGACTTTGAATTCTATCTAAAGCAAAAGTTCCACTGGCTTTTCTGTTTTCGAAATAACCAATCACATACCAGCGATTACGGTATTGCTTCAACACATAAGGATGGAAGATGTATGATTTCTCTTCTTCACTATTAAATCTTTGGTACTTGATGAAACACTTATTTTTAGAACGAATGGCATCTAAAATCGGACCCATGAAATCCATTCCACCTTCACCCAGACTTTTTTCTGCTTGTATATATAATTGCCATGAATCAGATTCAAGTGAATGAGAAGCCCGCATAAAGGTTTCCATTTTGTCTATTGATTCCAGTAATTGACGAGCCGGATCTATGTTTCCAAATTGTCTTAAAATTGAGCAAGCAAATTCTAGTGCTGATAAATCTGATTCCTGAATTGGAAACTGGTTGATAGAATAATTGGGATCATCATAATAATAACCTTTTTCTGCTCTTGAATAAACAATTGGAGCATTGTAACCCAATTCTTCATCGTACATCATATCGTAGATGTCTTTCTCGACAGTTCTTAGTGAAATCGCACCTAAGTTTTCGCAAGCCCGCATAAAATCGAACTTATTTGGATAACGTTTGAACTTGTTTCTCAGACAAGCATCAATGATTCTGTAACGCATTAATGCATTTTTATTCTTCGGCATACCGCAAAATTAGCAACTTATTCTAATTAACCTAATGAAATCAATAGATTCAGCCCGCAGATAGAATGCGGGGAAGACTTGCAATTTTGAATCATCAAATCACTAAACAGAAAAGAATATGTCACACACACAAACGATTTCGCAAGTAACACAAAGTCTGGTTGAACCACGTCATTTATTAGCCAAAGCACATTCTGCTATGAAGTGGAATTTCTTTGAAACGGCTCTTCATTTAAGTAATTCTTATTTGTTATTCAATTCAAACCATTTGGAAGCGCAATTAATCAGGGCATATTGTTTTCTTCATACAGGAGAGCATGAAAAGGCCGGCGATTTATTCAGCAATTTGTTGTTTAAAAATCCAAATTCAGTTTCATGTATGATTGCCATGTCTGATTATTATTTATCGGGATTGGATTATGATTTGGCAGAAGGATTGTTGTTTCAATCGTTGGAGATGGCTGCTGATGCCTATACCAAATCTGATATTATTGTTCATTTATCTGAATTATACTTATTAAAAGGCGAACAAGAACTGGCATTAAGAACAGTTAAAGAAGCCTTAGATATGTTGCCATTTGAATCGGCATCTCATTTTCAAGAAGCATTGGTTTTAATTAAAATGGGTAGGTTTTCTGAAGCAAAAAAGAGCCTCGATATCACCATTCAATTAAACAAAGAACATGCTGAAGCTTATAGAGAAAGAGCACGTTGCTGGATGATGTTAAACAAAGTTGAATATGGTTTGCAAGACATCAAAAAAGCTCAAAGTTTTGAATTAGAAAGATTCAAAATTCTTGAAGCATTAGCTTAGAAATTTACCGGTTGTAAATTTGATTGATACCTTAATTCCTGCTTCCGAAAGGGGGCAGGTTTTTTGTTTTAATTCATGCATTAATATCGATGG
>JBMLOK010000050.1:0-1203 GCA_049243005.1 Bacteroidia bacterium | reverse complement strand
AAATTTCACCTTCAAAAATTTCTATATCTGAAAATTTCTTATAATTCACCATTTCTTTTAATGTCTTTGAAGTTTCACTTTAATAGTATTGAGGTATAGTGTAGGATAATCCTAAAGTTCTTATTTTGATTTAAAATCATGTTTCTTTTAAGTCTATTTCAGCCCCAAACTTTAAACTATTTTGTATAATATTTGCTGCTGTTAACGCTTCATTGTTTTATTTTCGGTTCTTACTTCATTGTATTTTTTTAGGTTAAAACTTAGGCCAAGTTTTATATAATATCCACTTAATTCTCTTGATTTATCAGGGGAAACAAAACGCCAACCAAATCCAGTTTTAAATTTAAGATAGGTTCTAAGCTCATAACTCAGATGTAAACCGGTTTCAATAGGAATTATGAGTTCTTTGCCTTTGTAAACTTCTGTTCCGCTTTGGTTTATATTTCTGTAAAAGTTGTTTCCGATACCTGATTGAAGATAAGTTGTAAATACTATTTTTTTATATTGGTAAAAATCAAATTCCTCGCCAATAGTAGCAAAAAGTAATCTGTTCTTTTTCAATATTCCATTTTCATCAACAAATTTTCCAACCTCAAAAGGAGTTCCATTAATTCCAATTTTGAAGATTAGTTTTTTGCCATAACTAATTCCCGCAAATATTCCATAGATGACGGTATGATGCTGATGTATATCGGTTCTTCTATTATCTAAACCATAAACTATTTCTCTTTTTTTTTTCAAAGTTTCAATAGGATTGGTAATGTTTTGAGAATAACTCTTAGCTATTATTAGCAATGCAATTATGATAAATATGATTTTTATTCGAATCATTTAAACTTTGTCAATTGTAAAACAATATACATAAAAATCAGAAATCAAGTTCGATTATCCTCATGTTTACCCTTAATTTATTTTAGTAAAACTTTAGACATTTTAAAATTGATTTATTGCAATAAATTAGGGCAAGTTGAATTAAAAAAGAATCTAGTTTTAAGAAATTTCTAAAATCTCGTTGGGATGACAATATTCTAGAAAATAAAATATGAAGAAACATCTCCCAAACTCAACCACGCGGACCAAAGGTCCGCGTGGTTGAGTTTGGGAGAATTTGGATTAAAGCACTTTTCTATAAACATGTGACCACCTTCGGGGTCATTAATTTCATTGTATAGGGCAATTTAATTTCAAACTATTTATTGAAAA
>JBMLOK010000049.1:16696-22440 GCA_049243005.1 Bacteroidia bacterium | reverse complement strand
TAGAGCATCTGACTACGGATCAGAAGGTTACAGGTTTGAATCCTGTCGAGACCACAAAAGCCTCCAATCGGAGGCTTTTTTTATTTTTACGCAATTTCTAATTTCATTAATTATTTATATTTCAGCATTATATAAATATTGAAAAGAATAATTTAGCATTTAAAGCGTTCTTTAATTTCATTTTAATCTATTTCAATCTTAGAAATTGGTAGATTCGACAATAATAAAATATGGCATCAGGAAATACTTCAATCCTTCTTTTGGAAGACGATTTAAAACTTTCAAATGAAATTCAACTATTCTTAAATAATCAAAATTTTGATTGTGAGATTGTTTTGAATGGACAAGACTGTCTTGAAAAACTTAAACTCAAATCATATGATTTATTGATTTTGGATATCAATGTACCCATCATCAATGGAATAGATGTATGTAAAAACACCAGAACAATGGGAATTAAAACACCTGTTATGATGTTAACTGCATTTAGTGATATTGATAACAAAGTAAATGCTTTGGAATCGGGTGCAGATGATTATTTGGCTAAACCTTTTCATTTTGAAGAATTACATGCTAGAATAAAAGCTTTACTTAGAAGAGCTAAACAAAATGTAGAAGAGTTTGAAAAGATAATCATTGCAGACTTAGAAATTATTCCTGAAACAATGCAGGTTTTTAGGTCTGAAAAGCAAATTATGCTTACTCCAAAAGAATATAAACTTTTGTTAGCTTTGGCTAAAGCAAAGGGTAAAACTTTATCGAAACAAGTAATTGCAGAAGAGGTTTGGAATATTAATTTTGAAACCGGTACCAATACAATTGAAGTTTATATTAACTTTCTGAGAAATAAAATCGATAAAGATTTCACTGAAAAGTTAATTCATACCAGACCAGGTTTTGGTTACTACTTAAAGAATGATATTTAATGAATTTAAAGAATAGGTTTACTTTATTATTTAGCCTACTCTTTTCTTTGTTTTTTGGTATCGTACTTTATGTTGTTTACCAAATGTATTCAGATTTTAGAAGAGAAGATTATTATGATAGATTGCTTGAAAAAGTAAATCAGGTTTCCTATTCATTAAAGATTCATTACTTCAGTACAAAAGAACCCTTCTCTAATTCAGATATCTTAATTTCCAATAAATTATCCTACCAGAAAGTAGCCATTTTTGATGCAAAACTCAATCTGGTTTTTCAATCAGATACCATAAATCCAATTATTATTGAAGCTGAAGATTTAGCTGAACTTACAGATAATAAGCCTTTTTACAGCATTAAGAATAACAGAGAAATGGTTGGAAAGTTATTCATGGATGATACCCAAAGCCGCTTAATTGCTGTTGAAGCCGAGGATATTCATGGTAATGCTAAATTAAATTATTTAAGAGATTTATTGATTTGGGCTTTTGTTTCCGGTTTGATTTTAGTTTGGCTTTTATCTTACTATTTAAGTCGAAGTGTTTTGGCTCCAATGGATAGATTAAGAGAAAAAGTCCAAGAAATTACATTTCAAAATTTAAGTAATCCGATTTCATTTCGAAATAGAAAAGATGAAATTTCAGCACTGGCAAGGGCTTTTAATCATATGTTAGAACGCATTGACAAAGCATACCGACGTCAAAAAGAATTTACCGGAAATGCCTCTCATGAATTAAGAACTCCTATTGCTCGTATTGGCACCCAACTCGAAAATTTAATCCAGGATAAATCTTTTCCTGATGAATTCAAAAATCAATTATTAAGCATCAATGAAGATGTTGATCAACTTTCTGATATCGTAACTTCTTTACTGATTCTATCCAGAATGGATGAAACAGAAAAAAAACATCTTTTAAAAAATCTTAGAATTGATGAAGTGGTATTTGAATCTGCCGATAAAATCTCAAAAGTTTTTCCTGATATTAAAATGCAATTTGATGTCCAAAACCATACCAATGAGGAGTTAAGTTTAGAATTATTAGGAGATGAAACGCTTTTGAAAATTGCTTTTTCAAACCTGATTAAAAATGCTTATTCTTATTCAGATAATAAACAGGTTAAAATAAATATCGCTAAAGAGAATGATGGTTTCATCGTACAAATTGAAAACTCAGGTCCAATACCTGAGTTTCCTAATAATGCAGCCATGTTTCAGGCATTTTCAAGAGGAGTAAATTCTTTAAACAAACCTGGTAGTGGTTTAGGACTAAGAATTGTTCAAAGAATTGTGCATTACCATGGAGCTGAAATATATTATCAAGCCCCAAATAATAACCTCAATCAAATGAATGTGAAATTCAGAAAGAATACTGAATTTTAGTGAAAATTCTATATAGTCAGATTAGATGATTAGTTTGGTATCAAACTACTGTTACTTTTCTAAAACTTCATACATATCCAATCTTCTGTCTTTCCAGTTTAATACAGTTCCTGTATTTCTTGCTCTCTCTAATGCCGCCAAATCTAGGTCTGCAATTACAACGGTTTCGATGTTGGTATTACATTCACCTGCAATTGCATCAGGAGGAAAAGCGAAATCACTTGGCGTGTAAATACCAGATTGAGCATAGTTAATATCCATATTATCAACAGATGGAATATTACCAATTGTACCTGCTGTTGCAACAAAAATCTGATTTTCTACTGCTCTTGCCTGTGCACAAATTTTCACTCTTAAATGTCCGTGTTTTTCATCAGTACTAAATGGTACAAATAAAATTTTTGCTCCTTTGTTACAAGCAATTCGGGCCATCTCAGGGAATTCAACATCATAACAAACATTGATGGCAATTTTACCACAATCGGTATTAAACACCTTAATTTCATTACCCGGTTTAACTCCCCACCATTTAGATTCGTTACTGGTTATATGAATTTTATACTGTTTTTCATAAGTACCATCACGTTTAAACAAGTAAGAAATATTATATAGATTTTCACCTTCTACCTGCAAATGTGTACCTGCAATAATGTTGATATTGTACTCCAAAGATAGTCTCGAAAACAACTCAATATAGTCTTCGGTATACTCATCCAGTTTTCTAATAGAATCTTCCGGACTCATACTTTTATATTCATGTAAAGATAAAAGCTGGGTAGTGAACAATTCCGGAAACAAAACAAAATCCGATTTATAATTGGATGCAACATCAGTAAAGTACTCACATTGTTGTGCGAACTCTTTAAACCCTCTGATTTTCCTAAGTTCATACTGAATACAACAGATACGAACCTTTTTCATTAAAACGCTACGTTCTCTTGTTTCAGGAATATAATCGAGGTTAATCCATTCCAATAACAAGGCATATCCTTCCGATTCTTTGTCTTCCGGCAAATAATCTTTGATGATACGTGTGATATTAAATGCCTGACTTAATTGAAATGTAACAACAGGATCTTTAATCTTTTTATCGATTACCCTTTTGATATAGGCTCTGATTCCAAACTCTTCGCTATACCTGTGGTAATTGGGTAAACGGCCACCAATTAAAATACGTTTCAGGTTTCTTTCAATACAAAGAACCTTACGCATTTCATAAAGCCTTCTTCCAATTTTTAATCCCTGGTATTCCGGATGAACCATGACTTCAATACCATACAAAGTATCGCCTTCATCGTCGTGGTTGGTAATAAAACCATTGTCGCAAATTTCTTTCCAGCTATGATCATCATCATATTCATCCCAACTAATAATTAAGCTGGTTGCTGAACCCACAATTGTTCCTTCATATTCAATAACCTGCATACCATCCGGAAACAGTTTGAACTGAGAATCCAGCATTTGGTATGTCCATGGTTCATTATTTGGAAAGCAGATTTTAGAAAGTTCAATTATTTCGTTGAAATCATGACGCTCTGCCGTTCTTTCAATTAATTTTGGTTTTCTGGAAGCACGTGTTTTCATCTGAATATTGGATATTAAAAAAAGACCCTCGAGAATTTCGAAGGTCTTTTGTTTGTATGATTTTAATGTAAATTATGCCAAACATTGGTCACGTCATCATCTTCATCCAGACGTTCCATTAGTTTTTCAAAGTCGGCAATTTGTTCATCTGTTAATTCTGCTTGGGTGGTAGGAATTCTTTGTAATTCAGCATTCAGAATTTCAATTTTTCTTTCCTCTAAACCTTTTTGCATGGCACCAAATTCGGTAAAAGGAACTGAAATCATAAAATGACCTTCTCCATCATCTTCTAATTCTTCCATTCCGTAATCAATCATTTCCAATTCAAATTCTTCAGGATTGATACCTTCTGCAGGAATTCTAAAAATACCTTTTCTTTCGAATAAGAAATCAAGACTTCCTGAAACCATCATTTGACCGCCTGTTTTATTGAAATGGGCGCGCAAGTTGGCAATAGTTCTGGTTGGATTATCAGTAGCAGTTTCAATAATCATTGCTACACCATGTGGACCTTTTCCTTCGTATGCAATTTCTTCCATGTCTTTGCCATCTTTTGCGCTGGCACGGTTGATAGCAGCATCAATATTTGCTTTAGGCATATTTGCAGCCTTAGCATTGGCAATTATTGCACGTAAACGTGAATTCGAATCAGGATCTGTTCCGCCGGCTTTAACGGCAATATGAATTTCTTTACCAAATTTCGTAAAAGCTCTGCTCATTTTTGAGTAGCGAGCAAACATCTTGTGTTTTCTTTTTTCAAATACCCTTCCCATGTATTTCCAATTTTAGAGGCTCCAAATATAGCAGCTTAAGCGTAAAAATGGCAATTTTATCAAGCATTTTTAAACGTGAGTTTTACACAGATAACAATTTGTTTTGGTTTGATTTCTGTTTGATAATCAGAAAACAAGCCCATTAAACAAACATTAATACTGTCATAAAATTAAAATAACTGCAAAAAATCAGCTTTAAAAACAGCACTTTTGAGTCCGAATAAATGGAAAGCCAAAGAAAATATACAGACCAAATGGGAAGAGAAATTTTCCTTCCACAAAAGCCTGTGCGTATCATTTCCTTGGTTCCTTCTCAAACTGAGTTGCTTTATGATTTAGGTTTAAATGAAGAAGTCATTGCTCAAACGCTATTTTGTATTCATCCTGAATGGGCACATCAATCCAAAACCAGAATTGGAGGAACGAAAAGACTTCAAATCGATAAAATCAGGGAATTAAAACCGGATTTAATCATTGGCAACAAAGAAGAAAATCTAAAAGAACAAATCGAAATTCTGATGAATGAATTTCCGGCTTACATGAGTGATATTCAGAATCTGGATGATGCTTTGAACATGATTTCCGATATAGGATTTATTTGTGGTAAAGAACTAAAAGCAAATTTGATTGTAGAAGAAATTAAACTTGGATTTGCGGAATTACATCAAACAGAAAAGAAAAAGAAAATTGCTTATCTCATTTGGAATGAGCCTTTGATGGCAGCAGGACATGATACATTTATCAATGAAATGCTCAACAAATGTGGGTTTGAAAATGTGCTTTTGCATAAAGATTCACGTTATCCGGAAACAAGTATTGTTGAATTAAATGAGTTAGGAACTGAGTTTGTTTTGCTTTCCTCTGAACCATTTCCATTTGCTGAGAAACATATTCAACAATTGAAAAGTGAAGGATTAAAAGCTAAAATCATTCTGGTTGATGGAGAATTGTATTCTTGGTATGGAAGCAGATTGAAATATTCGGTATCTTATTTTAAACAGCTGATTCAGCAAATAAATTTATTACATGAAAGCTGATTTAAAACCCTGGTTGGCCTTTGCAGCAGTTTCTTTTTTCTGGGGAAC